>DATBZG010000130.1:0-5784 GCA_036513335.1 Solirubrobacteraceae bacterium | reverse complement strand
CAGGCGCTTAGCAGTGGTGGCGTGGCCAGCGCACGAGCCAGCCCATCGACCATCGGGCAGAGGGCGAGCGTCGCCGCGATGCCTGGGTCCGCGGCGGCGGTCTCGATCACATGGCCGCCGCTGAAGGAGAAGCCCCACAGGATGATCCGCGCCGGGTCGATCCCCTCCAGTGAGCGGGCATAGGCGACAGCGGCGCGCCAGTCCTGCATCTGAGCGGACTTGCGAAAGCGCTGCCTGGGCTCACCGCCGGAGTCGCCAAGGTAGCGATGGTCGAAGAGGAGCACCGCCGTGCCCGCCTCGGCCAGTCGCTTCGCATATGCCGGCAGGCCGTCATGGCGTGTGAGCGAGAAGCCATGTGCCATCACCACACAGCTCGAGGCAACCTGCGGTCGATAGAGCCACGCAGCACACTGGTCGCCACCCGAAGGGAACCTCAGATCGGAGCGCTCGACGGTCAAACCGCCGCCTGGCGCTGGCCCGAGTACATCTTCTCGATCGCCTCCGCATACTTCTCGGCGATCGGCTTGCGCTTGAGCTTCATGGTCGGGGTCAGCTCATCGCCGCCAGGCAGCCAGTCGCCCTCCACGATCGTGAACTTCTTGATCTGTTCGACTTTGGCGAGCTTCGCGTTGGCTACCTCGACGCCCTCGGCGACCGCCACGCGGATGCCCTCCTCACGGGCCAGATCCTCTAGCGCTGTCTGCCCGATGCCGTGCTGGGCCGCCCACATAGGCGCGAAGTCGGCATCGAGCACGATCAAGGCGGTGTTGTAGGGGCGCGCGTCACCTATGCAGCAGGCCTGGCCGATCAGTGGCGAGGCCGTCTTCAGCGTCGCCTCGATGTTCGCCGGCGACATGTTCTTGCCAGCCGCGCTGATGATCAGCTCCTTCTTGCGATCGACGATTCGCAGGTAGCCCTCCTCGTCGAAGACACCGATGTCGCCCGTGCGCAGCCAGCCATCCTCGGTGAAGGCCTCGCTGGTCTTCTCTGGGAGATTGCGATAGCCGAGCATCACGACTTCGGATTTGACGAGCACCTCACCGTCGCTGTCCAGCTTGATCTCGACCCCCGGCGCGGGTGGGCCGACGGTACCGATCCTGATCTTTCCGGGTGGGTTGACGCTACCCGCGCCGCAGGTCTCGCTCATACCCCAAAGCTCAGCCAGCGGCAGGCCGATCGCGTGGAAGAACTCGAGCACCTCGACCGGCGTCGGCGCGGCGCCGACGTTGATCGCCTCAACCTGGTCGAGACCGAGCATCGTGCGCAGCCCGGAGAAGATCTCCGCGTCGGCCTTGGCCACCTGCTCTGCCAGCTCAGCGGGCACCGGTTCGTCGGCCTGCTCCAGGCGCACCTTGCGCACACCCGCATCCAGCGCAGCGGTCAACTCCGCACGGCGCTCCTCCGGTTGACCCGCGACCATCGTCTCGAGACCGGCCTTGAGCTTCTCCCAGATGCGAGGGACGGCGAAGAACCAGCTCGGCCTCACTTCCGGCAGATAGGAGAGAACTTCCCGGGGATCGTCACAGCAGGTGATCTGCAGGCCGAAGAGAATTGGCAAGTAGTGGTGAGCGTTGCGCTCCGCCACGTGCGCCGCCGGCAGCCAGGAGATCACGCGGCCATCGCGAGGGAAGTCGATCAGGTCGATGATCCCCTCAGCGGTTGCCAGGAGGTTACGGTGAATCAGTTGAACTCCCTTGGGGGGACCGGTAGTGCCGGAGGTGTAGATCAGCGTCAGCACATCGTCGGATTTGATCTGTGAAACCGCCGCCTCCACGTCGAAGTCGGGATTCGATCCCTCAACCTCGGAAAGGGTGAGCGTCCCCAGCGGCGCCTCGCCGTCGACGACGATCACGTACTCGAGGTCCGGCAGCGAGCGGCGCGCCTCGCGAACCTGCGGCATGTACTGCTCCTCGCAGATCAGCACCTTCGCGCCGGCGTCGGCGACCACGTATCGGATCTGCTCTGCCGTGTAGGTGTTGTAGATCGAGAACGGCGTAGCACCGAGCATCATCGCCGCGAGATCCGACAGGTGAAACTCGGGGCGGTTGGACAGCATCAGCGCGACGCTGTCGCCACGACCGACGCCGAGCTTCGCCAGCCCGCCCGCCAACGCATCCACGCGCTCGCGCAGCTCTCCCCATGTGATGGTGAACGCGTCCTGCTTGGTGCGGATCGCGACCTCCTCGGCGCGCTCGGCGGCCGTGATGCGAAACGCCTCAGCGATCGTCGCCGCGCCGAGCGCCTGGCGTGTCATCGCTGCCGTGGCCTGAGCCTCCATTACACGCTCCTCCTGTAGCCGTTCTCCCCCACCCCCATGGGGCCCGCCTTGGCGGACCCCGAGGCCCATCGCGATCATACCCCTCCGACGTCTGCACTCAAAGCCTCCGCAGACGGAAGAACGGGGGCCTGCGAGCCACCAAGCGTCCCTGACTCACGGCCGCCGGACTCCGGGGTTGACCGCATCGAACCACGGCTGCCCGGGTTAGAGAGGGCGGGAGCAGCGCCAGTCAACAGACCATCCGCACCCCAAGGAGAAGGCATACATGCGTTCAATAAAGCTAAGCGCGGCCAGCGCGGCCGCGGTCGCCGTGGTGGCGCTGGCTCCGGCCGCCGCGTCGGCAGCCGGCAGACACTCGACCCATCGAATCAGGCACGCCACGGCCGGCAACTGCCGTGTGACCCTCAACGCCGCCCCGCGCCTGATCACGTCAGGCGAATCGGTGGCCGCCTACGGGCACCTGTCGTGCCCCACCCCCGCCGAACAGGAAAGCCAGACGGTCACGCTCTATGAGGGCACCGCGGTTCCTGATTACACCGTCGCCGGTACTGGCACTACGAACAAAGAAGGCTTCTACAAGATCGAAACGGCTCCGCTGACGTCAAACAGCCTGTTCCATGTGGTTGCCGGCACGACCGTGAGCAAACAGAGGTCGGTCAGGGTGGCGGCGCAGGTGGCGCTGAAGGGACCCGCCGAAGGCTCACAGCTGCTGGCTGGACGTCGCACGGGCGCCGGCGGGCGCGTCACGTTCACGGGCACGGTCAGCCCGGAAGACGTGGGCGGATCCGTGGTGTTGCAGCGTGAGAACGCGACCACGGGCAACGAATGGCACCGGATCGGGTCCGGTCGCGTGGGCGCAGGCGGGAGCTTCTCGATCACCCACAGGTTCATCGTCCCCGGCGATGCGAACATCCGCGCGCTGCTGCGCAGTCGCGGTCGGAACATCGCGAGCCCCTCGAACGTGCTCACGTATGAGATCTCCCAGGCGCAGAACCCGGCGCTGACGATCAACGCATCCGCCGACCCGATCCTCTACGGCCAACCCGTGACGATCAGCGGCAAGGCCGACGTCTCTGCAAGCGAGACGGTTACGCTGCTGGCGCACACCGCTCACCAGGGCGGCTTCGCTCCGGTCGCGCAGGTGCAGACGAGCGCGAGTGGCGAATACCAGTTCCCCGCCCAGTCGCCCGTCTACAGCACCTACTACGAGGTGCAGGGCGGCGATCTGAACTCGGCGGTGCTCTACGAGGATGTGCGGGACGCCCTCACGGCGACACTCGCACCCGGGACCACGATCGAAGCCGGCCAGACGCTGACGTTCGAAGGATCGGTGAGCCCGAACCACGCAGGTCACGTGATCTACCTCGAGCGCGAGAACGCCGCGGGAACGGCCTTCCACGTGGTCGAGGTTTCGACGCTGAGCACCGGATCGACGTACACGATCGCCCACACGGTCTACACGAGGGGCACGAGCGTGTTCCGTGTGCGGATCCCGGGAGACCCGCAGAACGGCGGCGCTTTCAGCCAGCCGTTCACGATCGACGTAACGCCCGCCTCGGCATCGACGCTCCCGCCTGAGGCGCCTGGCAACTCTACGTTGCCCCCCGAAGGCCAGGTCTAGCTCCGGAGACCGACCGGCTGTCTGTGGCCGTCCCTGCGGGGGCGGCCACAGCGCGTCGGACGCGGTTCGCTCAGGCGGCCACGGCACGTGACTGCAGGTGCGCGCCGACCTTGCGCTTGACGCGCTGCAGGGCGTTGTCGACCGTCTTGGTGTCACAGGAGAGGCGACCGCCGACCTGCTCGTAGGAGTAGCCGTCGAGGTACAGCGAGAGCACGCGACTCTCCAGCTCCGACAGCGCTGTCGAGAGACAGCCCACGAGGGAGCGCAGCTCCTCGGAGGAGATCACCTGGTTCACGGGATCCTGAACGGAGGGCCCGGGCAGCATCTGGTCGAGCGTGGGCACGTCGTCGCCGGTGCCGGCGGGCGTCGACGAGAACGACACGTACTGGTTCAGCGGCGTGTGCTTGTTGCGCGTGGCGGTCTTCACGGCCGTGATGATCTGGCGCGTGATGCAGAGCTCAGCGAAGTTGCGGAAGCTCGACTCGCGGTCGGTGCGGAAGTCGCGAATTGCCTTGTAAAGGCCCACCAGTCCCTCTTGGATGAGGTCTTCTGAGTCCCCTCCCGCGAGGAAGTACGAGGAGGCCTTCAGTCTTACAAAGCCGTGGTAGCGCCTGACGAGACGCTCATAGGCATTGCGGTCGCCCCGCTTCGCAAGCGCGATCAGGAACAGATCCTCAACCTTAGGTTCAGAGTTAGGGTTATGGGAGATTCTAGCCACGAGCAGATCCTTTCTGAGGGGGCCGCCTCCATGACGGGCCCACAAAATGCTCAGTGGCGCACTCCTCCCCTGGCGCCAACCTATGAAAATGACCCTTACCTAAGCTTTTCTCAACCTTAGGTTTAGGTTTATGTCGGCGCAGCCTTACACAGTTATGGAACCCTGTCAAGACCCCCCATGTCGACTCTGCAAGATCTCGTACAGAATTGCCGAGGCGGCCGCGCTGACGCCCAGCGACTCGATCCTGCCGAGCAGCGGCAGCGAGATCAGCTGGTCGCAGGCCTTGGCCACGCGCGGCCGCAGCCCCTGACCCTCGCTGCCGAGCACCAGCACCACTCCCGAGCCGCGATAGTCGACGGAGTCGTATGCCACCGGCGGGGCCTCGCCGGGCCGGCTCTCAGCGCTGGCGCCGTAGCACCAGCACTCCGCCTTGCGCGCGTCGACGAGGAAGTCGGCGAGGTTGCGCACGCGAGCGACGGGCAGGTGCTCGACTGCGCCCGCGGAGGCCTTGCAGACGGCGGGCGTGACCTCGGCCGCCCTGCGTTCGGGAATCACCACGCCCGCCACGCCTGCGCACTCAGCGGTCCGGCAGATCGAGCCGAGGTTCTGCGGGTCCTGGATCTGGTCCAGCGCGACCAGCAGCGGCTGCTCGCCGGCCAGCAGCTCCTCAGCGCCGGCGTAGTGATACGGCCCCGCCTCGGCGCACAGCCCCTGGTGCGCCGCTGAGCCGCAGCGGCTCTCGACCTCATCGGCGGAGACGATCCTGACGGAGTGTCCCTGCAGCCACGGCTCACGCGCGGCGCCGGCGGTGGCCCACACGTCGCTGACGCTGCCCGCCCGGCGCCCGCGCAGCGCCTCCCTGACGGGATTGCGACCGTAGAGGATCACAGCGGGATCAGATCAAAGCCGCCGGCCCCGTCGCGGACCTCCCAGCCTGACGCTGCGATCTCGTCGCGCAGCCGGTCGGCGGCGGCGAAGTCCCGGTTGCGCCGAGCGTGCTCGCGCTGCTCGGCGAGGGCGCGGATCTCCTCGGGCGCCTCCTGGGCCTCGTCCAACAGCGACTCGAGCCCGAGGACACCCAGCATCTCCCGCAGGTGAGCATCGCCCGGCGCCTGCCAGCGGTCGCTCGTCGCCTCTCTGACCCACTCGTTCAGCACGGCGAGCGCC
>DATBZG010000129.1:0-2035 GCA_036513335.1 Solirubrobacteraceae bacterium | reverse complement strand
ACGAGATCGTCGATCCTGCCCCCAAACGTAGCGAGCTCCTTGACGCCACTGGATGACAGAAAACTGTACTGCGGAGAGGCCATCAGGTAGACAGACTCGATCTCCGGGTCCTGTCGGCGATTGAGCTGGTTCATCTCCAGCTCGTACTCGAAGTCCGAGATCGCACGCAGCCCCTTGACGATCGCACCGGCTCCAACGCTCCTCGCGAAGTCCACCACCAGCGTCGAGAACGGCTCCACCCGCACGTGGTCGAGATCGGCCAGCGCGCGCGTCACGAACCCCAGGCGCTCCTCGATGCCGAACAGGGCGCTGCTCTTGCGCACCGAGCGGTTGACGACTGCCACGACCACCTCCTCGTACAGCGCCGCGGTGCGACGGATCACGTCGAGGTGGCCATTGGTGATCGGGTCATATGAGCCCGGGCAAACGGCGATGGATTTCTGTACTGGGGTCATTGGTGGTGGTGGATTGTGATCGAAGTGTCGCCGTAGCGGCGCTCGCGCTCGACCGTCAGCTCGAGCTGCAGCGGCGCGCGGCGGTCGCTCTCGACGACGACGCGCGCGTCCGGCCCGAGCAGCACCGGCAGCATCGCCGAGAGCTCAGGCCCCCACTCGCGTGCCTGCAGGTAAGGGGGATCGATGAAAACGAGATCGTATGTCTCTTTGCGCTCGCGTGCGCTTCGCAGAGCGGCCAGCGCGTCCCCACGGCGCACCTGCACGGACTCCTCAGGAATAGCGAGAGTTCTCAGATTCGCGTTTAGGGCCCTCAACGCGCCCGCGTCGCGCTCGACGAAGACCACCGTCGCCGCGCCTCTGGAGAGCGCCTCGATCCCGAGAGCGCCCGTGCCCGCGAACAGATCGAGCACGCGCGCGCCGTCGAGCTCGCCCAGCATCGCGAAGAGCGCCTCCCTGACGCGATCGGAGGTCGGTCTAGTCGTGCTGCCGCGCGGCGCCTGCAAGCGCCGGCCGCCCAGGCCTCCCGCGATCACCCGCATGCCCGCAACCGTAGCGGCGAGGGATCCTCAGGCCGGGATCGGCTCGAGCGCCTGCTCGCCGATCGCCTCCTGGAGGACCGTGGCCAGCAGCGCGTGCTCCGGCGAGCGCAGCTGCGGGTCACCGGCGAGGATCGCCTCCGCGCGAGCCCGCGCGCGCTCCAGGAGCGACGCGTCCTCCGGGAGCCGCGCCACGCGGAACTGCCCGCTGCCCGACTGACGGGTTCCGATCAGCTCGCCCTCCTTGCGCAGCGTCAGGTCGATCTCGGCGAGACGGAAGCCGTCGTTGTGCTGAACGAGCGCCCGCAGCCTGCCCGAGCCGCCCGAGTGCGGCCCGGCCAGGAGAAAGCACGTCGCGCGGTGCTCGCCGCGGCCAACCCTTCCACGCAGCTGGTGCAGCTGGGAGATGCCGAAGCGCTCGGCGTTCTCGATCAGCATCACGGTCGCGTTCGGCACGTCGATACCCACCTCGATCACGGTCGTCGCCACGAGCACCTGCGAGCGCCCCGAGGCGAACGCCGCCATCGCCTCCTGCTTCTCGCGCGGGCGCATGCCGCCGTGCAGAAGCGCCAGCTCATACCCCTGCAGCTCTCCCTTCTTCAGACGCAGCAGCTCGGCCGCCGCGGCGCGCAGCTCTGGCTGGGCCGGCCCGACCGCTTCGGGATCGTCGATCAACGGACATACGACGAACGCCTGGCGCCCGGCGGCCAGCTCCTCGCGCAGATGCTCGTAGGCGCTCGCGCGGGCCTCCTCCCCGGTGACCAGCTGCGTCTCGATCGGCTGGCGGCCGAGTGGCAGCTCGCGCAGCGCGGTCGTGTCGAGGTCGCCGTAGCGGGCGAGCGCCAGCGTGCGCGGGATCGGCGTGGCCGTCATGTGCAGCGTGTGCGGTGCGTGGCCGCGATCGGCGGCGCCGCCCGTCGACTCGCGCTCGCCGAGCGCCGCCCGCTGGCGCACCCCGAAGCGATGCTGCTCGTCGATCACCGCGACCGCCAGCTCGTCGAAGCGCACGTCGTGCTCGATCAGCGCGTGGGTGCCCACGATCAG
>DATBZG010000128.1:0-8879 GCA_036513335.1 Solirubrobacteraceae bacterium | reverse complement strand
CTGTTCGATGACCAGTCGGTGAGTTTTTCCAGGCGTCCGTCTTTGTCGAAGGCGCGCGTAATGGCTTTACTGTGGTCGGCGTGCCCCATTTGGTGCATGACGTAGACGGGGTTCTCGCCGCGGAGGTAGAGCAGCGAGGCGAACGTGCGGCGCAGCGAGTGTGGGGAGAGATCGCCCGAGATCGGGGGAGCCCTTCCCCGGTGAGCGTGTCGTTCGCGCGCCGCACGACGCGTTTGAGACGCTTGGCGATGTTCCCGCGAGTGTCGGACCTCCCGTTGGCAGTGGCGAACACGTAGTCGTCGGGCTCGCCGCATCGAGTGTTCGCTTTGTAGGTGGCGAGCTCCTCGCGCAGCTCGGGCCAGAGGTCGATCCAGGATCCGCCCGCGACGCGTACCTACGCTTGAAAGCAGGCGATTTCCGGGCCTTTCGCGAATGGAGCCAACCGGGATCGAACCGGTGACCTCCTGCTTGCAAAGCAGGCGCTCTCCCAGCTGAGCTATGGCCCCGCGACGCTCCAGTTTAGGGGAACGCCACCAGCTCGAAAAAGCCCTCACCATCTGACCGCCTCGGCCGGCGTGCGCCCAGCACCGCATGGTTGCCACTAGGCCCGCGGTCCTACTCGAAAGAAAGCCGTTCCTGCCCAGGAATGTTCTGTGGCGGAGGCTCCCGCTCCCGATCGCCAGGAAGCTCCCACTCCGGCGAGTCCTCCTCGGGCTGCCGGCCGGCGTACGGCTTTGCCCAACTGCCGCCGCTGGGAGCGGCATAGGGCGGAGCCCCGGCCACCGGTGCGGCCTCGGCATCCATAGCCGCCTGCATGTCCAACTCCGCCGTGTCCTGCTGTCCGGCGTCCGCAAGATCGGCAAAGCTCGGTGCCCTGCCGTTCTCATCGTCGGCCACCGGCAGCTCGCCCTCTGCGGCCTCGGCGGGAAGATCCTCGGCCTCGTAGTACGCCTCGTCCTCGTACTCGAACTCGCCGTCCGCGCCCTCGAGGACAGCGAGCCCGTCCTCGGGCGCGACGGGCGCCAGAGCGTCCTGCTCCTCGCGCTCGACCACGCTCGGATCGGCGCCGCTGCGGCGCTTGAGCTCGAGGTGCTCGCGTATGGCTTCGTCTAGCAATCCCATGCCGCGCCCAAACGATACTGCGCTCGGCGCCACGCGTTGTGCGACTACACTTCTCAGGCCGCAGTATCCCCGTTGGCACATACGCGCGGGGCTATAGCTCAGCTGGGAGAGCGCCTGGATCGCACCCAGGAGGTCGGGGGTTCGAGTCCCCCTAGCTCCATCCGCACAGAAGCCCTGCAAACGCGGGGCTTCTGGCGTTCGAGGCCGGCGTCGCGCCGGCGGCGGCGGCGCTGAGACGCCGAGCCGGCCGGCCAGTGATAGTTTGCCCGCATGGCGGCCGACACAGACGCGCTTCGTAAGGTCAAGTTCCTCGCTCCGCTGAACGACCGCAACATTCGCGGGCTCGCCAAGTCGATGACCGTGCGCAAGGTCCCCGCCGGTGAGCCGATCCTCACCGAGGGCGACAGCGCGATCGCGTTCTTCGTGATCCTCGACGGCGAGGCGACCGTGCTCGTCGGCGGCAAGGAGCGCCGCACGCTCGGGCCCGGCGATCACTTCGGTGAGATCGCGCTCGTGCTGCCGCATACTCCCCGCACCGCCAGCGTCACCGCCAAGACAGACGTCGAGCTCGGCGCCATGGCCAGCTGGAACTTCAAATCGTTCGTCGCCGAACACCCCGAGGTCACCTGGCCGCTGCTCGAGACCGTCGCGCAGCTCGTCGCCGACTCGCCCGGGGCCTGACCGACGCGCACGAGCGCGCCAGGTTTTCGCAGGAGGAGACAGCAATGGCAGTCACCGCCAACATGAGCAAGTCCGTCGCCCACGGGATCGACGACCTCCGCGGCCTCGTCGACCAGGTCGTCGGGCCGAGCGAGTGGCGCGAGGTCACCCAGGAGATGGTCAACCGGTTCGCCGAGCTCGTCGGCGATCACCAATGGATCCACGTCGACGTCGAGCGCGCCAAGACGGAGAGCCCGTTCGGCACCACCATCGCTCACGGCAACCTCACGCTCTCACTGATCGACGGCCTGCGTGAGGACCTAAGTGACTGGAGCGGCTTCACGCTCGGCGTCAACTACGGCTGGAACAAGGTTCGCTTCCCCGCGCCCGTCGTCGTCGGTGTGAGGGTGCGCTGCTACGCGCAGCTCGTGGAGGTGACCGAGGTCGGGGGCGGCTGGTACCAGGTCGTCACGCGCTTCACTGTCGAGGCCGAGGGCAGCGAGAAGCCCGTCTGCGTCGCCGACAGCGTCGGGCGCCTGCTCGTCGCAGACGCCCAGTAGACGCTTGACCCGCTGACGCGAGGGGCGGCCCGCGGCGGCCTACCCTCGCGCCTGCGTCAGGTCATAGACGGTCTCGCCGCCGATTTTCACCGACTTGAAGTGGGCTTCCACCCAGCTCGTGATCGAGCTGATGCTCGAGGAGCCCGTGCCGCCTCCAGGGCCGGCGCCGACTCCACCGCCGGCGCCGCCGCTGGAGGCGAAGTAGTAGTGAACGTCGCCCGCGCGCACGTAGCGCTCGAATTCAGCCAGCGTCAGTCGGCCGCCCTCGTTGTTGAAGCCACCGATCGCCATCACCGGCTCGCCGCCTGTCGCCAGCTCCAGCGAAGCCGCAGTCTGCGAGCCCGATACCGCCGCCACCCAGCGGAAGCTGCCCGCGTCGCTCTCCAATGCCTTCTTCAAGGCGGCGCTCACGTTCGTCATCCCACCGGCACCGCCGGCCCCGGCACCGCCCGCGCGGAGCGTCGTCGACGCTTTGGCGCTTGACGAGCCGGATGAGCCGAACAGCTGCACGCCGCCCGTGGGTGCCGCGCCGGGGGAAGTTTTCGACGCGGCACCTGGCTTGGCCGCGTTGGAGAGTCCGCCCGCGCTGCCCGGGAGACCGGCACCGCGGGTGCCGCCTGTACCGCGGGCGCCGAAGCCCTTGCCGCCCGGCGCTCCGCCCATGCCACCCGCGCCCATGCTCGAGCCGGGCCCCGCGGAAGGGGTCGAGCCCGTGTGCGCCGTCGTGACCGTCTGCGCCGAGTAGGCCACCGGGCCCGCCAGGCAGGCGACCGCCGCAGCGAGGGCGATCGCGACCCATGCCCACCCGCCACGCCGTCCCAGCCGCCGCAGTGCGGGCGCCGCCAGCAAGCCGAGCACCGCAATGGCCGCGCTCACGGGAATCAATACCCGCATCCACGATTCCCATTGCGGTGTGCGGTCGAGCAGCGCCCAGGACCATGACGCGGTGACGAGCACCGTGAACGCGGCCACGGAGCGTGCGAGCAGCGTGTGTCGCTCGCGCCACAGCAGCGAGCCCGTGATTGCGACCAGCGCCGCGATCGCCGGCACCAGAGCGACCGTGTAGTAGGTGTGGATCACGCCGCTGCCGAAGCTGAACACCACGCCGCTCACCAGCAGCCAGCCGCCCCACAGCAGCAGCGCGGCGCGCGTGCGGTCCGTGCGCGGCGCGCGGCGGGAGAGCCACAGGCCAGTTGCCAGCGCGATCAGCGCCGCCGGGAGTAGCCACGACGCTTGCGCGCCCATCTCGCTGTCGAGGAGGCGCAGCGCACCTGTGGGGCCGCTGAAGTTCGCGCCGCCGCCACCGCCTCCGGGACCGCTCGCGCCGAAGATCCTCCCCAGGCCGTTGTAGCCGAAGATTAGGTTGAAGATGTTGTTGTCGGGCGAGCCGTCGATCATCGGCCGCGAGCCCACCGGCCACAGGGCCACGATCGCCACCCACCAGCCGCAGCTGACCACGATCGCCGCTGCGCCCGCCAGCATCTGCCACAGGCGGCGGCGCAGCGTCGTTGGGGCCGCGACCATGTACACCAGGCCGAACGCCGGCAGTACGAGGAACGCCTGCATCATCTTCGCCAGGAACGCGAAGCCGATCATCGTGCCCACCGCCAGCACCCAGCGTGTGCTCGCGCCCTCGACCGCCCGCACCAGGCAGTACGCGCCCGCGACGAGCAGCAGCACGAGCAGCGCATCGGGGTTGTTGAAGCGGAACATCAGCGCCGCCACCGGCGTGATCGCCAGCAGCGCGCCCGCTGCGAGGCCCGCGCCCGCGCCGAACCAGCGCTTGACAGCGGCGTACAGCAGCGTCACCGCCGCCACTCCCTCGATCACCTGCGGCACGAGCATGCTCAGGCTGCTGAAGCCGAAGATCCGCCCGGAGATCTCCATCACCCACAGCGAAGCCGGCGGCTTGTCCACGGTGATGAAGTTGGATGAGTCGATCGAGCCGAAGAACATCGCCTTCCAGCTCTTCGTGCCCGCCTGCACGGCGGCCGCGTAGAAGCTGTTGGCGTCACCCGAGGCCTTCAGGTCCCACAGGTACGCCACGGCCGTGCACACGAGCAGCGCGATCAGCGCCGGCCGCGCCCACGCGGGCTCGGCGCGTCTACTCGCGCCGGTCGATCCGTCCCGCATGGAGCGGGATGGCAGGGATGGGGCGGTGCGGCGGTGGGGGGAGATGGTCGCGTTCATGGGCCACACCCTCGCGGTACATCCTGTGAACAGCGGGCCTAAAATACTGAGAGAACGCTGGGAGCGCGGTGCTGCGACTACTGCTCGAGCACTACCCGCACGGTGCGCAGCAGCCGGTCGCTCGCGCCGCGCACGCTGCCGCCGACCTCGAGCGTCTGGCGAATGTAGGCGAGCGTCTCCGCCGTCAGGCGCTCGCCCGGCAGCACGTTCGGGATCCCGGGTGGGTAGGTGGCGAGCGACTCAGCCGCGATCCGCCCCGGCGCCTCGGACGCCGGCACGACCTCCTGGGCGCCCAGATACGCTTCGCGCGGCGTCATCACCAGCTCGCCCCACGGCGGCGGCGGCGCGAAGCTCGCGGTCGTGCCGTCCGGATCGAGGCCCACGCGCTCGACCGCCGTACGCAGCGCGGCCACCAGGCGCGCGGCCTCCTCCGCGAGATTGCGCTCGCCGATGCCGAACACCGCCACCAGCACGTTCTGGCCATACAGCTCGAGGTTGATGTCACCGATCTCGCGCAGCATCGGCGCGATCTCATAGCCGCTGGCGGCCACGCCGCGCACGTCCACAGCCATGCGCAGCGGGTCGTATGCGAACACGCCGGGACGTCCCGTCATGCGCTCGTCGAGCACGTCCAGGCCGTCGATCGCCTGGATCTCCGCACGGGTGATCGCCAGCGTCGCCATCGTTTTCGTGAGCAGCTCGCGTCCGTGCACCGCCGCCTGGCGGCGCGCCGCGTCGAGCGAGCCCGCCAGCAGCGAGTTGGGGCTGGTCGACTCCGTCAGCGTCACCGCGCGGTCGACCGTGTCCTCGCCGATCACGCCCAGGCCACCTACGCCCAGGTGGAGCATCGCCGACTGCGAGAGGCTGCCGACGATCTTGTGCGTGCTCGAGATCACCAGATCCGCGCCCGCCGACAGCGCGTGCTCGGGGAGGTCCTCGTGGAAGGCCATGTGCGCGCCCCACGCCTCGTCCACGACCAGCGGCACCCCGCGGCTGTGCGCCACCTCCGCGAGGCCCCGCACGTTCGCCACCGCACCGAAGTACGTCGGCGAGATCACCAGCGCGCCTACCGCATTGGGCGTCGCGTCCAGCGCCCGCGCGAGCGTCGCCTCGCTCAGGCATTGCGCGATGCCCAGCTCGTCGTCCACCTCTGGCGCCGCGAACGTCGGACGCATGCCCGACAGCACCAGCGCGTCGATCGTGCTCGAGTGAGCGTTGCGCTGCACCACCAGATCGCTGCCGCGGTGAGCCAGCGCGAGGCCCGCCGCCAGGTTGCCCTGCGACGCGCCGTTGATCAAGAACCAGGCGCGTTTCGCGCCCCACGCCTGCGCCGCCAGGCGTTGTGCCTGTTCGAACGGCGTCGGCTCCTCACCCAGGTCGACCCCGTATGTGAGCGCCGGTATGTCCATCCTCAGCGCCTGCTCGCCGAACGCCTCCAGCATGCCCGGATCGGCGCCAGGCCCGCCCTTGTGACCCGGGACGTGCAGTCGCGCAGGGTTCCTGCGGGCATACGCGAGCAGCGCGTCCAGGTACGGCGTCTGCTCCTGAGCGTCGGTCACCGCGACCCCACGTTTGTGTCACGCGTGTAACCGATTTGTGCCAACACTGAGCATTTCTAGCAGTTTCCCCTGTTCAAGCCGACGCGTCCCACTAGCGTCGCGAGCGTCCTGAACGTAAATGGCCCGGCGGTGCGTCAACACCCCGGGCCCGGCACCGAGTCGGTCGACCTCGATGCCCTGCGATTGTCCCGCAGCGCGCACCACGGCGCGGCGAGGGCAATCTGACTGGGGTCGATCTCGAGCTCTCGGGCCACCTGATCAGAGGAGGCCAGATGACGGACCCAAACCCACGTCCAAGCCCGCGCCGCGCACGGACGGGGCCGAGCGCCGAGCTCGTGCTGGCGGCGGTCGAACGCGCGGAGAATCATCGCGGCGGCGAGCCGGCCGCGGTGCCCGTGTGGACGATCCTCGAGCACCTGGACGTCGCCCGGCGCTCCGCAGCGGCCCGCCGCGCGCGCTCGCAGCTGGAGGCTCTTTGCGTGACAGGCCGGCTCGCGTGCTCGCGCCGTCACGGCGTCCTCACGTGGCAGATCACGGACAGCGGCCGGCGCCAGTTGCGCCGCGCGCGGCGCTCGGACCGTGCCCCGGTCCTGCCCGAGTCCCCTCAGCACCGCGCCTGGCACAACGCCCATACGGCGGCCGGCCAGGAGATCGAGCGCTTCCGGGCGGACCTCCACGATCGGCTCCGTGAGGCGATGCTGTTGCTGGACACCGACCCGCGCCCGCACTCCGACGCGTGGCTCGAACTGGCCGAGGAGCTCTCGCATAGCTGTCGTCTGGTGGGCTCGGCGAGCCACTGCCTGTACGAGTGGGCTGAGCCCGACGACGCGAACGCGGACGTCGACGACGGCGTCGACCCCGGCGACGAGCGGCTCGGCCGCGACGCGCTCGCGCACCTGCGCGCGCTGCGTGCGGGGCGGCGGAACATCGCGCTGTGGAGGCGCCCGCGGAGGGACTGAGGGCCTCCCCGCTGTGCCACCGCGAGGCGGCTCGGCGGGCCGCAAGGCCTTTGCTACTGTGGCCCGCGAGGTGCTGCTCTGAGATTCAGCCGGGCTGGAGCCGACGGGGAGCGCGACGGGCGCACCGCTCGCCCTGCGCCGGTGCCCAGCGCGGTGGCGCAGTTCGAGGAGTGGCAGATCGCGCTGCACGGGCGTCGCGCCGTCTACCGGATCGCCGGCAGCGGGCCCGCCGTCGTGCTGATCCACGGGATGCTCAACTCCTCGAGCCACTGGCAGTCGGTGGCGCTGGACCTCGCCCGCGACCACACCGTCCTCGCACCCGACCTGATCGGGCACGGTGACTCCGCGGCGCCGCGCGGCGACTACTCGTTGGGCGCGCACGCCGCGAGCATCCGCGACCTGATGACAGCGGTCGGGATCGAGCGCGCGAGCATCGTCGGGCACTCGCTCGGTGGCGGCGTCGCGATGCAGTTCTTCTACCAGTTCCCCCAACGCGTGGAACGGCTGGCGCTCGTCTCCAGCGGCGGGCTGGGGCGCGAGGTCAGCCCGATGCTGCGCACAGCCGCGCTGCCGGGGTTCTCCGCGCTGCTGTCCGCAACCATCCGCCCACGCCTGATCAGAGCGCTCGCCGGTGCAGGTGCCGGCCTGCGCGAGCGTCGTGTGGGCGCCGGCGTCTACCTGCAGGCGATCGCGCGGGCGCTGCGCCCGCTGGAGAACGCCGAAGCGCGCCAAGCGTTCCTGCAGACACTGCGTTCGGTGATCGACGTGCGCGGGCAGCGCGTCAGCGCCACCGACCGGCTGTACCTGCTCGAGACGATCCCCACGATGATCGTGTGGGGCGAGCGCGACAACACGATCCCGCTCGAGCACGGGCGCCTCGCCCACGAGGCGATCCCTCACAGCCGCTTCGAGACGATCCCCGATGCAGCGCACTTCCCCCATCTGGAAGACCCGAGGCGTCTGTCGGAGCTGCTGCGCGAGTTCATCAGCGATACGCGTCCCGGGCTGATCGAGGACGCCGACTGGGGCGCGGTGCTCGCACGACGCTCACCCCGCGAGCGACGCGCAGCCTGACCTCGGCTACTCGGCGGGGGCGCCCGTGCGCCACGCGGGCGGGTAGGGGAGCGGCGTGAGCGTGCCCTCCAACTTGGCGCGCATGTGCTCGAGCGGCGGCGGCAGCGACAGTCCCTCGCCGAGGTGCGCCTCGTCCTCGTCCACCGCGAAGCCCGGGCCGATCGTGGCGATCTCGAACAGCACGCCGCTCGGTTCACGGAAGTACACCGATTTGAAGTAGAAGCGGTCGATCACCGGCGTCGGTCGCGCGCCCGCCTCGGTCACGCGCTCGCGCCAGGCCTCAAGGTCCCCCATCACGGCCGCGAACGCCACGTGGTGAACCGTGCCTGCGCCCTGCGCACGGTGGATCTCAGGCGGCGCGAGGTCAAGCGCGTAGAAGCCACTGCGGCGCTCGCCGCGCGCCTCCCAGTGCTCCCCCTGCTCGCGGGTGAAGCCCATCGCCTCGCCCAGCAGGCGCTCACTGCGGACAGGGGCGCTGCTATACGCGCGCACACCGTCGAAGCCCTGCAGCGCGTGCTCGTCGGGGATCTCCGGCGAGTGCGCCCTCAGCGGCTCGTCCTCCACGGTCGTTGCCACGAACTCGTGTTCAAGGCCCTCGGGATCGGCGAACAGGAGGCTGCCGCCGGAGAGCTCCGCGCGCACGCCGCGGCCCGCGAGGCGCTCCTCCCAGAACTCCAGTGCCTCCGGCGAGCCCACGCGCCAGACGATGCGATGGACCATGCCCGCGCCGTCCACGCCGCGCGCGGCGCCCGGGT
>DATBZG010000127.1:0-8437 GCA_036513335.1 Solirubrobacteraceae bacterium | reverse complement strand
GAGCGAGTCCCCAACGTAGTCAGCCACGTCCTGGACCTCTGGCACCTGGTAATTGTGCGCGAGGATCACCGCCCCTCGCTCGGCCGCCAGCGCGCGTACCTGCGCCTTCAGCTCCGCGACCTCGCCCGGTGTGAGCGCCGGTTTCGCGGCCTGACTCGGGGCCATCGGCAGGCTTGTGGCCATCGGAAGGTTCACGAGAATTGCGCCGCGTCGAGAATCCGGTGAGCGTTCACTCAGGCCTCCACGATCAGGGAAAGGTCCAGAGCGGGCGCGGAGTGGGTCAGCGCGCCCATCGAGAGCCATTGTATCCCCGTGTGCGCGAGCGCCCGGAGCGTCTGCAGGCTCACGCCGCCGCTCGCCTCGAGCTCGGCCCGGCCGGCGACCTGCGCCACGGCGGCGCGCAGCTGCACCTCGTCCATGTTGTCCAGGAGCAGTCGCGGCGCGCCCGCTGCCAGTGCCTCGTCGATCTCCTCGGCGTTGCGCACCTCCACCTCCAGAGTGCCAGCCAGCTCCGGCGCCGCTGCCCGCGCGCGCGCGACCGCTTCGGCGATGCCGCCGGCCGCGGCGATGTGGTTCTCCTTGATCAGGATCGCGTCGAACAGGCCCACCCGGTGGTTGGTGGCGCCGCCGGCCGCCACAGCCGCCTTCTCCAGGGCGCGCAGGCCGGGGATCGTCTTGCGCGTGTCGAGCACTCGCGCGCTCGTTCCCTGCACCTCGCGCGCGGCGAGCGCGGCCATCGTCGCGACGCCAGAGAGGTGCGTGAGGAAGTTCAGCGCGGTGCGCTCGCCTGTGAGCAGTGCTCGGGCACGCCCGTGGATCGCCAGCACCGGCCCCCCCTGCTCGCGCCACTCCCCCTCCGCCACGAGGCGCTCGAAGCGCGCATCGGGGTCGAGCTCCGCGAACACCGCCTCCGCCACGTCGAGACCGTAGATCACCCCCGGCGCCTTCTGCGTGATCCGTGCGTGAGCGTCAGCGTGCGCGTCCACCGTGGCCGTCGTCGTCACGTCGCCCGTGCCCACATCCTCCAGTAGCGCCGCACGCACCAGCGCCGCGGTGACCGCGTCCAAGTCAGGGTTCATTGCGCATCAGCATAGGATCACTGCCATGAATGCACGCCCAACCGCCGAGTCTCAGGCCACGCTCGCCCATTGGATGGGGCCGCTGGACGCCAACGGCGCAGGCTTCGTGCACGGCGGAACCGTGATGAAGCTCTGCGACGAGGCAGCCGGCCTCGCGGCCGTCAAGCACTGCCGCCAGCGTGTGGTCACCGCCGGTATGGACCGCATGACGTTCAGGGTGCCAATCCACACCGGCGAACTCGTCACCTTCCAGGCGAGCGTCAACGCCGTATGGCATTCCTCGATGGAGGTGGGCGTACGGGTCGACACCGAGAACCCGCGCACGGGCGAGCGCCGGCACAGCAACAGCGCCTACCTGACGATGGTCGCCGTCGACGACGAGGGCAGCCCCGTCTCAGTTCCCCCGCTGCTCACGAGCACCGACGAGGAGCGCCGCCGTGAGAGTGAGGCGCAGCTGCGCCGCCGCAACCGCCTGGCCGAGCGCGAGCAGATCCAGGCCGGTCGGTGAGGGGCACGGCCGCGCCTTAGCGCGTCCGGGGCCTCGTTTGGGGCCGCCCGCATGGCCGCCGCCTGAGTCGACCGACTACTCTCCTGCGCGCGACGCCGCGCTGGAAAGCAGGTACGCACGCACGAATCCATCGAGGTCGCCGTCGAGGACGCGCTGGACGTCGCCCATCTCGTTGTCGGTGCGGTGATCCTTGACCAGCGTGTAGGGGTGCAGCACGTAGGAGCGGATCTGCGAGCCGAAGTTCACGTCCTGGGCCTCCCCCTTCTCCGCGGCGATCTCCTGCTGGCGTTCGCGCTCCTTGCGCTCCAGCAGCTTCGCGCGCAGCATCGCCATCGCGGTGGCGCGGTTGGAGGACTGCGAGCGCTCGTTCTGGCACTGCACCACGATCCCCGTCGGACGGTGCGTGATGCGCACGGCCGAGTCTGTCTTGTTGACGTGCTGGCCGCCCGCGCCCGAGGCGCGGTAGGTGTCCACCTGCAGGTCGTCGTCGTTGATCTCGATCTCGCCCGTGTCTTTCACCACCGGCGCGACCTCCACCCCCGCGAAGCTCGTCTGGCGGCGGTGCGCGGAGTCGAACGGCGACAGGCGCACCAGCCGGTGCACCCCGCGCTCGGCGCCGAACAGCCCGTATGCGTTCTCGCCGGATGCCCTGAACGTGGCGGACTTGATACCGGCTTCCTCGCCGTCGCTCACCTCCAGCAGCTCGACACCGAAGCCACGACGTTCGGCCCAGCGCATGAGCATCCGCAACACCATCTCAGCCCAGTCCTGCGCGTCGGTCCCCCCCGCCCCCGCGTTCACCGTCACCAGCGCATCGCCGGTGTCGTAGCGCCCGGAGAACAGCCGCTGCTCCTCGAGCGCCGCCAGACGCGCCTCGACGGAGGCGATCTGCTCGTCCACCTCCGTTTGAAGCGACGCATCCTCCACGGCCATCTCCGCCAGGCCGTCCAGATCCTCGACGTCCGCCCTCAGAGCTTCGAAGGACTCCAGACGCCGGGACGCGCGAGCGTGCTCCGCGGACACCGTCGCAGCGCGGTCGGAGTCGTCCCAGAAGCCCCCTGCACCCATCTCGCTCTCGAGCGCCGCCACGCGCTCGGCCAGCTCAGCAGGGTCAAAGATAGTCCGAGAGCAGCTTCATCTGCTCGCGGATGGCAGCCAGGCGTTGGGGAGTGGACTCGCTGGGCGCGGCTGTGGCCATGCCCTCACGCTATCAGCGAGACTGACGCCATGCCCGGGGCGCCAACCGATCTGCTGCACGAGCTGGTGGACGTTCGTGGTCGCGACGTCCTGGATGTGGGCTGCGGCGAGGGTGGCCTGGCGCGCAGGCTCGCTCGTGCCGGAGCACGCGTGGTTGGGCTCGACCCGCAGGCGCTGAGCCTCCAGCAGTCTCGCGACGCTCGCGCGGGCACTCCCGCCGTGCGCTTCATCGACGGCGTCGCGCAGGCCCTCCCCTTCCCCGATGCGAGCTTCGACCTGGTCGTGTTCTTCAACAGCTTGCACCACGTGCCCATCCAGGCGATGGACGCCTCGATCGCCGAGGCTGCACGAGTGCTCAGGCGCGGCGGCTCGCTCTATGTGCAGGAGCCGCTCACCGAGGGCTCTGCGTTCGAGCTGCTGCGTCCGGTGGAGGACGAGACAGTGGTGCGCCACGCTGCTCAGCGGGCGCTCGCGAGGGCCTGCGAGGCGGGTCTCACGCCGATTGTCAGCCGGCAGGCGGCGCTGACGGTGCGCCACGCCGACTTCGAGCAGTTGCGCTCGCGGATGATTGCCGTCGAGCCCGCAAGAGCGGCTGCCTTCGAGGGACACACCGCCGCTCTGCATAGGCACTTCCACCATCTCGCGCGGCCCGTCGCGGGTGGCTACGAGTTCGACCAACCGTTTCGCGTGGATCTGTTCGAGCGCTGAGCGCCGCCGGTCAAACGCGAGCGGCTAGGAGCCGTGGCACTTCTTGAACTTCTTGCCGCTGCCGCACCAGCAAGGGTCGTTGCGCCCGACCTGATGCTCGTCGTCGAGCACCCGTTGCTCGACCACCGGGAGGGCTTCCATCTCCTGGCCGTTTTCTCCGAACGCTGCCTGCGCGCTGCCTGTACTCAGCCCGGCATCTGCGGCGGCGGCGGCCATCGCTCCCGCACCGGCGACGCTGTGGCCTCCCGAGTAGGAGACTTTGCCGGCCCTCGTGGAGCTGCCGGACGCGGCAAACGGAGGTATCGACCCGCCACCGCCGCCGTTCTCGCCCTCAAGGTTCACCTGGACGTTGAAGATCATGCGCGCGTACTCGGTCCACACGCTGTTCATCAGGTCGCCGAACAGGTTGAAGGCTTCGTTCTTGTAGGCGACCAGCGGATCGAGCTGGGCGAAGCCGCGTAGGTGGATGCCCTCGCGCAGGTATTCCATGTCGAACAGGTGCTCGCGCCAGCGTTCGTCGATCGTCTGCAGCAGCAGGAAGCGCTCAAGCGCTCCCATCAGCTCCTCGCCGAGCGATTTCTCGCGTTCGTCGTAGCGCTCCAGCGCCATGTCGACGATCTTGTCGCCGAGCACGGTGCGATCGACCGTGTCGCGGTCGAGATCCTCCTGGCCGAGATCGAGCGGGAACAGCTGTCCGAGCGCCATGAACAGCCCGTCCATGTCCCAATCCTCGATGAAGTCGCCAGGCGTGTACTGGTCGATCGTGCGTTCGATCACCTTGGCGACCTCGCCGCGCGCCTCCTCGCCGATGCTCTTGCCTTCAAGCACCTCGTCGCGATATTTGTAGATCACGCGGCGCTGCTCGTTCATCACGTCGTCGTATTCGAGGACTCGTTTGCGGATCAGGAAGTTCTGCTCCTCGACCTTTTTCTGGGCCTTTTCGATCTGCTTGGAGAGCATCTTCGCCTCGATCGGTTCCTCGTTGCCCTCCTCGTCGACCCCGCCGAGTTTGTCGAGGATCTTGTAGATGCGGTCGCCGGCGAACAGGCGCACCAGATCGTCCTCCGCGGACAGGAAGAAGCGCGACTCGCCGGGGTCCCCCTGGCGTCCGGCACGGCCTCGCAGCTGGTTGTCGATGCGCCTGGACTCATGGCGCTCTGTGCCGCAGATGAACAGGCCGCCCGCCGCCATCACCGTCTCACGCGAGCTCGCGACCTTGCGCTCGAGCTCCGGCAGGATCTCCCCCATGCGACGCTCATAGGTATCCGTGTCAGCGGGGTCCACATCCTCGCGCGCAAGCTGCTGCGTGGCGAGATGCTCGGGGTTGCCGCCCAGCTTGATGTCAACCCCTCGCCCGGCCATATTGGTGGCGATCGTCACTGCGCCCGGCTGCCCCGCCTCAGCGACGGTCTCGGCCTCGAGTGCCGCGTGCTCGGGCTTGGCGTTGAGCACGGTGTGCTTGATCCCGCGCTTGGTGAGGCGGTCGGAGAGCAGCTCGGAGACCTCCACGGAGATCGTCCCCACCAGCACCGGCTGGCCGTTCTCGTGGCGAGCGGCGATTTCTCTGACGACCGCGCTCCACTTGCCCTCCTTGGTCTTGTAGACCTGATCGTTGCGATCCGCACGGACCATGTCCATGTTCGTGGGGATCTGCACAACCGGCAGCTCGTAGATCTTCATGAACTCCGTTGCCTCTGTCAGCGCCGTGCCGGTCATGCCCGCGAGCTTCTCGTAGAGGCGGAAGTAGTTCTGGTAGGTGATCGTGGCGAGCGTCTGGCTCTCCTCCTGCACCGACACGCCCTCCTTCGCCTCGATCGCCTGGTGCAGGCCCTCCGACCAGCGCCGGCCGTCGAGGATGCGCCCAGTGAACTCGTCGATGATCTTGACCTCGCCGTCGATCACCGCGTAATCCACGTCGCGCTTGTACAGCGCCTCCGCACGCAGCGCCTGGATCAGGTGGTTGACCAGATGCCCGTTCTCCGCCCGGTAGAGGTGGTCGATGCCGAGGAAGCGCTCTGCCTTGGCTACGCCCTGCTCGCTGATCGCCACCGTCTTCTGCTTCTCATCGATCTCGAAGTCGAAGTCGGCCATGAACTGCTTCTTGGTGCGCGGGTCCATGCCTTCCGGCGTTTTGCCCGCCACCATCCGTGGCGAGAGTTTGGCGAACTTCACGTACAGATCGGCCGCCTGTTCGGGGGCACCGGAGATGATCAGCGGCGTACGCGCCTCGTCGATCAGGATGTTGTCGACCTCGTCCACGATCGCGAAGTAGTGCCCGCGCTGGACCTTTTCGCCGAGATCCTTGGCCATGTTGTCGCGCAGGTAGTCGAAGCCGAACTCCGAGTTGGTGCCGTAGACGACGTCGCAGGCGTACGCGCGCTGCTTTTCCTCGAAGGACTGCATGTTCTGCAGGACGCCCACCGACACGCCGAGCGCGTCGTAGACCGGGCTCATCCATTCAGCGTCGCGTTGCGCCAGGTAGTCGTTGACGGTCACCACGTGCACGCCCCGGCGCTGTGGCGTCTCGCCGTCTGAGTCGCTATTGGCAACCGCGTGCACGGCCAGGGAGTTGAGCACTACCGCCAGCGTCGCGGTCAGCGTCTTTCCCTCGCCTGTCTTCATCTCGGAGATCTGCCCCTCGTGCAGGGCCATGGCGCCGATCAACTGCACGTCGAAGTGGCGCATGCCCATCGCGCGCTTGCCCGTCTCGCGCACGACCGCAAAGCACTCCGGCAGCAGGGCATCGAGGTCCTCGCCCTCGCTCGCGCGCTCGCGCAACGCATCCATCCGCTCGCGCAGCTCGGCGTCGCTGTCGTGTTCGAGCTCGGGCTCGAAGGCGCCGATCAGCGCCACGCGCTTCTGATAGGTCTTGAACTTCTTCGCCTCGCCGACGTTCAGCGCGAGATCAAGCACAGAGGGCATATGCCCAAGGATAGCTCCCGTCGCCGCCGGTGATGTTGCCTGGCGGTGCGCCGTCGCCGGACGACCCGCGCTAGGTCACAACACGGGCGATGCGTGCTGACGCTGCGTGCGCCTCGCGACGATGACGCAGCTTGTCCCTGTGGCGCTTGACCTGGCGGGCGAGCTCGTCCACCACGAGGTTCAGAGAGTGCAGCATGTCGGGGGATGAGTCGTGCGCCCGCAGGGTCACGCCCTTCAGGTACAGCGTGCACTCCGCCACCTGGCAATCGGCGACGCGGGGATTGCGCTCCTTGAAGAGCTCGATCTCCAGCCGGGCCAGGTCTGAGACCTGCCGCTCGACCTTGCTCAGACGGCGCTCCGCGTGTACGCGAAGCTCGTCGGTGACCGGGACGTTTCGACCCTTGATGTCGATCTGCATCACACGCTCCTTCGGTCGGCCTTTGGGTGTGGCTTTGTCTCCGATGCTACGCCGATGCGCGGCGGATGTAAACGGCACTCAACACAATGCCCACCGCGCAATTTGCGACATTTGGAGGGGTTGCGAGACGCTCGCCGCACATCACGCCCCCTTAGCATGCTACGCTGACAACTGTCATAGTCTCACTTTCCGTGAAGAGGCCCGCTACGGCGGGCCTCTTTGCGTTTCCAGAGTCGCATGGTCCCTGCCGCCGCGGCGCGGCGGTCATTCCGCGATCGGACCGGAACGGGCTAGCGCCGGGGGCGCAGGCTCTGCAGGATGCCGCTGTGACCGGCGATTGCGCCGATCAGAATCGCCTCGGCTGCGACCTCGCTGCCGGGGAACACGATGCTCTCTCGAAGCTGCGCGCGCTCGCCCACGACAGCGCCGTCGCCGAGCACCACAGGGCCCATCAGGCGAGCGCCCGCGCCCACGCGTACATCAGCCCCGATCCACACCGGCCCTTCGACCTCAACGTCCGGGCCGAGCTCGCGACCATCCGCCACGGTCACACCGGGGCTGATCTCCGTCCCTTCGACGCCCAGGTGCAGCTCGCCGCGGAGGGCATCGAACGTTCCCTGCCTGAGCTCCGCCAGCGAGCCGACGTCGTTCCAGTACTCCTGCAGCTCGTGGATGTGGAACGGCACGTCGTTCTCCAGCAGAACCGGGAAGACGTCATTTGCCCAGTCGACGAACGGCCGCGCCGGGAAGTAGTCGAAGATCTCCGGGTCGAACATGTAGATGCCGCAGTTGCCCAGGTCCGACAGCGCTTCCTCCGGCGCTGGCTTCTCCTGAAACCCGGTGATGCGCCCGTCCTTGTCATGCAGCACCACGCCGTACTCGCTCGTGTCCGCCACCTTCTTGACCGCGAGCGTCGCGACCCCGCCGGAGCTCCGGTGGCGCTCGACGAACCGCGTCAGGTCGATGTCCGTCAACGCATCGCCTGAGATCACCAGGAACGGCTCATCACCGAAGAAGTCCGCGCACCCGCGCACGCCGCCCGCCGTCCCCAGGAGCTCCTCCTCGACGCGATACTCCAGCCGCTCGCCAAAGTACTCCCGGATCGAGTCAGGGAAGTAGTGCAGGTTCGCGATCACCTCGTCGAAGCCGTGCTTGCCCAGCAGCTCGACGATGTGCTCCATCACCGGACGGTCGAGCACCGGCACCATCGGCTTCGTGATCTCATACGTCAACGGGCGCAGGCGAGTGCCAAGCCCAGCGGCCAAGACCATCGCCTTCACGATCGACTAATACCTGTAGTGATCCGGCTTGTACGGACCGTTCACCGGCACGCCGATGTAGGCGGCCTGCTCGTCGGTGAGCCTTGTGAGCCTCACGCCGAGCGCGTCCAGGTGCAGCCGGGCGACCTTCTCGTCGAGGTGCTTGGGCAGCACGTACACGCGCTTCTCGTACTCGTCGTTCTTCGTGAAGAGCTCGATCTGGGCGATCGTCTGGTTGGAGAAGGAGTTGCTCATCACGAAGCTCGGGTGCCCGGTGGCGTTGCCGAGGTTCAACAGGCGTCCCTCGGAGAGCATCAGGATCGCGTGGCCATCGGGGAACACCCAC
>DATBZG010000126.1:0-4941 GCA_036513335.1 Solirubrobacteraceae bacterium | reverse complement strand
ATCGTCCTCGGGGTCCTGGCGCTCGTGGACGCGGTCGTCACGCTCGTCTGGCAGGAGCCGATCACGGCGCTGTACGCCCTGCTGGAGCAGGACCATCTGAGCGGTGAGCTGCGCAGCGTCGAACACGCCGCGCCGACGCCGGTCGAGCGCCGCGCGCTGGCAAGCCTCTCCGACGAGCGCAGCCGCATCGAGTACCTCGCGAGCCAGGCCCAGCGTCACACCCCCAACGGTGCGCCGATCGGGCGCATCTGGATCCCCCGCGTGGACGCGAGCTACATCGTCGTCAACGGCACCGACACGGAAGACCTGATCAAGGGCCCCGGGATCTACAAGGAAACCCACTTCCCGGGCGTGCCGGGCACGACGGCGATCGCCGGTCACCGAACCACCTGGCTCGCGCCGTTCCGCGAAATCAACTTCCTCAAACGCGGCAATCGAATCGTGCTGAAGATGCCCTACGCGCAGTTCACCTACAGGGTCACCGGCCAGCGCGTCGTCTCGCCCGACGACGTGCCTGCTGCCGTCTCGGAAGTCGGCTACACGCGCCTGGTGCTCTCCGCGTGCACCCCTGTATTCAGTGCCGCCAAACGCCTGCTGGTGTACGCGCGCCTGACGCGCACCGTTCCCGAGGGCGCCGCCCGTGAGCTGCCCGGAGGAGGCGTTCCCCGGCCGATCGAAGCACCGCCGAGCGCCGCGCAGGAGCCGGCTGCTGTGCGCCCGCTAGACGGCGTGCTCGTATCCCGCGATCCGTACAGCGTCTCCCCGGTCGTCTGAGAGCGTCACACCGGCCGGGCCCTCGCGTGCCTCCCCGATCCAGGTGACCGCCTCACCGCCGCTCTCGCGCAGCGCCGCCTCGATCTGCGTGCGATCGCCGGCGGCCCCGCAGAAGCACAGCTCGTAGTCTTCGCCGCCGCCGGCCGCCAGTCGCCATGGCGCTACGCCGAGCTGTGCGGCGACATCTTCAACGCCGTCGTGCAGCGGTAGCGCGTCGAGCTCGATCTGCAGATGCACGCCGCTTGCGCGGGCGAGGTGGGCGGCGTCGGTGGCAAGGCCGTCGGACAGGTCGATCATCGCGTGAACGCCGGCCGCCACGAGCGCGCGGCCCTCCTTCAAGCGCGGCAGTGGACGCCTCGAGCACGCGAGCGCGGCATCCGCCCCGGGGGTGGAGCGCTCGACGCGGCCGTCCAGCACGGCCAGAGCCGCCGCGGGCGCACCCAGCCGACCGGTCACGCCGATCAGGTCACCGGGGCGCGCTCCGTCGCGGCCGACCAGCTCGTCGGCGTGATCGGCCCAGCCGACGGCTGTGATTGCCACGGTGAGCACCGGCGCACTGACCACGTCGCCGCCGGCGATCACGGTGCCCGTCTTCCTGGCCAGTGCGTCGGCGCCGCGCACGAGCTCGAGCGCCCGTCGCTCGCCGAAGCCCTCGGGCAGCCCGAGCACGATGTAGGCCTCTCCCGGATCTGCTCCCATCGCCGCAAGATCCGACAGCGCGCCCGCGAGCGCCCGATGTCCGACCTCCTCGGGGCTCGCCCAGCCCTCGTCGAGGCGGAAGTGGACCCCCTCGACCATCGCGTCGACCGAGGTCGCGCAGATCGCCCGCGCGCGCACCACCGCAGCGTCATCGCCGATCCCGCGCACGATCCTCAAAGCTCGCTGGGAGCTGTTGAGCTCGCCCGCGATCGATTCGATCAGTGAGCGCTCAGCGATGCCGTCCTCAGCGGTGGCGGTAGACGATTCGCGCGCGGTCGAGATCGTACGGCGAGAGCTCGCAGCGAACGCGATCGCCCGGCAGGATGCGGATCCGGAAACGGCGCATCTTGCCCGCTACGTGTCCAAGGACCACGTGGTCGTTGTCCAGCTTCACGCGGAACATCGCGTTCGGCAGGGCCTCGATCACCTCGCCCTCGAATTCAACCTTGTCCTCCTTCGCCACGCGGCACCCCATCTGGTCGCCGACGCTATGCGCGGCGGACCGTTCGTCTTTGTGTTATCGAGACTCAAACTACCAGCGCCAAGGTCGCGAAGGGGTTTCCTCGCCGTGAAAGCTCAGCCCGCCGGCGCGCCACCGGTCTGCTTGACGGGCGGTTCGCGCACCGTGGGAGGGACAACCGGTTCGGTCGGGGTCTTGCTGGGGGGCTGCGATTTACCCGGTTCGCTGGGCGCGTTGCCGGTCTGCGGTTCGGAGGCTTTCCTGCCGGGCTTGTGGGCCTTGGGCTTTGCAGCATGTTCGGCCTGTTCGGCCTCTTGGTTCGCCAGCGCCTGGCCCGTGGTTGCGTATTTGCCGTAGAACGGCTTGTAGGCGATCGCTTCCTTGGATTCGGGGAGCGGCACACACGGTTTGCCTTCGGTGACCGCGGCCATGTACGCGTGCCAGATTTCCGCCGGGAGGTAACCGCCCTGCTGTGGCTCGCCGTGGACGTCGGTCATCGGCACGTCTCCACGCGGGTAGCCCATCCAGACGACGGTGGAGTAATCGGGGTCATAGCCATCGAGCCACGCGTCCACCAGTTCGCTTGTCGTCCCTGTCTTGGCCGCGGTCGGGCAGTCGATTGCAGAGCGTGTGGCCGTGCCCTCCTCGACGTTTTCGTGGAGGATGCTCGTCTCCACGCCGGTGACCGCTTCGCTCAGCACTTTCACGCGGTGCGGTTCGCCCCAGTTGTCATCGACATGTCCGTCGGGGAAGACCACTTTGGTTATCGCGATCGGTTCGTTGCGGTAGCCGCCGTCGGCCAGCGTCGCGTAGACGTCTGCCATTTCCAGCGGGGTGACTCCGAGGGTCAGCCCGCCGAGCGCCTGCGCGGGGTTGCCTTCTAGGTGCGTCTTCACACCCATCTCATAGGCCGTGTGGGTGATCGTTTCCTCGCCGAGGTCGGCGGCGAGCTGCGCGTAGACGGTGTTGTCGGAGGTGAGCGTCGCCTGGACGAGGTTGATCGACTTGTTCAGCGAGGTGCCCTCGAACGTCTTCACTTCGTACTTGGGTTCCGCAGCCAGCCAGCCGGGCGCCAGCGTGTGCGAGAAGTAGTCGGTGCTGTACGGATCTATCCCGTGCGTGAGGGCGTCGGCGAGGTCGATCGCCTTGAACGTGGAGCCCGGCTGGCGGTGCCCGTCTGCGGCGAGGTTGTATTGCGACTGCTCGTAGCTCTCGGACTCGGCCATCGCCTCGATGTCGCCGTTGTGCGGGTTGAGCGTGACGATCGCGGAGGCGGGGTCTCCGGGCTCGTCGAGTATTTCCGCAATCGCGTGGTGCGCGAGGCGCTGCATGTTCAGGTCGAGCGTCGTGTAGACCTTCAGTCCGCCGTGTTCGACCGTTTTCGCGCCGTAGCGTTCGATCAGCTGCTGGCGGACGTATTCGAAGAAGAACTTTTCGATCACTTCGGAGTAGTAGTAGCCGCGGTGTGTCTCCAGCGGCGCCTGCTCTGTCTGCTTGGCGAGTGCCTTGCTGATGTAGTGCAGTTCGGCCATCTTCGCGAGCACCTCGTTGCGCCGTTCCTTCGCGGCGACATGGTCGGTGAGGGGGTTGTACTGCGAGGGTGCCTGCGGCAGTCCGGCGAGCAGCGCCGACTGCTCGAGGTCGAGGTGTGACACGGGCTTGTCGAAGAGAATCCGCGACGCGGCCTGCACGCCGATCATCGTCTGTCCCCCAACGGTGCCATAGGGAACGTCGTTGAGATAGCTGTTGAGGATTTCGTGCTTGCTGTGGTGTTCGTTGTATTCGAGCGCGAGCTTGGCCTCGGCGATCTTCTGCTTGAAGGTGTGCTCGTCTCCGCCGAGGTACAGGTTGCGCACGAGTTGCATCGTGATCGTCGAGGCGCCCTGCAGCGCTTTGCCATGCACGAGGTCGCTGACCGCGGCACGAAATATCCCCGTCGGGTCGACGCCGTCGTCTTTGTAGAAGCGCTGATCCTCGATCGAGACCGTCGCGTCCTTCAGGTCGGTGGGGATTTCGCCCCAGTCGACGGGCGTGCGCAGTTCGTCGGACTGGATCGCGCCCAGTCGGGCGCCGTTGGCGGCGTAGACCTCTGAG
This sequence comes from Solirubrobacteraceae bacterium, assembly GCA_036513335.1. Lineage (GTDB taxonomy): Bacteria > Actinomycetota > Thermoleophilia > Solirubrobacterales > Solirubrobacteraceae > Palsa-744. The sequence goes on along the minus strand of DATBZG010000126.1, from coordinate 914 downwards.
GTGCCTCCGCCGATCGTCGCGTGCCGCGAAGCGAGGCGGCGCGTGCCGTCGGCGACGTGCAGCACGTAGCCCACTGCGCCGATCACTCCGATGACGAGCGTCACCACGACGGCGCCGATACCGATCAGCAGGGCTCGCTTGCCGGTGCCGCGCGTGCGGCGGCGCTTTCGTGCTTGTCGAGACATGCGCGACAGTCGAGATTAGCGTGGTCGGTGTGATTTTCTGCCGCTTGCAACCGTGGCGATCTCTAGGCTCGGTGCGAGCATCATGAACTCCGACACAGTCGAGCTGGCAGCACTCGAAGATCCAGGCGAGCTGGTGGCCGGCTCGCCGCCGCGCTGGTGGGCGCGTCTGCGTGAGGATCCCGCTCGGGTCGCTGCCGTGCGAGACACCTGGCGAGCCCTGTGGAGCTCGCGCCTACTCGTGTGGGTGGCGGGCGTGGGAACGGTCCTTGCCTTTGGCTTCGGTCCCGAGCGCAAAGCTTTCGACCCGCCCGGTGTGACGAGGGGCTTCGGGTGGCTGGGAAACCTGCTGGCGGCTCCGGCGGCACGTTGGGACTCGGCCTGGTACCTGGTGATCGCCCACTACGGCTATCGCCCGGAACTGGGTGCGTACACGTCCTCGCGCGCGGCGTTCTTCCCGCTGTATCCGCTCGGCGTCAGGACGATCGACTGGTTTGGCGTGCCGGCGGTGCTCGCGGGAGTGTTGCTCTCCGTGTGTGCGCTGGCGTTGGCGCTTTACGGCATCCACCGGCTGACCACGCTGGAGCTCCTGCGAGACGCGCGTGTCTCGCTCTCGAGCGATCGCGTCGGTGAGGCCGCGCGGCTGGCGGTGCTCGTGACGGCGTTCTCGCCGATGGCGTTCTTCCTCTCGGCGGTCTACTCGGAGTCGCTGTATCTCGCGCTGTCGGTCGG
>DATBZG010000125.1:0-4038 GCA_036513335.1 Solirubrobacteraceae bacterium | reverse complement strand
CTGCGCCGAGACGAGCATCGCGTCGGGATGGCGGTGGGCGAGCTCGGTGCGGCGTTCGGAGTCGATCTGATCCGCCTTGGTGAGCACGAGCACGCTCGCCGCCTCGCCGGCGTGGATCTCCTCCAGCACGTCCTCGACTGCGCGCGTCATCGACTGCAGCTCCTCCTCCTCGGCGGACGCGTCGGCGACATGCAGGATCAGATCGGCCCGGATCGTCTCCTCGAGCGTCGCCCCAAACGCGTCGACCAGCTGGTGGGGCAGCTTGCGGATGAACCCGACGGTGTCGGTGATCAGGTAGTCGCGTCCCCCGGCGCGCATCACTCTCGTGGTCGGGTCAAGCGTGTGGAACAGTCGATCACGAACCGGCACGTCGGCGCCGGTGAGGGCGTTCAGCAACGTGGACTTGCCGGCGTTCGTGTAGCCCACCAGCGCGATCGTCGGCAACGCCGCGCGCTCACGCTCAGCACGCTGCACCGCGCGCGTGCCCTTCACGTGCTCCAGGCGTTTGCGCAGGACAGAGATGCGGTTGCGCGCCAGGCGTCGATCGGTCTCGATCTGCGTCTCACCAGGGCCCCTCGTGCCGATGCCGCCGCCCAGACGCTCCAGGTGGGTCCACAGGCCGCGCATGCGCGCGAGGTTGTACTCCAGCTGCGCCAGCTCCACCTGGAGCTTTCCGTCGGCGCTGTTCGCGTGCGCGGCGAAGATATCCAGGATTACCGTCGTGCGGTCCACCACCGGCAGGCCCAGCGCCTCCTCCAGATTGCGCTCCTGGCGCGCGCTCAGCTCGTCGTCACACGCGATCACGTTCGCGTCGCATGCCGCCGCCGCCGCCTTCGCCTCCGCCACCTTGCCCGGCCCCAGGTAGGTGTTCGCGTGCGGCTGCTCGCGGCGCTGGACCATCTCGCCCACGACCGCCACGCCCGCCGTGCGCAACAGCTCCTCGAGCTCTGAGAGATCCTCGCCCTCCGGAAGCGCCGCGATGCAGAACGCGCGCTGACGCGCGCGCTGCGCCGGCTGCGTGCCGTTGCCGGCCCACTCTGAAGGTCCTGGTGTTACGGCGCTACGGCCGTTGCGGCTCCTATCCATTCACCACTCAGTCTAGGACCATCGATACGCCGCAAAGTGTTATGACCGGTGAAGCTTCGGCTGTGCGAAGCACGCGCCACCGCGTCTCCCACAAACGTCAACCCCCGAGCGTGCCCAGGCGCTTGACCGCCTCCAGCAGGCGATCGTCCGGCGTCGTCAGCGAGATCCGAAACCAGCCCTCGCCCGCGGGGCCGTACACCGAGCCGGGGACCAGCACAACGTCCGTGCGCTCGAGCACGTGCTCGCAGTAAGCCTCAGAGCTGGCAAAGCCCTCCGGCACCGGCGCCCACACGTAGATCGTGCTGTGCGGCGGGCGCACCTGCACCCCGATCTCGTGCAGCGCGTCGCACACGAGATCGCGACGGCGGCGATAGAGCTCGTTCATCGAGGCCACCTCCGCGTCCGCCTCCGGCGAGAGCGCCGCGATCCCCGCCAGCTGCACCGCCTCGAACAGCCCCGAGTCGATGTTCGTCTTCAACTGCCAATACGTGTGGAGCGCCTGCGCGTTTCCCACCACCACCGCGCAGCGCCAACCGGTCATGTTGTAGCCCTTCGACAGCGAGAACACCTCGATGCCCACGTCCTTCGCGCCCGGCGTCTGCAGGAACGACGGAGCGTGATAGCCGTCGAAGACGATCTCCGAGTACGCGTTGTCGTGGACCACGAGGATCTCGTAGGAGCGCGCGAAGTCCACCACACGCTCGAAGAAGCCCTCTGGCACGACCGCGCCCGTCGGGTTGTTCGGGTAGTTCAGGAACATAAGCTTCGCGCGGCGCGCCACGTCCTCGTCGATCGCCCCCAGGTCCGGCACGAAGCCGTGCTCCGGCTGCAGCGCCATCAGCACCGGCTCGCCGCCCGCCAGCCACGGCCCGCCCGTATAGACCGGATATCCCGGGTCCGCCGCCAGCGCGTAGTCGCCCGGGTCCAGGAACGCCAGGTTCAGGTTGAAGATCGCCTCCTTCGCGCCGATCGCCGGGATCACCTCGCTCTCCGGGTCGAGCTTCACATCGAAGCGGCGCTCGTAGAAGTCGCGCACCGCGCCCCTGAAGTCCGCGCGGCCACGGTTGCTCGGGTAGCGGTGGGTCTCAGGCTCCGTCACCGCCTCCTGCATCGCCTCCACGATCAGCGCCGGCGTCGGGCGATCCGGGTCGCCGATGCCCAGGCTGATCACGTCCACCCCAGCCGCGCGCTTGTCGGCGATCTTGCGCTCCAGCTGGGCGAACGCGTACGGCGGGATGCGCTCCAGGCGCTTGGAGCCCTTTGCAAAGAAGGCGGTGCGGTCGGGGCCCGTCATGACCAAGCTGGGCGTCGCGGGGCGGTGAAGGTCGTGCTGGTGGCACGACCGAGCCGGCACGTGGCGATCCAGCGCCGCGTCAGGGCGGGCATCCGGGCGTGCCGGTCTCTTTGCAATGGGCTCTCACTCGGTTTCATGCAGCTCCTTTTCGAACTCCTCGCTGATACGCCCCTCGAACACCGGTCGCGCCCAGCCTGTCAGGTTGATGTGCAGATCCTCGCCCACCTCGACCTCCAGTTCGCCGCCGTCGAGCACAACGGTCACGGCGCTCGGCCTCAGCGGCGGCTCGTATGCGCGGGTGTGGGCCACCGCCGCTCCCGTCGCGCCCGTGCCCGAGGAGAGCGTCTCCCCCACACCGCGCTCGAAGATCCGCGCGCGTATGCGGGTGGGTGCGGTGGGTGGGATTCCGTCATCCAGATCGAGCTCTGTGAACCACGACACGTTCGTGCGGTTGGGGAACTGCGCGTCGCCTTCGATCGCCGGGCCGATCGTCGGCAGATCGAGTGCCTCCAGCTGATCGAGCGTGTCCACGTGGATCGCGCACTGTGGGTTGCCGATCGATACGTGCTGGAAGGACCAGTCGCGCCCGGCGGAGAAGACCGTCCCGCGACCGTCCTGCGGTCCCCCGGGAAAATCCGCGGAGGCGAGGCTCGCGCGGCCCATGTCCACCCTGCACGTGTCCAGACCCGTGATTCGTGGGCGGATCTCCCCCGCGACCGTGTGAATCGCGAAGGCGTCCTCCTCGGTCCACCCGCGCCTGCGCAGATAGAGGATCGCCTCGCGCGCGCCGTTGCCCGACAGCTCCGCCTCCGAGCCGTCCGGGTTGAAGATCCGCAGGTCCGCCACGTGCGCGGCGTCGCTCGGCGCCGACAGCAGCAGCACACCATCCGCGTAGATGCCGAAGTGCCCCTCGCACAGCTTTCGCACGCGCGCTGACGTCAGCTCGAAGGGGAGCTGATCACGCTCCACGATCAGGTAGTCGTTGCCCAGTGCCTGCCACTTCTCGAATCTCATCGGCGCCATCGCGCGCCGGAGTCTAGTCAGGAGGCTGCGGGAGCAATCCCGAGCAGCTGCACGATCTCATCCGCGACCGCGTCCGGATCGCGCCGGGTCACGTCGAGCACGCGCACGCCCGAGAGCTTGCGCATCCACGTGACCTGGCGCTTGGCGTAGTTGCGCGTACGCCGCTTCATCGCCTCCACGTCGCCGCCCAGCAGCTCTTCGAAGCCAAGCGCCTTGCGCGCGGTCTCGGAGGCGCCCGCCGCATGCGCGCTGCGAACCTCCTCCAGCACGCCGGCCGCCACCATCGCCTCCACACGCGCGTCGATCAGCCCATACAGTGCCTCGCGCTCCATCGTCAGCCCCACCAGCAGCGTCGGGTGGCGCATTTCCTCGCTCCACAGCTGCGACGGGCCGTCTGGCGGCTCGAGCTCCCCCAGGTCTGAGAGCTCCAGCGCGCGTACGATCCGCTGGCGGTCGTTCGGATCGATCCCCTCAGCGGCCCAGCTCGCGCGGGCGGCCAGCTGCGCGTGCAGCGCCGGCGCGCCGGCGCGTTCCAGCTCCGCAGTCCAGCGCTCGCGCACGCCCTCCGGCGGGGGTGGACGCAGGCTCAGCTCGGTCAGCGCCGCGCGCAGGTACAGGCCCGTCCCGCCCACCAC
>DATBZG010000124.1:0-6369 GCA_036513335.1 Solirubrobacteraceae bacterium | reverse complement strand
TGGCGGCTGACGCTTTCGCGGAAGCCGGTTTCTTGGCGGCTTTTGCTCGAGCTTTGGGGGCTGCGGATGAAGTTTTAGGTGCGGTTGGCATCTTGGAGCTTTCTCCTGTCTCTCCCTCGCCGGCTGCGAGGAATGGCTGGTCTTTGGGGAGCTGATCGCTGCTTCAGCGACCGAACACCTGTTTGTACCCCGCTTCTGAGAGATCGTTACAGCCGGATCGTAGCATGCCGTGAAAACCCTGTAACCATCGATGATCGTGGGTCACGAGCTTGTAACATGAGGAACGTGCGTTCGTCCCGTGTTTGCGGGATTGAGCCGTCAGGAGAGCGCAGCTTGGCCTTCTGAGAAATCAGCTCGGCGTTCTGAGAGCTCAGCTAGGGCTGCCCGCGGGGCTTGCACCCGCGACACGTGCGATCCACAGCGCGGGCTCCTCGAGCTCCGCCGGGGTCGGGAGCTCTTGCGGCCCCTGCCAAGCCAAGGCCAGTGCCTGCGGGCCGCCGTCCGCGACGACCGCGTCGCAGAAGCGCCTGCCCGTCTCGTACTGCTTCATCTTCAGCTCCAGGCCCAGCAGGCGCTCGAGCACGCGCCACGGCAGGCCGCGGTTCTCGCGACGGTGGTTCATCGCCGCGCGCAGGCGTGGCAGCGACGGCAGCACGTCCGCGCCGATCTCGTCCATCACGTGCTCCGCGTGCCCCTCGATCAGCGACATCGCCGCCTGCATGCGCTCCACCAGCGCCCAGCGGTCCTCGCCCAGCGTCAACCGCAACAGCTCACCGCGACGTGCGCGCTCGACCATCTCGCGCAACTCAGTCTGGTCCGGCAGCTTCGGGAGGCTCAGGTTCGGAATCCAGCCATTTCGGCCACTGTCGGTGCTCGATCCATCCTCGCCGTCTTCGTCTGAGGACTTTCCGGTGAGCGTCACCTGCAGCCCCTCGATCAGCTCCTTCAGCATGCCGCCGAGGTACTCGCGCAGCCACGGCGCGCCCGAGAACTGCACAGCGTGCGTGATCTCGTGGATGCTCACCCACAGCACCAGCTCTTCGCGGTCCACGTTCAACGTCTGCGCTGCCTGCGCCAGGTTGGGCGCCAGCAGCAGCAGTCGCGGCTTCACCGACGCGTCCAAGAGGGCAAGGTCGTACTGGCCGAGCACACGCTGGGAGAGCATGCCCGCCAGCGCTCCCACCTGCACGCCCATCAACAGCCCCGACGCCGAGCGCATCGGACCCGCAAGAAACCCGCCGCCGGCGGCCATCGCGTCCGTCAGCGGCGCCAGCATCGGCTGCATGCCGCGCAGGTTCGCAGCGATCCAGCCCGGCCGGTCTACCAGCTCCAACGCAGGCAGCTCGCCGGAGACGTGCAGGCCGCTGTAATCGCCCACGCGTCCCGCGAACTCACGTGCCAGTGGCTCAACCGACGCCGCGCGCACCCCGCCGAACGGCGGTGAGCCCGCGATCAGCTCGCCGACCCTCTGCGCTGCGCTCCAATCGACGACGTCCACGCATCCAGCGTAGCCGCGGCGCGTAAAGGTCCCGTGAGCTTGCAAGGACCCGCACAATCAGCGCGCGTATCCTTCAGCGGGTGTCAGGCCCCAGAATCGCCTCTGCGTTGCCCGATGGCTCGCCGAAGGCCCGGCCGGCGATGACGAAGGACGAACCGCAGGCGCCCGGCGCTGAGTACGCGCGCGCGTTTCTCAAGCGGCCCGAGGTGCGCGACGTGCTCGCCTGGTTGCGGCTGCTCGTCGACCCAGGCGACGCTGCCGCCGTCGTACGCGCGCTCTCGAGGCCTCCGGTGGAACTACGTCAGGTCGAGCTCGCGCGCGTGATCCAGGTCGCGCGGCGGCGCAAGCTCGATCTCGTGCTCGGGCTCAGCGCTGCCACCGAGTCCCCGCAGGTACCGCCTGAGGCGCGCGAACGGATCCAGCGCTTCCTCGAGCTGCATCGCAGCGCCGCCACTGAGCTCGGCACGCTCGCGCCCGACGTGTTCGTTGGGCGGCTGATCGAGCGGCTCGGCATGCGCGGGCGCGCGCTGCTCGCGCCCCGCGACGCCGGCGAGCAGAGCGCAGGGCTCGAACAGCTGCAGCAGCTCGCCCGCGAGTTCGTAGGCGGGCGCCCCGACGCCAGTATCCGTGAGCTCTCCCGGCACCTCGCAACCGTCGTGCCCAATGCCGTCGAGGTGGTCGATGCCCCCGTCGAGTCGGAGGCCGGGGAACGATCGCTCGCGGCCGCCGGCGTTGCTTCAGGCGTCGACGATGCGACAGGCGCCGGCGACCATGCGTACGCGGACCTCCAAGATCAACCGCTCGGGGAGGCCGCGGGCCGACTCGCCGACACGCTGCGGCTGTTGCGCGAGGAGGTGCTCGACGGGGTCACCCGTATCGGTGGGCGCCTCGGCGAGCTGCGGCTCGATACCGACCTGGACATCTCGCACGGGGTGGCGCGCTACCTCGAGCTGCTCAAGCTCTCCGCCGTGCTGCAACGTCCCGACGGGCAGAGTCTCGCCGATGCGCTCGACGACGTCAACGTGCGCCTGCTCGCCGCCGCGACGCCGTTGCAGCGAGAGATCCTCCAGACCTCCACGCTCGACGACGCGCTGCTGGCGACCGAGGGCGGCGGGGAGGACGAGCGTGCTCGCGCACAGGCTGTCGCTCCCCGCGAGGAGCACTCGCTCGGGCCGTTCCTCCCGCGGCGCGGAATCGGGCTCGCGCTGTCCGCCTCCGACATCCAGACGTATCGCGCGTGTCCGTTGCGCTACAAGTTCGCTCGCGTCCTGCGGATCCCCACCGAGCAGACCGTACACCAGCGCTTCGGCATCGTCGTGCACCAGGTGCTCGAGCGGTTTCACGCCGACGGGGGTCAGACGCTCGCACAGATGCTCGAACTGCTGGATGCCCGCTGGCGGCGGGCAGGTTTCGGGGAGAGCGAGCGCGACCGCGATCTGCTCGAGAAGGCACAGGTTGCGCTCACGCGCTACCACGCGCGTCTCGGTGGGCAGGATTCGCAGCCCGTTTGGTTCGAGCGGCCGTTTGACTTCCGGCTCGGCCCGCATCACGTGCGTGGGCGGGTAGATCGCGTGGACCGGATCGGGGTGACTGACTCGAGGGCCGGCAACGCTGATGGTGGCGGCGCCGCGGTCGCTGACGCTCTCTACGAGCTCATCGACTACAAGACCTCGCGGCCCAAGACCGTCGAGCAGCTGAAGGACGACATCCAGCTGTCTCTGTACGCGCTCGCCGCGCGCGAACACTGGAAGCTCGAATGCTCGCAGCAGGCCTACTACTACGTGCTCGACGATCGCAAGGTGCCCGTCTCACGCGACGACCGGGACGCCGAGTCGGTCAAGGACATCGTCCTCGAGGTCGGGGAGGGGATCCTCGCGCAGGAGTTCGAGGCCACGCCCTCGCGCTCCGCCTGCTCGATCTGTGACTACCGGATCGTTTGTCCGGTAGCGGAAATTTGACGGATCCACGGATATTCCGCGAATCGGTCGGAGACAGAGCTGGACGCGGCAGTTAGAAACGGCTAGCTTGAATGATTCTAGGTTTCGTCCGGACTGCGGGTTATGCTCCCCCGGCCTGGAACGTATCCCAAGAAACCACGTGGAGGCGATGCGAGATGAGAACCTACAAATCGGTCGGTGTCGCCCTGGCAGCTGCGATCGTACTCGCCTTGGCTGCAGCGTCCGTTGCGTTTGGTGCCGCGGAATTCGCCCCCATACCGGCGAACAGGGGGTTCGAAACAAGATCCGGTAGCACGAGTCTGGCGGCCGACGAAGGATGGGAAAAAATTACCTGCGCCGCATCGACGAGCACAGGCGAAATCACGGGAGCCAAGACCGTCGGCAAGGTGCTCGTCGTGTTCACGGGCTGCGTCTCCAGCGGCATCGGCGGAAATGACTGTCCTGTCGAGAGCGGGGGTGCAAAGGCCGGCGAAATAAGGTCAGGTGTCCTGAAGGGAGAACTCGGCAGCGTCGCCGCCGGCGAAGCCCCGTCCGAAACGGCTCTCGTGATTGGCCCGGAAACAGGCAAGAAATTTGCCCTCGTCGAAGGCAATGCGTGCACAGAAGAAGCGAGCGTAAGCGGCTCGATCGCCGGCGAAGTCGAACGGGTCGGGATAAAGGCCATCAAGAATGGCCTCATCTTCAAGGTCGCCAACGGCAAACAGGTCATCAGGAAAGTCAAGGTTGCTTCTGGGGAAGTAAAGCCTGGGCTTGTGGCGTTCGGGACGACCGCCACCGAGAGTGCCGGCCAGGAATGGGAATTTCGCGAAGCCGTCGAAGTCACTTAGCACGCTCAGTAGCGCGCCATGCGGTCCTCGACGAGCACCAGTGTCGCCCAACGGCGCCGCGTGGAGCCATCGTAGCCCCACGCAGCAATTCGCACCTGACGCCAATCACGAAGCGAATAGCGTGATCAGGTTATTTCCGTCACGATACTGAACGTGAGCGCCTCCGTGGATTCCAGTGTGGCGGATTCAGTGAAGGCGGTGAGCCGCGGTGCAACTAAGCCGCCCGTCGAGAGGTCGACATCTTTGATGTTCTGGACGCCAGCGGTCACGCCGAACGTCAGTGTATTTGTGTTTGCCGGTACGCCGATCGATCCTATCAGTCCAGCTACGTTTCCCGTCACAGCGGATGGGCTCGCCAGACACGTGGCTTCGAGGCTTACGAACCTGTCGCCGCTGATCGGTAACAACACCAGTGCAGTATCCGACCCACTGGCCGGTTTCGGTAAAATTAATCCAAGTACGCCATGCAGTGTAGTCGTTAGAATTAAGTTTCCCAACGGGGAGTTCGGACTGTGTACCGGACAAGTCGTGTCAGTCTCGACATTTTTGCCGGTGCATTCTAAGAAATGCACCGTAATATTGCCAATTAACGTCGCGGTGGTAACGCCCGCTCCCGAAGTCGCCGTGTCTTTCGCGCACGTAACAATATTGCCGGCTGAGGTGAGAACGCTCGTGCCGCTGGTGGCTCTAATCGTCGCACCCGTCGGTTTGAATTCCGGTGCCGCTGATGCCTCGGACGCAGTCGCCAGGCCGACAGTCAGCATGGCCACCAGCATCGAGCTCGCTAATCGAGAGATCTTCATGGTCTAGCTCCTTGGTAGTCGTTTCGAACGGACCGCACCACCCCTGAGCGTCTGTTGAACGACCCCGCCAGCATGTCCTACCGTGACCAACTGGCAGCATGCTCCCAGCACCCAACGGTCCATAGCTAACGTACACTGGCGCGGTGCGGCCGTCCAGCGCTGTTCTTTTCGGGCGACGCTACGCAACCCAACGGCGGTCAACAGTTTCGCCACAACAGAGCGAAATCGTGGTCTCAACACTGGGTCCCGATACGGCCAAGGCTGTCTCCGACTGCTAATGGGCGCGCAAGATCTCGGCTGAGCCGGATGGGGCCGAGCAAGGGTGGCGACGAGGAGTTGTGCCGCTACTTCCCGTCCCCACCCCGCTGCCGCAGGAACCGCTGGAATTCGCTCGCGATGATGTCCCCCGAAGGCAGCTCCTCAGGAGTCTCCTGCTCTTCGCTGTCGGCAGCCTGCTCGAGCCGTTCCACGAAAGCCTGGATGTCCGGATCGCTGCGAACCGCAAGCCCCACCTGGCGTTCGTAGTCCGCGGCCGCGACCTCCAACTCCGTCACATCAACCGACACGCCGATCAGCACTTCCACGCGGCGCAGCAGCGCCAGCGCGGCCTTCGGGTTGGCCGCCGCGGCCACGTAGTGGGGCACTGCCGCCCACAGGCTCGCCGCCGGCAGCCCCGCCCGCGCGCACGCCGTATGCAGCACGCCCACGATCCCGGTAGGGCCCTCGTAGCTGGACGCCTGGATCCCCAACCGCTCGAGCAGCGCCGCGTCAGACGCGTGCCCGCTCATCGCCACCGGGCGTGTGTGGGGCACGTCGCCCAGCAGTGCGCCAAGGGAGACGACCACCTGCACGCCCAGCGCCTCCGCGAGGTCCACCAGGTGCGTGCTGAACGCGCGCCAGCGCATCGACGGCTCCACGCCCTGCACGAGCACCAGGTCGCGCGGAGCGCGCGGCGCCTGCGCTTCGAAGATCTCCACCGTCGGCCACTCGATCTCCCGCACCTGATGCTCGTCGAAGCGGATGCTCGGGCGGTTGGCCTGGAAGTCGTAGAACTCCTCCGAGTCGATCCGCGCGAAGCTCCGTGCCTTCAGCGAGGAGGCCAGGAAGGACACCGCGCTCGAGGCCGCGTCGCCCGCGTCGTTCCAGCCCTGAAACGCGCACACCATCGCCGGGGCCCTCAGGCCGGCCGGGCGACGGTCCCAAATGAGCGGCTGCATCCGAACCACCGTACATCATGCGCTCATGGCTTCCGCCACCGTTGGCCCACAATTCGAGCAGCTTCA
>DATBZG010000123.1:0-2872 GCA_036513335.1 Solirubrobacteraceae bacterium | reverse complement strand
GGTCGAGCGACGCATGCCTGGCCGCGCGACCAGCCGCTGGTGGAAGGAGGAACGCGAGGGCGTGTTCATCGACTACAACCAGAACGCGCGCGACCGCACCGTCGCCTCCGCGTACTCCGTCAGGGCTGTGGCTGACGCGCGCGTCTCCTGTCCGCTGGAGTGGGACGAGGTGGCAGACGTCGAGCCGGCGGAGCTGACGATGACGACGGTTCCCACGCGCCTGCGCGAGCGTGGCGATCCGTCGGCGTCGATCGACGAGCATCCCGGTCGCCTCGACGGGCTGCTCGAGCTGGCCGCGCGCGATGAGCGCGACGGCCTCGGCGACGCTCCCTGGCCGCCGCACTTTCGCAAGCAGAAGGGCGAGCCACCGCGCGTGCAGCCGAGTCGGGCGCGCAAGGCGGAGCCTGGGACCGGCGCCGGCGCCGAGGCCTCCGTAGAGACGGAGAAAGACGCATGAGCCTGCCGCTGGCGCCCCCGATCAAGCCGCAGCTGGCGCTCTCGCGTAAGGAGCTGCCAGTAGGCGACGACTACGTCTACGAGGTGAAGCTCGACGGCTTCCGCTGTCTGGCGTTCGTGGACGCCGATGAGGTCTTCCTGCAGTCGCGCAACGGCAAGCCCCTGGGGCGCTACTTCCCAGAGCTGACGCTGCCAGCGGGTCGATACGTGCTCGACGGGGAGATCGTCGTGCGCGACGCGCACGGCCGGGAGGACTTCGACGCGCTCGGTCAGCGCATCCATCCCGCAGTCTCGCGCATCGAACTCCTATCTAAAGATACGCCTGCCATCTACGTCGCGTTCGACCTGCTCGCCCACGAACAGGAATCGCTGCTCGAGCGCCCGTTCTCCGAGCGCCGCGCCGCGCTCGAGGCGCTGCTCGCGGGAGAGGCGTTCGCCCGCTCGCCCGCGGAGCTGATGCCGACCGTCGAGAGCGCCGAGGAGGCCGAGGTCTGGCTGCAGAGCGCTGAGGGCGCGATCGCCAAGGAACGCTCCGCGCCCTACCGCCCGGGCGAGCGCAAGGGCATGGCGAAGGTCAAGCGGGTACGCACGATCGACGCCGTCGTCGTCGGATGGCGGCCGGGCAAGGAGCCGGAAACGGTGGGGGCGTTGATCCTCGGTCTCTACGACGGCGGCGAGCTGCGCGTCGTGGGTCACTGCTCCGGTCTCAGCGTGGCTGAGAAGAAGCGTCTCGTCGGCTTCCTCGCTGCGTATGAGTCGGGCGAGCGCGGCTCTGCGGAGCCCAGTCGTTGGAGCGCCGGCAAGGACCTCCAGTGGGTGGCGCTGCGCCCGGAGCTGGTCGTTGAGATCGACTTCGATCACGTCTCCGCCGGGCGCATTCGCCACGGTGCAAAGCTGCGCCGCTGGCGCGAGGACAAGCCCCCGCAAGAGTGCACGTTCGCTCAGCTCTACAGCTGAGCGCCGCCTGCCTACGGCGTCGTCTAGCATCACGCTCGTGAGCAGCGAGGAGACTCAGGCGCCTGCGACTGTCGCAGAGGAGGAGTACCTGCAGAGCCTCTTCTGGCTGCAGGAGGCGGGCCTGCCGATGACCGGCGCGAACGTCTCGCGCGCGATGCAGCTCTCCGCGCCGACCGTGCACGAGATGATCGGGCGCCTCGAGCGCGACGGCTACATCACGCGCGCCAGCAATCGTGCGATTGCGTTCACCGAGAGCGGCGCCGAGCACGCCGAGGGGATCGTCCGTCGCCACCGACTGATCGAGCGCTTCCTCACCGACGTCCTCGGTGTTCCCTGGGATGAGGTGCACGAGGAGGCCGAGCGTCTCGAGCACGCGATGTCGCCGGTGCTCGAGGAGCGCATGCTCGCTGCGATCGGCGACGCCAAGACGTGCCCACACGGGCACCCGATCGTCGCCGGAGCACGCCTGGCCGGCGTGCCGCTGGCTGACGTCGAGCTCGGCGCGTCGGTGCGCATCCTGCGCTTCGAGAACGAGGCCGAGGATCTCCTGCACTACCTGAAGGCATCGGGCCTGGAGCCCGGCCTCAGGGGCACGCTGGCCGAGCGCGACGACGAGCACGTGGGCGTGCGCGCCGAGGACGGGACGCTGATCGACATCACAGCGAGCGTCGCCGAGACTGTCTCCGTGATCGCCGACCCATCGCCGCCGGTTCGCACTGCATTGCCGGAGCAGCTCGTGCTCGGGCAGCGCTACGGCCGCTAGAGCGAGCGGTAGGCCTCAGCGAGCCGGGAAACGCCGGTGTGGATCTGCTCAGGGGTCACGCCGGAGTAGGCCAGGCGCAGCGTGTTCTCGCCGCCCTCAAGTAGGAAGTCGGTGCCCTTGACGAAGGCAACGCCGCGATCGGCGGCTGCCTTGAAGAGGGCTCCCACGTCGGTGCCCTCGGGCAGCGTCACCCACATGAAGTAGCCGCCCTGGGGTTCCACGAACTGGGCATCGGCGAGCTCACTGCTGAGTGCGTCCGCGAGCGTCTTTGCACGCTCGGCCAGCGCGGCCTTGACGGTCTCGATCGAACGGTCGATCGCGCCGGAGGCGCAGAACTCGTAGACGATCGACTGCGAGACCATGTTCGGCGAGATGTACGTGTTCGTGGCGAGCTGGGCGATCGAAGAGATCAGTTCCGGCGGGCCCACGAGATAGCCGACGCGGATACCCGGGCAGACGGTCTTCGAGAACGAGGACGCATACACCACTCGCTCAGGGTCCATCGAGAGCATCGTGGGCAGTGTCTCGCCCGTGAAGCGCAGCTCGACGTAGGGATCGTCCTCGAACACCATGAAGTCGTGGTCGGCGGCCAGCTCGAGCAGTCGCTTGCGCTTCTCGTAGGAGAGCGTGTAGCCGGCAGGGTTCTGGAAGTTGGGGATGATGTGCGCGAGCGTTGGCCGGACCGTGTCGAGCAGC
>DATBZG010000122.1:0-14457 GCA_036513335.1 Solirubrobacteraceae bacterium | reverse complement strand
CTTGAAGTGCGCGAAGCTCGACGTTCCGGCTACGACACCGCCGGTGGCGGCGCCGCCACCGCTGGGGTTGCCGGCGCCCACGCCGGGACTGCTGCCCGTCGGAGCACTGCGCAAGACGGTGAGACAGCCAAAGACGCCGGTTGTAGCGACGACGTCCAGGGCGTCCGCGTAGACGATGTCCGCAGCCGGCGCACACGCGATCTGGTCTTGAATCCCGTCGTTGGCATAGATCGTCGTGTTGCCTGTCGGGCACGAGTATTCGAAATTGCAGAATTCCTCCGAAGCGTAGATGCTGTCCGGCCCCGGCCCGTCGGGACCGACCGTGTAAATCGTGTCACCGCCACCCCCGCCCCGCAGCGTGTCGCCGCCGGGACCGCCGTAGATCGTGTCGTTGCCGCCCTCGCCGTCGAGCGTCACGGGCGTCGTGCCTGCGGTCAGCGTGTCGTTGTATTCGCTGCCGTCGACCTCGGTGACGTTGCCCTCGATCGTGTCCTGCTGACCGGGGATGCCGCTGTCGGGCAGGCCGTCGACTTTCGCGTTCACCGGCCCGGGAGCGTGGAAGAAGGAGACGATCGAGGCCCCGCCTTCGCCGTCGAATGTCTCGTCGCCGCCGTCGTAGCTGTCGTAGTCGGGGGCTTCAAAGTCGAAGGTGAGCCCCAATTTATTCGTGCCTTCACCACCCGCCTCCAGGCTTTTGCCGCTCGACCCACCGATGATCTGATCGTTGCCGCCTTCGCCGTACAGCTGGTCTTCGCCCCCGCGACCGTCGATGATGTCTTCGCCCGGGCCACCCCTGATGATGTCGTTGCCCGGTCCGCCGACCAGACGGTCCATGCCCGTGCCGCCGGTGAATTCGTCCACGTCCGGGAATTCGCCTTCGTATCCCGCGGGATCTGTGCCCTCGATCAAGTCCCCGCCGTTGCCCGCTTTGACAATCGCCTTCTCGTACTGAAGGGGTGCGTCGAGCACATACTCGTCGTTTGTGCCACCGCCAAGCGTCGCGGTGAAGTTTTCTGCGTCCGGGCAGACCACCTCGGAGCCGTCCGCCTCGCACGGTGCGAACGCTTCGTAGCTTCCGGAGAAGACGTAGTAGTCGTCGCACTGTTCGTCCTCGTTTGGGCTTTCGCTATCGCATTTGAGGCTGCCGCTGGTGAATTTGCCGGAGAACAGATTGACGGTGACGTCGGTCTCCACGGTGTCGTTGCCCTGGTAGTGGCTGGTGCCTTCCCGTTCTGTGTTGGCGACACCGTGAGCGTTGGTGTAGCTGATCGCGATATCAGCGGTCGCGTGGGCTGTGGCGGCAGTCGCAAGCACGCAGACCAAGCAGGCGAGCGGCACGAAAAGCATGCGGGTCAACGTGACCCTCGATAGAGCGCTCGATCCCCCCATGGACGCAGCGAACAATAACCGATCGTGCGGTCTAATCAGTCAGACAATCGGTGAATCGAGCTGTGCGTGCGTGCGGTCGAGCAGCAGCCGCTCGATTGCCGGTGGGCCATCGTCACCCACGATCACGCACGTCCCCGGCCAATAGGGGCCCTGGCCGGCCGCTGTGCCGAGGAATATCGGAGCGTACGTCCAGCTGCCGGTGTTCACCAGGCGTGCGCCGCGACGGCCACGCCACTCCTGCTCGTCATCCCCGGGGAGCGGGCCCACACGGTGTGTGTGACCGAACACCACATACGAGTCGCCCAGTTCCAGGCGTGCGGCCACCTCGCCCATGGCATCCAATCCGGCGCGCCGGAGCGCGGTCATCGAGACTTCCGTGCGCAGCGGGCCCAAGCCCGCGCGATTGAGCGCCGCCACAGCAATCGGGAACGCCGCGGCGATCGCGCGGCTCCTTAGCCAGCCCACCGCCCCGGCGTAGCCACGGATGTCGCGGGCACGACCGCCTTTCAGCGCAGACCACGCACTGACGGTAGCCGCGCCATTGAGCGCCGCGCCCGTGTGCGCGTCCCGGGCGACCGTGTCACGCCATGCGAACACGGGAGCGACGGTGGCCTCGTAGTCATCCACGCACCCAAACCCGCTCGCCGGCTTACCCAGGAGCCTGGCCATCGCCCCCAGGCTGAGACGCTCGAGCGTGGGAATCGTGAGGTGGCAGTCGAGGTAGTGGCCGTGCGTGGCGTACACGTCCGGGCGCAGCCACAGGCCGGGATAGGCGACGCGCAACCGCGCCGGCGAGACCCAGCCCTCGATCCGCTCCAGCGCGGCTGAGACCTGCGCCGGCTCGAGCAGTTGCTCTGGGCCGAGCGGCGCCGGCTCGTGCTCCTCTCCCCGCCGGGCGAGCCAGGGTTCGATCAGAGCGTGGTCGTGGTTGCCCGCGACGATCACCAGCTCGCGACCGGCGAGCGCGCGACCGAGATCTTCGAAGAAGGGGCGCGCGGCGTCCATCGCCTCGCGCATCGGCCCGTGTCGCAGCTCGAGCGCGTCACCCAGCAACACGAGGCGATCGACGTCCGCAAGCGCCTCCAACAGCACGGCGCGAAACTCCGTGCGGCGCAGCAGATCCGAGCGCGAGACGCTGCCGAGGTGCAGGTCGGAGACGATCAGCGTGCGCATGGCTGCAGGCGCGCGCTCACGCTGCTCGCGCGGTCGAGCGCCGACGGCACTTCCCGCTGGGGAGAATCAGCCTGCCTCGCCGGCCGCTACTGCTTCACGTATCTGCTTGGGGAGCATGAAGCGGACATCCTCGCGAACGACGTCGAACTCGGAGATGTCCTGCACGCCCCGATCCCGGAAGAGCTGCACGAGCTCGACCACGAGCTCCTCGGGCGCGCTCGCCCCGGAGGAGATGCCCACCGTTCGCTTTCCCTCCAGCCAGCTCTCATCCACCTCGCGCGCGGCGTCGATCAGATGCGCCTCCGTGCCGCAATCACGGGCGACCTCCACCAGGCGCACCGAGTTGGACGAGTTCCGCGAGCCGATCACGAGCATCAGGTCGCAGCTGCCTGCCATCTGCTTCACGGCGGCCTGACGGTTCGTGGTCGCGTAACAGATGTCGTCTGTGCGCGGTCCCACGATGCTCGGGAACCGCGCGCGCAGGCGATCCAGGATTGCCGTGGTTTCATCGACCGCCAAGGTCGTCTGGGTGATGTACGCAATCCGCTCGGGATCCTCGACGTGCAGCTCATCCACGTCCTGCTCGTTCTGGACGAGCAGGATCTGGGTGGGGGCCTCGCCCATCGTGCCTTCGACCTCCTCGTGGCCGTCGTGGCCGACCAGCACTACCGTGTAGCCGTCCTCGGCGAAGCGCACGGCCTCGCGATGGACCTTCGTGACGAGCGGGCAGGTCGCATCGATCGTTTTCAGGCCGCGCTCGGCGGCGCCCGTGCGCACGCTGGGCGCCACGCCGTGGGCGGAGAACACGCACACAGCCCCCTCGGGGACTTCCGTCTGCTCGTCGACGAAGATCGCACCGCGCTGACGCAGCTGCTCGACGACGTGCTTGTTGTGGACAATCTCCTTGCGCACGTACACGGGGGCGCCGTGAATCGCCAGCGCGCGTTCCACAGTCTGGACCGCGCGATCGACGCCGGCGCAGTAGCCGCGAGGCGCGGCGAGGAGCAACTTCTCGACGGTGTTTGGCACAGGTGCCATTGTAGGGGGCGCCCCGCTACGCTAAGCGCGATGAGCCAACGCCACCTCGACAGGCTGACTCCTGTGGATGCCTCGTTCCTGCATCAGGAGAGCGGCGTGTCGCACATGCACATCGGTGGGCTGACGATCATCGAAGGTCCGCCGCCGGGCATGGATGAGTTCCTCGAACAGATCCGCCGGCGCCTGCACCTGGTGCCCCGCTATCGCCACAAGCTCGCCCACACGGCGATCGACAGCGGCCGTCCGGTTTGGATCGACGATCCGAGCTTCAACCTGGACTATCACGTGCGCCACACGGCGCTGCCCGCACCCGGCTCCTGGGAGCAGCTTCAGGATCTCACCGCGCGGATCTTTTCCCAGCAGCTCGACCGCTCCAAGCCGCTGTGGGAGATGTGGCTGATCGAGGGGCTCGAGGAGGACCGCTTTGCGCTGATCACCAAGACCCACCACTCGTTGATCGACGGCATCGCCGGCGTGGACCTCGCGACGGTTCTGTTCGACCTCTCCCCCGATCCGCCCCAGATCCCCTATTCAGGGCGCCCGTGGCAGCCACATCCGGAACCGGGGACCACGCACCTACTGGCCGCTGGCCTGCTTGGAGCGGTTCGCGCTGGAGCAGCCTTGGCGGAGGGCGCAATCGAAGCGATCACCCACCCCGAGCGAGCTCTGGCGGCCGCGCGCGAGGCCGCGGAGGGCGTCGGGGAGATCGTGTGGGCCGGGCTGAATCCCGCGCCGGAAACGCCACTGAACGTTCCGATCGGACCGCATCGTCGCTTTGTCGGCATCACCAGCCAGCTGGAGGACCTGAAGACCGTCAAGAACGTCTTCGGCGGGACTGTCAACGACGTCGTGCTCGCGGTCGTGGCCGGTGCGCTGCGCTCGTTTCTGATCTCACGCGGGCGTCATACCGAGGGTGTGGAGATGCGGGCGCTCGTGCCGGTGTCGGTGAGAACCGAGGGGGAGCATCATCACGGAGGCAATCGCATTGTGGTGATGCGCGGGCCGCTGCCAACATACATCAGCGACCCACTCAATCGGCTGCGCTTCGTCTCCAGCGCGATGGACGGATTGAAGGAGTCAAAGCAAGCGCTCGGAGCGGAGGTGATCGCGGGTGCTCAGAACTTCGCGCCGCCGACGATCCTCGCGCAGGCATCGCGGCTGAACTTCTCAACGCGACTGTTCAACCTGATCGTCACCAACGTGCCCGGTCCGCAGTTCCCGCTGTACGTGCTCGGGCGCGAGATGCTGCACGCGATCCCCGTGGCCTTCCTGCCTGAAAACCACGCGCTGGCAATCGCGATCATGTCCTACAACGGGCAGATGAACTTCGGGCTGCTCGGCGACTTCGACGCGCTACCGGACATCCAGACGATCGGCGAGAACATCGCTGCAGAACTGGCGACACTCGTGGCGCTTGCGCACGAGCGCGCCGCCGCATCAGCCGTCTGACCGCGGCGCACGTGCGTGGAGCCCAGCGTCAGGCCCCACGCACGCGGTCGGCTACGGCTTGATCTCGGTCGCCGCGGCGGCCGTGTTCTCGGCGACCGTCACGACGTTCGAGGGGTCCGGGCCCCCCCAGGTTTTGCCGGCGTTTTCAGACAGCGCCGTGTAGAGGGCCTGTTCGCCTGACTCGACGGCAAACGCGGTGGTGCTCGTGTGGGTTGAGGTGTCCACGTTGCCTTCCTGGATGCCGGCGATCGAGCCGGACGTCCTGAACAGCTTGCCTTCACATCCGAATTCCGCCACGTAGGGCTGGTGTTCGGCACTCACAATCTGCGTCCACACCTGGCCTGACACGGGCCCCAGAAGCCGTGTGTCGAGCAGGTTGGTGACGATCACCCCCACCTGACCCGAGGCGGTGCCGTCGGTGCCTTCGCTGGCGCACTTCTTCCCCGACATTTCACAGCCGGTGAACGTGATCCGCTCGACTCCGGTGCTCGTGCCGGTGACTTCGCCCGCGGCGGTGCTGGCCGCGCACGTGATCGCGTGACCGAGGCTCGTGGTTTCGAGCGTCACCGCTTCTGTGGTGGAGGTGAAGCCCGGTCCGGGCTCCTTTTCGTAGGTGCCCTTCCTGGCCTTCGCTGCTTTCGTCGCGCAGCTGGAGTCGGTGTAGTTTCCTTTCTTGTGCGGGAGGCAGGCGGCTGCCGGTCCCGGCAGCCATTCGTATTTGCCTTTGTGGTCGGGCTGGCCTTTCTTCTCAGCGACACTGACGCAGCCGCTTTCGCTGTAGTTGCCGTCCTTCTGTGCCACACACTGACCGTATTCCGGAGCGCCGGCGGAGCCGAGCGTCTCGAAGGTCTGATTGCTGCCGTAGCTGGTCCCCTGCGAGTTGGTGGCGACGATCCGATAGTCGTATTCGGTGCCTTCGCGAAGCCCTGAGGCCTGGCCGTAGAACGAGTTGCCAGCGAACGGGAAGTACACCGATTCGGGCGGAGACTGGCACGGAGCACTGGAGCCGTAGGACGTCGAGATGCCGTATTCCAGCTTGCACGACGTCAGGCTCGCGCCGTTGGGGTCGACGTTGCCCTGCAGCCTCGCCGAGACCTGCGAGATCGAGGCGGCTTCTTCGGTCTGGACGGTGGGCGCAGCTGGTTCGCGCGGAGCGATGTACAGGGCGTACGGGTTTTCCGGGCCGGACATCAGTTCGGTGATCAGCGCACCGAGGACGAGGCCGGAGAGCCCTTCGCATTTGATGCTGGGAATCGTTGTGGTGCCCGAGAAGTGCGGGCCAACATCCAGCAGTTCTCCGAGCGTGAGCGTCGTGCTGAGGTTGAACACCACCGGTTCTGAGGTGTGGCATTCGGTGGGTACGTCTATCCCGAGCAGACCGACCACCGTGATGCCGATGATCGCCTTGGAGGTGACCTTCATCGTCGCGCACGCGCCCGAGTAGGGCGATCCGGCGCAAGCCCCGGGGGCGCCCTCCGACAACGTGCCTGTGGATTTGCCCACTTCGGTGAACGTCACGCCCACTTCGCTCGGCACGACGCCGCCCAGTTTCAGCGTCGTTTTGAACGGCGGCACGTACAGTGCGCCGCTGACGGTACCCGTGAGTTCGGTGGGCGTGAGCGTCTGGATTTCCGAGACGCCGTTGAACGTGGAGCCTTTCGGCAACACGACCGGTTCATTGAGCTTCTTGGGCGTCAGTGAGCCAGAGACGGCCCAGTTGACGAACGAGGTCGAAAAGCCCGCCCACGCCGGTGCCGCCGCGACCGACATCGCCACAGCGACGCCCACGGTGGCGGACAGGACGACGAGTCGACGAGTCATACGTGACGACATGTCCAGAACCCCTCCTTCGATCTACCCCGGGACCGGCTTTACGGACCCCATGACCCGCGAACACTACCCGTGTCTCGTGGTTTCAAACCTCGACTCTCCACACAGGATGCGACGAGGCAGGCAAAGCCGCTCGGTGTTTGGGTGGGAGGCGGGAGGGGAGCGCTCAGTAGCCGAGCGCGAACTTGGCGTCCTCGCTCATCAGCTCCGGCGACCACGGCGGCGTGAAGACCATCTCGGACTCCACGCTCTTGACGCCGTCCAGTTCGCCCACGAACTCCTCGATCTGTTCATTGACCTGGGGGCCGATCGGGCAACCCGGAGTCGTCAGCGTGAACGTGACGCGCACGTTGCCCTCTGCCACCTCCACGCCGTAGATCAGCCCCAGCTCGACGAAGTCCAGCCCGAGCTCCGGGTCGATCACGTTCGACAGCGCGTCCATCACATCTTCCTCGGTGGGCATCTTTCGAGTCTAGCTGGTGCTCCGGGAAGCGCGAGCAACGACCGAGGGCCCGCACCGTGCGGGCCCTCGGCGTCATCCCCTTGTCTCGGCCCTACTTCTTCCTTCTCCGTGCTGCATACGCGTGCTTGGCCTTCGCTTCGCACGCCGCGCGCTTGCTCTTCGGCAGCTTCTTGCATGCCTTGAGGGCTCTCGCGAGCTTCTGTGCCGGCGTCAGGGGCTTGGCGCTGGCGCTCACGCCCAGGACACCACCTATCGGCGTGTACAGCGGCGCGGCACCGCCTGTTGTGGTCGTGGTCGTCGTGACCGCGGCCGTCGTGGCAGATGCCTTCTTGACCGCCGCTTCTACTTCTTTTTCACGCTGTTCGTTAGCCGCTTTTTCCTTAGCTTCGTTTGCGGCCTTTTCTTCAGCTTCTTTCGCAGCGGCTTCTTCTGCCGTGATCTTCGCTTCCGCTACTTCTTCCGCACGCAGTTCAGCGGCCGCCTTTTCTTCTGCTGCATGTGTCGCCTTTTCTTCTGCTGCCTCTTCAGCGGCGAGCTTTTCTGCTGCTTCCTTCTTTGCCTTTGCTTCTTTTTCTTCTTCAGCCTTTTCAGCCGCTTCTTTTTCTGCTTTTTCTTCCGCTGGCGTCACAAAGTTGACTTCGTGATCGCGGAGGATGTTCTCTTCGACGTATTCGACGTTCAGGTCGACGTGCTTGAGCGTGCTGTTCTTCACCTCAATCGCCGCGAGACCATTTTCATTCGTCTTCTCGCAGATTTCGTTCGTGCCGCCAGTGCTTACGACGGTCGACGGACCGACCCCTACGTTGCCCGCACCAAACCCGAGCAGATCGCCCACGTCGTCGACCGTGCCAACCGGGAAGTGGGACACCGTCCCCCCATTCGGGGCGACGAAGCAGACCGTCTCGTTCGCGAACGGCTTACCGTCGATGTCCTGCGCCTTGGCGACAATGATCTTGACCGTGTTTTCATTGACGCCCGGACCCTTGGGGAACTGGAACCATTCCTTTTCCCAATCGGACGTGACCGTCTTGGTGAGCGTGTTTTCTGAACCCTGGGCCGAGTAATCGACGGGCTCGTACGGATACACGGCCCTCGCCGAGATCACCGAGTCGCCGATTTCCTGACCCTTCAGGAGCTTCAGATCGCAGCCGCCATCGGCGTTCTTGATGATCTCGCCCGCTTTTTCTTCTTCGCCTTCCTGCAGCTCAGGCAGGTTTTCGAGGAAGTACCCGTCGCCCGGCGTGTACGTGACATATGCCTCGCCACGCTCGTCGGTGTAGAACGTCTCCGTCAACGGACCACTGGGGGTTTCGTATTCGCTCGGATCTGCGCCTTCGCGCCGCAGACATCCGGTCGAGTGCGAGTAGCGTTCATTGGCGTTCTTGACCGAAGTCCAGAACGTGTACGGTTCTGGGTGGTTGTTCAGGAACCCGGGGAAGTCTCCGCCGGGGCTTGGTCCCGTCACGCCCGAGGACTGCGGCAGGCCGCGATCGGTCGCCGGTATGTACTCGCCGTAGTAGGGGTTGTACAGGTTGCCCGCTTCTTCAGCGTCGCCGTTGAAGTTGTGGCTGTAGACGAGGGCCTTGCTTGCGCCCGAGATCTGACCCACGCCACCGAGACCGCCCGGTTCATTCCCTGCGATCGACACGTCGATCCGCATCGCGGGCATCGGAGCGTCGTCAGCGTTGAGTGTGCCATCGCTGAGCAACGTCTCATTGGCCGACTGCGGGTCATACGGCCCGACGGTCGCTGTTTCGCCCGAGGTGAAGCCGCCGCTCAACGCATCACTGGAGAACGCAGCGAACAGCGCGGAGGGCGAGCTGGCGTTGGACCCATCTCCAAGGCTCGGAGTGCCGTGGATGTCCCATAGCCCCGGGTTGGTACCCGGCGGTTCGGTTTCTTCGGAGGAGCTTGCCAGCGCTTTTGCCAACGTCGGCCAGGCTTCCGGCAAGGTGTACGTTTCTTCTTCAAGGACATTGTGCAGCGGGGCTTCTTTCAGGACCGGGAAGCTGCCCGTCACTTTGATCTGCACCAGGCCTTTGTCTGTTTCTTCCCCCGAGAACGGCGACGGGATGAACTGTCCGTTGCCTTCCTTATCACCGAGGAAGTCGGACAGATTGCCCTGCCCGGTGCCGTTCAGTTGGTTCTGGAAGGTTTCGGTGCCTGACGCGCTCGTTCCGGCCTCATTCAGCACCGGCTTGTTGGCCGTCAGCCAGATCACGAGGAACTGGTGCGAGAAGATGATTTCCCCGCTTTCGTCATCCTTCACGACCGCGCGGATGCGCGTCAAACCCGGGTTCAGCGACTTGTAGTCGGTCGCGATGCAGGCCTTACCTTCCGAGGATTCGAAGAAGGAGGACGGCCCCGGATCGAACGCCTGCCCGATTTCGCTGCCGGCGCTGCCGTCGGCTGTCGGCGGCTGGAACTGATAGCCCGACCAATCCTCGACTTCGAAGTTGTCGTTGTAGAAATTGCTGAGGATCGACTGAGGGTCGGTGTTGTTCTTGATCGCGTCGTTCTTCACGTCTTCCGTGAAGACCGATTCGCACGCCACCAGGCGCACGTGCTCCCCGACCCACGCCACGTACGGGACGTTCGTGCCCTGGGCGCCGTAGACGCTTTCGGGGTTTGGAGCAGCGGCCGCGCCTGCCGTGAGCGAAGCCAACGCCAGCACCGCCGCTCCAGCCGCGGAGACGAATCCCGCGAGCAATTTCCATTTATCTATTGGTCGCATTCTGAGCGGCCTCCTCCTTGATGAGTGGACTTATGTGCCAAGTTGCTCAGGCACGGTCAGTTCAGACGTTTAGAACGACTGAAGCGGGGTACATTACGTCCGGCCTCGGCGCGCCACAATAGTCACCAAGGGCAGTCTTGCCCTCCTGCTAACGGGTAGGTTGACACCCACCCCTGAGCGCTACCGTGAAGCTCGGTCTGAGGCTCAGACGTGAAGCTCGCTCGGCGGCTCAGGCGCGACGCGACGCTCATGGTCCCGGGGTCATCGCCCGGCTCGCCTGCACGCGGTTGTGGACGCCGAGACGGCAGTAGATCCCCCGTAGATGGAACTTAACGGTGTTGATAGAGATCACGAGGCGCTCGGCGATCTCCTTGTTACTGAGCCCGGCGGCGGCCAGCTCGAGGACCTCGCGCTCCCGCGTGCTCAGGACACGCACGACAGCCTCGCGTTCGAGTGAGGCCTCGTGCCAGCCACGCGGCATGACCGCGCGACCCTCGAGCACGTGGCGGAGCGCCACGATCATCTCCGCCGGCGCATCGGCCTTTAACACCACGCCGTCCACGTGCTCGTCGATCACACACCCGACCAACGCCGGGGACACGAGCTCGCACAGCAGAAGGATTTTCAGATCCGGATAGGCACGCCTGAGCGCCGACACTGCCGGCGGACCCGCTCCCGGATCCTCGGCGTCGACGACAGCGACATCCGGCGCCTGCGCGCCATCGCGCAACGCTGCCTCCAGGGTGGCGAAGTCCCGATAGGAGCCAACGACACGGCTGCCGCTCTCTGTGAGCAACCACGTGAGTGCGTCGGTGACGAACGCCCCGGCCCCGCCAACGATCGCAATGCCGGCCTCAACCGCCGCCACGGTTCATCTGGGCGTACTCGTTGGCCGCCTCGACTCGATTGCGCACGCCGAGCCGTGAGTAGAGCTCGCGGATGTGAAACTTGACGGTGTTGGGGCTCAACTCGAGTTCGGTGGCGATCTCCTCGTTTCCCCGACCTTGCGCGACCAGGGCGAGAATCTGACGCTGACGCGGACTCAGACCCAGGGGCTTGTACGCGGGACCCGCAAGTACTCGCTGCCAGCCGGCAGGCATGACCGTCCGCCCGGTTGCGATGTACGCGATTGCGTCCCGCGTCTGCTTCGTCGTATAGCTCTTGAGGATCACGCCGCTTACGCCGTGATCGATTGCACAGCGGATCAAGTCCTCGCGAATCTCCGAACAGTGGACCACGATGCGGCCCTCGGCAAACGGCGAGCACAGCTCGCCGATATCGCCCTGCCACCTCGCTTCATTGTTCTCCTCACAGTCGAGCAGCACCACCGCGGGTGGGAGCTCCGAGCGCGCCTCCCGGTATTCGGCCACGGACTCGAAGGTTGTGAGCACCCGTAGGCCGTCTTCGCGCGCGAGCAGGTTCGCGGTGGCCTCTCGCAGCAGGCGCTGTCCCCCGATCAGCGTGAGCGCCACCTCACCTCTGGGTCGAGCAAAGAATGATTCAAGACCGGGCGGGCGACTCTGTGCCCACCCGCTGGTTGCTGTCGCCTGGTTAGTGGCGTGCGCCGATGTTGAGAAGTCGGGGGCTCGACCGCAACCGACCAGTCTTACATTGCTCGCGACCCTCGTCACCTTCAGTCCCCCCGTGTGCGCATCACGCTGGATCAGCACGATCAGGCTGGTCGTTCCGAACCCCAGTCGGATCGCAATTTTCGGAACTCTAGACGTTTTGGGGATTTTGCGCAATGTTGCGCGATCGTTCGCTCGCGACCAGCGGCCGCCAGCCGGCGAGCACCGCGAAGTGCAGATGCTTGAAGAGACAGTCACAGCCGCGCAGGCCCGCCGCGCCCATCCACTCGAGCTGGCTGGGCACCTCAGAGCAGCGATCATGCTCCATCCGCCGCTCGGCGCCTGCGATCTCCGCCTCGCCGGCGCCGGCAGCCCGGCACGCCTCGCGCCACATCTCGCGCTCGCGCTCCTGCAACCACGACGTGGGCGCGAGCACCTGCTCGGCATTGACGAACACGCCACCCGGGGCCAACGCATCGTGCACACGCGCGAATAGGGCGCGCTTGTCGGAGTCCTCGAGGTGATGGATCGCAAGAGCGGAGACGACCGCATCGAACGGCCCCTCAGGGAGCGCCTTACGTAGATCGCCCACGACCGTCCTGGTCGAGCCGGCAGGCAGCCGTTCCCGCGCCTTCTCGAGCATCTCCCCCGCCCCGTCGAGCAAAACCAGCTCAACATCGGGGTGGCGCGCGAGAACAGCCTCGCTCAGCAGCCCCGTCCCAGCGCCAAGGTCGAGAACCCGCCGAACAGCCCCGCCCCGCAGCCCGACAAGCCCCGCCGCCGTCCCATAGAAGAGATCAAAGCAAGGAACCAAGCGCCGCCGCTGCGCGTCGTAATCAGCAGCATGCGCCGAGAAAACACTTACCGAATCATTCATCGCGCGTACGTTATAGCGCACGTATGTACGCTACGAGTGGTTTTCACCGCAAGCCGTCAGTCCATAATTAGGGCCAAGGCCAAACTAGCGCGCCGTAGGCCAAGCGATGCAAGGACGCAGGGAGCGTGGCGTGCTACGCACGCGAGCGACTGAGGACGCCGCAGCGCGCCGGCATACGGCGCGCTAGTTGTCGCAGCCTAGGCGGTCCCACATATACAGCTGAATGCACTCATTGGCGAGCTCGATCGCGCGCTCGCGCGATAGGCGCGGGAGCACCGTGTCGAGTGCCTGGTCCTCGGCGACGCCCGCCTGGAACGCTTCCTCGCCGCGGAAGCCGGCAGCGATCTTCAGCGCCTCACGGCGGTTCTCACCGAGGCTGGGGAACACGCCCACGAGGAAGTCCGTGTTCGGGATTGGCTGGCCGACCTCCAGCGAGGCGTGCCAGGCGGCGAGCAGATGCAGGTCGTCCTCGTCGAGATCCGCGATCGCCTTGGCGTAGTGGACCGACAGTTCCTGGTCCGGGATGTCGTCCACCCAGGCCCGCACCACCTCGCCAACGAGCTGGCGGCGCGCCTCGCGACCGACGGACTCGGCGATCACGCGGATCGCATCCTGAGGCTCGATGAAGCAGAGTGGCATCGCGACTCCCCCGTGGGGTTGGGAACACTGACCTCAGGCACTGTAGGTGGCCGTGTGGACGGCATTTCTGTCCCGCTCCGCAGCCCCGCCGCGGCCCTCGAGCTCAGAGCCCCAGCGCCTCGCCAGCGCGCTCGTACGCGCCGTCGTCGACCGTCTCGTCGGGAAAGCCCAGCGTCGCCCGCTGCGCGGATTGCCAGTTGGCGAGCGCCAAGTCGAGCGCCTCGATTGGCACGGATGCCTCCTTCGCGAGCGTCGCCGCCCTGCGCTCCAGCAGCAGGGGATCGCCGATCCCGAACACGCGCTTGGCGGCCAGCGTGCTCAGATCCTCCGCGGAGAGCCCGCGGGCGCCCGCGAGATGCAGCGAGTCCGGCTGCAGCTCGTACAGCCCCAGGCGCCCCAGCGTGACCAGCAGGTCGTAGCGTCCCATGCGCGCGAAGCCCGGCAGCGCCAGTCGCTCGAACACGCGCTCGAAGCGCCGCGCGGGCGTCCACGCGGGGTCGCCCGTGAATGCGATTGCCTGCGAGCCCTCGGTGGGCGTAGCGCCGGCGCCGGCCTGTCCGCCGCGCGCGGCCCACTGGCCGTAGGCGATCAGCGTCTCCGCGCCGCGCCGGGGGTCGTGTGAGGTGCGCGGACCGAGTGGCACCCCGTCGAGGTCTGGCAGCCGCGCCGGTGATTCAGTCAGCGCGAGACGAATCCCCGCGAACGGATCCTCCTCGCCCTCCAGCGGCGACAGGTAGGTGATGAGGAAGCACGTCCACGTCGCGCGCTCGAGGTCGGTGTCACCCAGCGCTCGCGCATCGGCGTAGAGGCCGGGCGGGGCTGCAGCCAGCGCGAGCAGCCGTCCGCTGGAGAAGGCGATCTCCTCTGCCAAGCGCAGCGCGTCAGCTGATGCGCGCAGGCCGGGGACGAGCTCCGAGCGGTAACCGTCGTCCGCGGCGCGACCCTCGCGACGAACACGCATACTCTCGCCCCTCGTGCGCCTGCGCTGTGAGCCATCCGCGCTCGAGCGTGCGCGCGCGGGGCTCTTCGCGCGTGGCGAGGAGGCGCCGCTGGGCGTCTTTCCGGGCAGCGTCTTGCTGCAGATCGGGCAGCGCTCGATGAAGCGGTTGTGTCGGCAGAAAGTAGGCAAGATCGCGCCGGAGCTATTGGATCTGGGCTGCTGGGCGTGCGCGCGAGGACACACCGGCGTGCCGGTGCAGGAAGTGCAGCTGATCGGCGATCGCCCGCTCGAATGGCTCGCCGGTATAGATATCGAAGTGCCTGATCGGATACGTCCGCACCTCCGCGCGGCCAGTTG
>DATBZG010000121.1:0-21562 GCA_036513335.1 Solirubrobacteraceae bacterium | reverse complement strand
GTGGGGAAGACCTACCGGATGCTGCAGGAGGGCGTGGCCGAGGCGCAGGACGGGCGTGACGTGCTGATCGGCTACATCGAGCCGCACGGCCGCGCCGAGACGATCGAGCAGGTCGACGGTCTGGAGGTGCTCCCGCGGCGTACGGTCGTCTATCGCGGCAGGCCGCTGGAGGAGATGGACCTCCCCGCGGTGCTCGCGCGAGGCCCCGAGCTGTGCCTGATCGACGAGCTCGCCCACACGAACGCGCCCGGCCTCGAGCACGAGAAGCGCTATGAGGACGTCCGCGACGTGCTCGACGCGGGCATCGACGTGTTCTCGACGGTCAACGTGCAGCATCTGGAGAGCCTCAACGATCAGGTCACGCAGCTGACGGGAGCGCGCGTGCGCGAGACGATCCCCGATGAGATCCTCGCTGCGGCGGACGAGGTCGTGCTGATCGACCTGACGCCCGAGGCGCTGATCGCGCGGCTGCGCGCGGGCAAGGTCTACCGGCCCGAGCGTGTGCAGGCGGCGCTGGAGAACTTCTTCAAGATCGAGAACCTCTCGGCGCTGCGTGAGACGGCGCTGCGCCAGGTGGCGGAGGACGTCGAGATCAAGCGACTCGTGCGCGAGCCCGAGCTGGCAACGCGCCGCGACGCGGACGGGCTGGCGATCGCCGCGCCGGACGCGCCGCAGGCGATCGTCGAGCGCCTGCTCGCGCTGGTGACGCTTGCGCCGCACTCCGAGCACGTCGTGCGCCGTGCCTGGCGCTCGGCGCAGCGTCTGGACGCCGAGCTCGACGTGCTCGTCGTGCGCCCCCCGGGACGCTCTCCCAGCGCGGAGGACCGTCGGCGACTGGAGGAGCTCAGGCGCCTGACAGCGATGCTGGGCGCGCGCTTGCGCGTGGAGGAGGGCGAGGACGTGGCGGCGCTCGCAATCGCCGTTGCACGCGCGCTCGGCAGCACGTATGTGCTGATGGGCACACCAGCGCCACGGCGTGGCCTTTCTCGCCTGGGTTCCTCGCCCGGCCAGTCGCTGCTGCTGCGGCTGCTGCGCGAGCTCCCGGGCGTCGACGTGCGCGTGGTGGCCGATCCCACGCTGCGCGCGCCCGCCGGCGAGGCGCCGATCCTCGAGCAAGCCGCGGACTAAAGTCCGTCTAAGACCTTGCCCACCATGCAGGACGAGACCTAAGCGCCTCGTAAGACTGTGTGAGGTCGCGCAACCCCGCCCTTCCTACCCTGTTGCGCATCGATATGAGAACTCCACGCCGGCTGTACACGATTTCGATTCTTTCCGCTCTGCTGACTCTGTCGGCCGGGCTCATCCAGGGGCCGCTGAGTGAGGCGAGCGCTGCCACGCGCACGTCGCCCACCGCTCGGGAGGCGAGCGCGTTCACGACGGGCATCGGCGACGAGCAGGCGACGATGTTCTCCAACCCGCTCTACACGCAGCTGCACACGAAGATCGTGCGCTACATCGCGCCCTACGACGCGGCCGTGCGGCCGTACTCGCTGGACAAAGCGATCGACTTCATCGTGGCCGCGGAAGCCCTGCACGAGAAAGTCCTGGTCGCGTTCTACCACTCGGAGTACACGCCGACGAGGATGCCTAGCGTCGCCACCTACCAGAACGACGTCAAGAAATTCGTGAAGCTGTTCCCGCACGTGACCGAATACGAGTCCTGGGACGAGGCCAACCGCGGTAACGAACCGCACGCGTTCTCGAGCCCGTCGGCGGTTGCGGCGGCGAAGTACTACCAGGCGCTGATCCGCGTCTGCAGGGGCTGCACGGTCGTGGGGCTGGACGTGCTCGACCAGGCCGACCCGATCCCGACGCTCGACTACATCGCTGAATTCAAGCGCGAGATCTACCACCTCGAGACGGTCATGCCGGCGATCTGGGGGCTACACAACTACTCCGACGTCAACCGCCTGGAAGGCTGGCGCACAGACGAGATCATCCAGGCCCTCGGAGGCAAGGTGTGGCTCACTGAGACGGGCGGGATCGTGAAATTCGGCGGCGCCTTCCCGAACAGGAACGGCTCCGGCGATACGCGGGCGGCGAAGGTGCTGAGGTTCACCTTCCAGGTGGCGGCGGCGCACGCGAAGATCAAGCGCCTCTACATCTACGACTGGAACGGCGGCACGAGCTCGACGCGCTTCGACGCGGGGCTGACGAACGCTGACGAACGCCCGCGCGCTGGCTACGTCGTGGTGTGCAGTGCGCTGCGCGCCAAGAAATGCAACGTGAAGGTCGTCAAGAACTGAGCTGGCTGCTGAGCGCGGGCTGCGCGGCGCTGTCCGCGCCTGCACCGGCGCTGTGAGGATCTGCCGGGCGCTCGCGGTCGTTGCGGGTCAGGCGCATCGCGGCAAGCGCTAGCACGCCGGCGACGAAGGCCACGAGGGCGAGGGTCTTTAGCGGATACCTCGTGCCGGAGTGCAGCTTCAGGTTGAAGGCCGTGTGGTCGCCGGCGTTGTAGATCTCCCGCAGCCCCTGGTGGTCGATCCCCAGGAGCGTCGGTCCCAGCAGCGCGAACAGCGCCCAGCCCACCAGCGCGAGCAGTCCCGCTCCGAGCGCGCCATTGGACAGCCGCAGCCGCGGCGTCACGAAGGCCGCCAGCAGCACGCCGCCGGCCGCCGGGAGCAGGAACGGCCAGATCGCGCCCCAGCCGCGCCCGAGGCCGTAGGCGGAGGCGATCGTGGGCTGGAAGTAGCCCTCGCTGAGATAGCGCATCCACGTGACGGTCTCGTTCTCATAGCCGATCAGCGGGTGGGTGATCGTGGCGATCACCGTCGTGGTGATCGAGATCGCCGCGAGCGCGATCGTGGGGCCGGGGAAGCGCTTCAGCGTGAGCGCGATCGGGAAAGCGAGAAACGGCAGCAGCGTGTCGAGGAAGCGCGGCCCCATGAAGCCCCCGCCGAAGGGCAGGTAGTAGCCGGAGTTGTAACCCAGGTAGCAGAGGCAGATGCCGCCGATCGTCAGCGCCTCGGCGCGCCTGCCACGCCTGTAGAGCATCACGGTGCCGATCGCGCCCATGATCAGGATCGGTGAGATCGTCAGCAGCCCGCGCGAATCGATCAGCAGCGTCACGAGCACCTTCAGGTTGGGGGCGTCGATCCCGAAGAAGCCCTGCTGCTGGCGGGGGATGTTGGAGTACGCGAGGTGCGTCCAGGAGTGGAACGCGAAGTGGTTGTAGAGCAGCAGCGGCACGATCCCGACGAGGCCGCCGAGGACGTATGCGCCGCCGCGTCGCGCGACGCCCGCGAGGCTGAGCGCGTCGCGCCGCGAGAGCAGGAACAGCCCGAGCACGAGCGCGGCGAAGAACGTGGGGTACTCAGAGGAGAAGGCGTAGCCCATCGCCAGGCCCGCGACAGCGAGCAGCAGCGGCCGCGGCGGTCCGTCGCGCTCGGAGAGCATCAGCCAGAACGCGGCGAAGCACAGGAAGGTGGTGAACATGTGCGAGAACAGCAGCTGCGAGAACGGCAACACCATCGTGCCCAGGCCGAGGATCACCGCGGTCGCGGCGCCGTATCCGGGCTCGTAGCGCTCGGCCACCCGCCAGACGAGCAGCAGCAGCAGGAGTCCCGGCAGGACGTTCCCCCACAGTCCGAGCAAGTAGATCATCTCGTCGCCCGGATGATCCGGCGGCGCGACGTGCGCGTCGGTCCACGATTCGGCGCGCACGAGGATCAGCGCCTCGTAGAAGGGCTCGGAGAAAACCGCGAGCCCGGGTGCGCGGGCGGAGTACCAGTGGCCCTTGTAGTAGGCCTTGTCGCCCGTGTTGGTCTGATACTTGTCGATCGTGGTTTCGCCGTGGTAGATCGCTCGCGTGAGGTCGTAGTGAGAGGTCTGGTTCCAGGAGAAGCTCTGGATCACGGTTGCGCTGGCGAGACCCACCAGCAGGATTGCCACGAGCGCCAGACGTCCTCGGGTCATGGGGCGTTCGCGTGCAGGGCCGCGGGCCCCGGGCCGATCTCATAGATGAACGTCGAGCCAACCTGTCTGCGGGTGATGCCCAGGCCGGCGATCGGCTTGAGCGCCGCGGCTGCCGGGTCGGGGGGATTGGGCAGGACGTGGCCGTGTTCGGGCGGTAGGCCCTTCGGCAGCACGGTGTGCAGGATCACCGTGCGGATGCCGTAGTAGCGCAGCTTCTCGACGCTGTCGCGGTCGGGAAACCCGTTCATGCCGCCGCGCAGGTCATCGACTGCGGGCAGGTCGAACGTGCTGTTGCCGATCGGGACCTTGTAGAAGCCGTCCGTCGAGAAGTACTGCCAGATGCGGTCGAGCGCCCCGTCGGTGGGGAGATCCATGATCGGGCCGGGCAGGCCGACTTCCGCCTTGATCGGCTGCGGAACCAAGGGATGCCCGAGGTGCCCGGCTCCTTCGCCGAGCAGGCCGATGAGCGCCACGACGCCGATCACCGCGGGCGCCGCCGTCAGCGAGCGGCCGCTGCGGAGCCCGGCCGGCGCGCGGGGGCCTGCCGCGCGCCGTCGCATGCGCGCACGTGTGCTCGCAAGCCACGAGGGAGCCCATGCCAGCAGTGCCTGCAGCCCCGCGCCGGCAAGCAGCGCGTAGAAGAGCGTCGCCAGCGTGAAGATCCTGCCGGGCACGCGCACGCCGTCCCAGCCGGGGGCGTAGTCGTAGAGCAGCCGATACGGGTAGCCGGCGCCGGTGAGGCCAAAGCCCATCGCGAGGATCGACACGACGACGATGCCGACGAGCAGCCCTACGCGAAATCTTCGTGTGTACGCGCCCGCGGCGAGCCCGATCAGCGCCAGGGCAAGGATCAAACCACCGGGGAAGAACACGCTCTCGTTCTTGGAGTTGACTTCTTCACGCATCCCTTCGGTGATTCCGCCCCAGACACGGTTCTCCGAGGAGGCCGAGAGCAGCGCGGCGGGTCCGGACGAGTAGGTCTCGACTTCCGTCAGGGTGCGCTTTGCGGTCGGGTACTCTTCCGCGACCTTCAGGTAGGGGCGGGCTTGGTAGACGGTTACCGCGCCCAGCACGGCAAGGCCGATCAGCGTCACCGCCAACAGGCGGCGCGGGATCAAGGGCCCGCGACCGGGCCTGTGCTCGCCGGCGTGTGCGCCGCCGTCGAGTGAGCTCGTGGCGGGCGCTTCGCTCGCGGGTGAGGCGCCCGCCCATGCGCTGCCGGGCATGAGGCGCCCGCGCCACCAGTAGAACAGCACCAGTGCGGCCAGCACGATCAGCAGGTAGCAGTACTGCAGCCCGAGCGTGAAGCCCAGGCTGACCTGCCAGGCAGAGACCAGCCAGCCGGCGAGCACGAGCCTGCGTGAGCCATGTCGATAACCGCGTAGCAGCAGGAACATGGCGAGCACGAACCCGCCCGAGGAGATCACGTGCAGGTGACCGGCCTCGGTGACGCGGTAAGGCGCGTAGGCGAAGGCGAGACCGGCGGCCGCGGCGCCGAGCTTGCGCAGCCCCAGCTCGCGCGCGAGCAGGTAGGCGCCGACGAAGCACAGCGACCACGCCCACAGGAACAGCAGGTTGTAGCGGACGAGCGCGGCGACCGTGCCAGAGCCGAAGAACGCGGTGGGGCCGTAGCCGAGAAGCGAGTCGGAGAAGGCGAGGCTCAGCGGGTGCGGGTAGAAGGCGTTGGAGTCGAACAGGTGCAGCGGGTCGTGGAGCATCGCGTGCCCGACCCAGGCAATCTCCCAGGCGGTGCGCACGGGGTCGCCGAGATCGGGCGCGATGTGGCTGGACATGTGCAGCACCAGTGGCCAGCTCGTGATGATCGCGAGCAGCAGTCCGGAGAGCGCAGCGAGCGCGATCTCACCGCGCGCGAGCGTCGGCGACGGCGCCCAGCGCACACCAGGCTGTCGCTCGGCGGGTGCACTCGCGGGGTCGCTCTCGCGCGCAGGCTCGGAGGAGGCGGGAGGCGTTCGCGCGGGGCTGGGGAGGCCGGTGCTCATGGTCTGCTTGTGGTCGCGAGCGCGCGGATCGGCGCAGCATACGGGAGCCGCCTGCGACATAGCGTCGCATCGGCGGCGCCTGCTTGTGACGTTGCGAGCCCCAGCTTTGCGTCACACTGCTGGCATGAGGGTCCTGGTGGTTGGAGCGGGGGGTGTCGGCGCGGCTTTTGCCGCGATCGCGCAGCGCCGGGAGACCTTCGAGT
Source organism: Solirubrobacteraceae bacterium (assembly GCA_036513335.1). Lineage (GTDB taxonomy): Bacteria > Actinomycetota > Thermoleophilia > Solirubrobacterales > Solirubrobacteraceae > Palsa-744. The sequence continues at coordinate 15,444 of DATBZG010000121.1, read as the reverse complement.
ACGTGGTCATGGCGGATGTCGCCATCGAGCGCGCGCAGGCTGTCGTCGAGCGCTTGGGCGAGCCCGACCGCTTCTCGGCAGAGCGCGTGGACGCCTCCAGCCGGCAGGAGCTGGTCGAGCTGATCGCGCGTGTGCGCCCTGACGCCGTTCTGAACGCCTGCGACCCGCGCTTCAACGAGCCGATCTTCGCGGCCGCGTTCGAGGCCAAGGTGACCTACCTGGATATGGCGATGACGCTTTCCCACCCTCACCCCGAGCATCCCTACGAGCAGGTGGGGGAGATGCTCGGCGACAAGCAGTTCGCCGTGGAGCGGCAGTGGCAGGACGCCGGGCTGCTCGCGCTCGTGGGGATCGGCGTTGAGCCCGGTCTGTCTGACATCTTCGCGCGCTACGCCGCGGACGAGCTCTTCTCGAGCCTCGACGAAGTGGGCGTGCGCGATGGCGCCGACCTGGTCGTCGAGGGCTATGACTTCGCACCGACGTTCTCGATCTGGACGACGATCGAGGAGTGCCTGAACCCGCCGCTGATCTGGGAGCGCGAGCGCGGCTTCTACACGACGGCGCCGTTCTCCGAGCCGGAGACGTTCGAGTTCCCCGAGGGCATCGGGCCGGTGGAATGCGTGAACGTCGAGCACGAGGAGGTCGTGCTGATCCCGCGCTGGGTCGACTGCGAGCGCGTGACCTTCAAGTACGGGCTGGGCCAGGAGTTCATCGACGTCCTGCAGACCCTGCACAAACTGGGCCTCGACTCGACCGAGCCTGTCTCGGTGCGCGGCACGAAGGTCTCCCCACGCGACGTGGTCGCTGCGGCGCTGCCCGATCCGGCAACGCTGGGCGAGCGCATGAGCGGTCGCACGTGCGCCGGCACCTGGGTGCAGGGCACGGGTAAGGACGGACAGCCGCGCTCCACATACCTCTACCACGTGGTCGACAACGAGACCACGATGCGCGAGTACGGCAGCCAGGCGGTCGTCTGGCAGACCGCGGTCAACCCGGCCGTCGCACTCGAGCTGCTCGACCGGGGGGACTGGAAGGGCACCGGCGTGCTCGGCCCGGAGGCGTTCGAGCCCAAGCCGTTCCTCGCCCTGCTGGCGGAGTACGGCTCTCCGCACGGTCAGGTCGAGAAGACTCCTTAGGACGCTGTTTCGATTGCGGTTCCGACCGGCACATGTGCCGGTCGGCGGGGTCGTGCATGCACGACACCCGGGGGATGGCGCATGCGCCATCCCCTCCATGAGTGGAAGAGTGCTCGCTAGAAGTCGACCGCCGCCGGGATCGTCTCCAACGGCGGCGCCTCGAGGATCCCGGGTTGTGCGGTTTCGAGGTGGCGCGCGAAGAACTCTTTGAAGAACGGTCGCGAGATCAGCATGAAGATGAACCCGAGGAGCAGGCCGCCGATCCCGAACCAGATTGGCAGGGTGATTTTGAGGATCGGGGCGGATTCGACGTTGGCGGCGTGGCCGTAGTAGATGAGCGCCTTGAAGAAGACAGCGAACAGCATCAGCCCGCCGAGCACGGGCAGCACACCTACCAGGAAGAAGTTGCGAAAGCTCTTGAGGAGCTCGTGGCGGTAGTAGAAGGCGCAGGTGAAGCCGGTGAAGCCGTAGTAGAAGAGGACGGGGAAGCCGAGCGCGGTGAGCGAGTCGACGAGCACGCTTTCCGAGAGCAGCAGCAACGGCACGGTGACGATGATCGATATCGCCCCCATGGCGATCGTCGAGACGTCGGGCGTGAGGTTCGTTTTGTGCACACGGCCGAGCAGTTTGTGGACGGCTTTCCAGTGCGCCATCGAGAGGGTGGTGCGGGCCGTCGGCAGGATCGTCGTCTGCGTCGACGCCGAGGCCGAGGTCAGCACGGAGATGATCAGTAGCTTGTAGAGGACGCCCCCGAGGACCGGGCGGCCGAGGGCGCTGAGGATGTCTTCGGAGTTGTTTTCGAGAAAGCCCGGGCCGTGGAAGGCCATGGCGCCGGCGGAGACGACCAGGTAGATCGCGACGAGCATGAAGGTCGAGATGACCGCAGCCTTGCCGGGCCCGGTGGCCGGGTCCTCGGACTCCTCGTTGACGGCGACGCCGGAGTCCCATCCCCAGTACAGGAAGATGCCCAGCAGGATGCCGTCGAGCATGTCGCCGAAGTTCATTTTGAAAGGATCGAACCATGCGGCGCTGGGCTCGATCGAACCGGCGGGATGGCTCCCGTAGACCTTGATCAGCGCGACGACGGCGAACACCCCGAGGATCACGACCTCGGCGCCGAGCAGCGCCCGCTGGATCGCAGCCGAGAGCTCGATGCCCTTCCAGCAGATCCAGGTCATCAGCACGATCCACAGGATCGCGACGATGATGATCGCGGCTTTCGATTCGCCGAGTTCCGTGAAGCCGAAGAGCTTGAACGAGTAGATCGCGGCGATGTCCGAGAGCGAGGCCATCACGAGGACGTCGGCAAGGAAGATCGCCCAGCCGTTCATCCAACCGGCCCCCGGACCGAACGCCCGTGTGGTCCAGGCGAAGGTCGTGCCGGCGTCGGGGTCGGCGCGGTTGAGGTATTTGTAGGCGACCGCGATCAGCAGGATCGGGATGAATGAGACGAGCATCACGGCCGGCATGTAGATGCCGACGCCTTTGACGGCGACGATGAAGCCGAGCGTTGCCGCGATCGAATATGCGGGCGCCGTCGAGGCCACGCCGATGACGATGTTGGAGATGTAGCTGATGGCGCCCTTTTTCAGGCCCTTGTCCATGACGCCGTTGGAGGCGGGGGCTTGCGATGCTGCGGCACCTTCGATCGCCATGGGGCTCCTATCTGCGGACGGGGCTCGGTATGTGTAGCGAAAGTTACGGATGTGGGGGGACAGTGCGCAATGGGCATGTTTCCCAAAACCAGCGCCCCCATTTGGACAGCCCGTACAATGGATGTCCGAATTGTTGACCACGCGGCGCATTGAGCGGCCCAGCGCGAGTGGTTAGCGTTGTCCTGAGTGTCTAGTCAGCGACCGAGAGGGCGGGTCTTCGATGTCGGGTGATCTCCAAGAGCAGGCCAAGCGTCACCTGTGGATGCACTTCACGCGCATGGGCTCCTACGCGAGCCCCGAGAGCGAGGTGCCGGTGATCGTGCGCGGCGAGGGCTGCTACGTGTACGACGAGCACGGCAAACGCCATCTCGACGGCCTGTCGGCGCTGTACTGCGTGAACGTCGGTCACGGACGTGCGGAGCTGGGCGATGCGGCGGCGGCGCAGGCGAAGGAGCTGGCGTTCTACACGAACTGGAGCTACGCCCACCCGCGCTCGATCGAGCTGGCCGCGAGGATCGCGGATCTCGCCCCGGGTGAGCTCAACCGGGTGTTCTTCACCTCGGGCGGCTCGGAGGCGGTCGAGTCGGCGTGGAAGCTGGCGAAGGCCTACCACACGGCGAAGGGCGAACCGCGCCGGCACAAGCTGATCTCGCGCAACCTCTCCTACCACGGCACTTCGATGGGGGCGCTCACGGCGACGGGCCTGACGGCGCTGCGCACGCCGTTCGAACCGCTGACGCCGGGTGGCGTGCACGTTGCGAACACGAACTCCTACCGCTGGGAGGAGGACCGCGACCCGCTGTGGGCGGCGAACGAGATCGAGAAAGCGATCGAGTTCGAGGGCGCGGAGACGGTGGCGGCGGTGATCCTCGAGCCGGTGCAGAACGGCGGCGGCTGCTTCACCCCCCAGGACGGCTACTTCCAGCGCGTGCGCGAGATCTGCGACAGACACGGCGTGCTGCTGATCTCCGACGAGGTGATCTGCGCGTGGGGACGGCTGGGCTACTGGTTCGGATGCGAACGCTTCGGCTACCAGCCGGACATGATCACCACGGCGAAGGGCATCAGCTCGGCGTACGCGCCGCTGGGCGCGGTGATCGCCGCGGACCACGTGGCGGAGCCGTTCCTGCACGGCAAGGCGATCTTCAACCACGGCTTCACGTTCGGCGGGCACCCGGTGTCGTGCGCGGTGGCGATGGCGAACATCGACGTGATGGAACGCGAGGACCTGTGCGCGCACGTGCTCGAGAACGAGGGGCCGTTCCGCGAGATGCTGGACGGGCTGCGCGATCTGCCGATCGTGGGCGACGTGCGCGGAGCGGGCTACTTCCACGCGATCGAGCTGGTGAAGGACAAAGACACCAAGGAGACGTTCAACTCGGAGGAGTCGGAGGAGCTGCTGCGCGGGTACCTCTCGGGCGAGCTGTACAAGCGCGGCCTGATCTGCCGCACGGACGACCGTGGCGACCCGATCGTGCAGCTCTCGCCGCCGCTGATCGCCGGCCAGCAGCAGTTCGAGGAGATCGAGGCGATCCTGCGCCCGGTCCTGAGCGAGGCCTCGGAGCGGATGGAGCGGTGGAGCTCACTGTCGCGAGTCTGATCGGCGAGCTCGGACTGGAGCTTGCGTGCGGCGAGGAGTCCGCGCAGGCGCACGTCCGTTGGGTGCACAGCACCGAGCTGCCGGATCCGACGCCGTGGCTGAAAGGCGGCGAGCTGCTGTTGACGACGGGCATGCAGCTGACGGGCCCGAAGTCCCAGCGCGAGCTGATCGAGCGCCTGGCCGACCACGACATCGCGGGCCTGGGCTTCGGCACAGGGCTAGCGCACAAGCGCTTGCCGGCGGCGCTGGTGAACGCGGCGCGCACGCGTGAGTTCCCGCTGTTCGAGGTGCCGTATGAGCTGCCGTTCATCGCGATCACCGAGCGCGCGTTCGCGCGGCTGCTGGACGAGCGCTACGAGCTGCTGCAGCGGACGATGGTGGGCGACGTGCTCTCGGAGGTGTTGACGGGCCACCTGTACCCGGAGGATCTGCAGGCGCGGCTGCGTCCGTTTGGGATCGGCGATCAGGTGGCGGTGCTGGCGTTCAAGCCACCGGACCCGAGCTCGGCGGCGGCGGTGGTGGAAGCGATCCTGCAGCGCGAGCAGGTGGCGAGCCTGGTTGCGATTCGCTCGGGCCTCTTGTGCGCGGTGATCGACCCGGGCCCCGGCTCGATCGAGAGCTCGCGGCCGATGGAGCTCGCGCGCAAGATCCGCGCTGAGCTGACGAGCCGCTACGGGAGCGTTCCCGCGTCGGCGAGCCGCCCGACGGCGACACACTCCTTGCGCATGGCCTTTCACGAGGCGCGCTGCTCGCTGGAGGCGGTGCGGCTGCGCAACGGGAGCGCGCCGGAGGTTGCCTCCTATGCGGACCTCGGAGCGTTCCAGCTGCTGCTGTCGCTGCAGGACGACGAGGCGCTGGGCTCCTACTGCCGCAGCGTGCTCGACCCGATCGAACAGGGCGAGGGCGAGTACGGCGATGAGCTGGTGCGCTCGCTGGACGTGTTCATCGAGCACAACGGCCACTGGGAGAAGGCGGCGAATGCGCTCTTCTGCCATCGCCACACGCTGCGCTACCGGATCCGGCGTATCGAGCAGCTGACGGGCCGCGATTTCTCCAGCGCGCGCGACCGCATCGAGTTCTGGCTGGCACTACGAGGAAGGGAGTTGGCGCGATGAGGATCGGAGTCCCGACCGAGGTGAAGACGGACGAGTACCGGGTGGCGATCACGCCGGCGGGCGTGCGAGAGCTGACGGTCCATGGGCACGAGGTGCTGGTGCAGGCCGGTGCGGGCGTGGGCAGCGCGATGAGCGACGAGCAGTTCACCGCGCAGGGCGCGAGCATCGTCGCAGACGCCGACGCGCTGTTCGCACGGGCGGAGCTGGTGCTGAAGGTCAAGGAGCCCCAGCCGGAGGAGGTCGGCCGCCTGCGTGAGGGGCAGACGCTGTTCACCTACCTGCATCTGGCCGCCGAGCCGGACCTTGCCCGTGGTCTGATGGAGTCGGGGGCGACGTGCATCGCGTATGAGACGGTCGAAGACTCCGAGGGGCGGCTGCCGCTGCTGGCGCCGATGAGCGAGGTGGCAGGGAAGATCGCCACGCAGGCGGGCGCGTTCATGCTGGAGAAGCCGCTGGGCGGACGCGGCATCCTGCTGGGCGGTGTGCCCGGCGTGGCGGCGGCGACGGTGCTGGTGATCGGCGGCGGCGTGGTGGGGATGAACGCGGCGTTCATCGCGATCGGCATGCAGGCGGACGTGTTCGTGTTCGACCGCTCGATCGACCGCCTGCGCGATCTGGAAGTGGCGTTCGCGGGCCGCGCCTCGACCGTGTACTCCTCGACGCTCGCGATCGAGGAGATGCTGCCGGCAGCGGACCTGGTGATCGGCGCGGTGCTGGTGCACGGCGGGCGCGCCCCGCGCGTGATCACACGCAAGCAGCTTGGGCTGATGAAGCGCAACGCTGTGCTCGTGGACGTGTCGATCGACCAGGGAGGCTGCTTTGAGACCTCCCGCCCGACGACGCACTCCGATCCGACGTATGAGGTCGACGGGATCACCCACTACTGCGTGACGAACATGCCGGGTGCGGTGCCGATCACCTCGACGTATGCGCTCACCAACGCGACGCTGCCGTACGTGATCGAGCTGGCCGAGCGCGGCGTGGAGGATGCGCTGGAGAGTGTTCCCGGTCTGCGCGGCGGCCTGAACGTGCAGGCGGGCGAGATCACCCACCCCGCGGTGGCGGAGGCGCTGGGGATGGCGCTCTCGGAGTCCGCGGCGCGGTGATTGCGCGCAGGCACAGCGACTGCAGGACGAGGGCGACGCGCTCGCCCGCGAGCGACTGTCGTCCCGCGCGAGCGCTGAAAAGGTGGCTGCGCAGCACCCGCGATGAAAGATATGGGAAACCGACCCGACCAGGAGATGGACGATGGCGAGCACGACCGAGACGCTAAGCAACTTCATTGACGGCGAGTCCGTCGCCTCCAGCGGCGAGACGGAAGCGATCCTCAACCCGGCGACCGGCGAGGAGATCGCACGCGCGCCGATCTCGAGCCCCGAGGACGTGGACCGCGCGGTGAAGGCGGCGCGTGGCGCGTTCGACGGTTGGTCGGGCACCACGCCGGCGCAGCGGGCGCAGGCGCTGCTGGCGCTTGCGGACCTGATCGAGGAGCACGGCGATGAGATCGCGCGCATGGAGGCGCTGAACGCGGGCAAGCCGATCGAGGCGGTCGCCAACGACGAGATCCCGGTGATGGCGGACAACCTGCGCTTCTTCGCGGGCGCTGCACGCTGCCTGGAGGGTAGGGCGGCGGGCGAGTACATGGAGGGCTACACGTCGTTCACGCGCCGCGAGGCTGTGGGCGTGATCGGGCAGGTGACGCCGTGGAACTACCCGCTGATGATGGCGATCTGGAAATTCGGCCCGGCGCTTGCGGCGGGCAACACGGTCGTGCTGAAGCCGGCGGAGACGACGCCGATGACGACGATCCGTCTGGCTGAGCTGGCCGCGGACGTGCTTCCCAAGGGCGTGCTGAACGTCGTCACCGGACCGGGCCGCCCGACCGGCGAGGCGCTGATCAGCCACCCGGACGTGGACATGCTGGCGCTGACGGGCTCGGTGGACACGGGCAAGCACTTCGCGCGCACTGCGGCGGAGACGCTCAAGCGCGTGCACCTCGAGCTCGGCGGCAAGGCGCCGGTGGTGGTCTTCGACGACGTGAGCTTGGAGAGCGCGCTGGAAACGATCGCAGGCACGGGCTACTACAACGCCGGACAGGACTGCACGGCGGCGACGCGGGTGCTCGCGGCGAGCAGCGTGTACGACGACGTGGTCAGCGGCCTGGCTGGCCAGGCACAAGGCCTGGTGATTGGCGACACGCTCTCGCCGGAGACGACGCTCGGCCCAGTCAACTCGGCGCGCCAGCGCGAGCGGGTGGAGGGTTTCCTCGAGCGCCGTCCAGAGCACGCGGAGATCGTGACCGGCGGCAAGGCGCCCGACAGAGCCGGCTTCTACCTCGAGCCGACGGTCGTGGCGGGGCTGCGCCAGGACGACGAGATGATCCAGCGCGAGATCTTCGGCCCCGTGATCACAGTGCAGCAGTTCTCAGACGAGGAGCAGGCGATCGCGTGGGCGAACGCGACCCGCTACGGCCTCGCCTCCTCGGTGTGGACGCGCGACGTGGGCCGCGCGCTGCGCGTGTCCAAGGCGCTGCGCTTCGGCTGCGTGTGGATCAACGACCACATCCCGCTCGTCTCAGAGATGCCTCACGGTGGTTTCAAGGAGTCCGGCTACGGTAAGGACCTGAGCATGTACGGAGTTGAGGACTACACGGTCGTCAAGCACGTAATGGCCAACATCTCCTAGCTCCGGACTGCACGAGCGAGTGAACGACTACGGCCTGCCCCTGCTCGAGCAGGATCTCGACCCAGACCCGCTGCGCCAGTTCGAGCGCTGGTTCGCGGACGCCGGCGCGGCTGGTGTGCGCCTGCCGGAGGCGGCGGCGGTGGCGAGCGCCTCCGCGGACGGCGCGCCGTCGGTGCGCATGGTCCTGGTGAAGGGCTTCGACGAGCGCGGCTTTGTGTTCTTCACCAACTACGCCAGCCGCAAGGGCATCGAGCTCGCGGAGAACCCGCGCGCGGCGCTGATGTTCTACTGGGACCCGCTCGGCCGGCAGGTGCGCCTGGAGGGGCCCGTGACCCGCACGAGCGCAGATGAGACCGCCGCATATGTGCGCAGCCGTCCACGCGGGAGCCAGCTGAGCGCGCTCGCCTCGCCTCAGAGCCGGCCGGTGGCCAGCCGTGAGGAGCTCGAGCGGCGCGTCGCAGAGCTGCAGGAGCGCTACGGCGAGGGCGAGCTGCCGCTATCGGATGACTGGGGTGGCTTTCGCGTGGACTCCCAGAGCATCGAGTTCTGGCAGCAGCGCCATGATCGCCTGCACGACCGGCTCGTGTACCGGCGCGAGGGCGGGGCCGGCTGGAGGATCGAGCGCCTCGCGCCATAGCGACGGGTGACGGGCGACAGGCGACAGGCGACAGGCGACGGGCGCCTACACGCCGGGCGACGGCCCCTACACGCCGGGCGACGGGCGCCCACAGCGCACCTTGCAGCGGCCGGTGGCGGCCCGCGAGCCTGCTACGGTCAGCCCACGGGCGGCGAAGTCGTCCGCGGGGTTCTTTGTCTTTGTTGGCGCTTCAGCGCGGATGGGGTCAGTCGAATCTCCATCTGCAGCGGCGGCCCGTGAGGCTGCCAGAAGGAGCATCAACACATGAAGCATGAGACTTTTGCCGATCTCGGCGTGTCCGAGGTCGTCGTAAGCGAGCTCGCCAAGCGCGGGATCGCCGCACCTTTCGCCGTCCAGAAGCTGGTCATCCCGGACGTGCTGGCCGGCCACGACGTGCTGGCTCAGTCACCCACGGGCTCCGGCAAGACGCTCGCGTTCGGGGTGCCGCTAGTGGAGCGCCTGAAAGACTCCGACGCGCGGCCGTCTGCGCTCGTCCTCGCGCCCACCAGGGAGCTGGCACTCCAGATCGTGGAGGACCTGCGCCCGCTCGCTCACGCCCGCGCGCTTTCGATCGCGGCGGTGTATGGCGGCGCCGGGATCGTCAAGCAGGCGAGGCTGGCCTCGCGCGCCCACATCCTGGTCGCCACGCCGGGGCGTCTGCTCGATCTGATCGAGCGCAGGGACGTGTCCCTGGCTCAGATCCGCGTACTCGTCCTGGACGAGGCCGACCGCATGCTCGACATGGGCTTCCGCCCGGTGGTCGACAGGATCGTGAAGATGACGGCGCCCAAGCGCCAGACGATGCTGTTCTCAGCCACGCTGGAGGGCGAGGTGGGGAAGATCGCAAAGGCCTACACCACCAATCCTCGCAGCCACGCGCACGCGCACTCGGCCGAGCGCAAGGGCGATGTGGAGCACCGTTTCGTGACGGTCACCCACGATGGCAAGGTGGCGCGCCTGGTCAGCGAGCTGGGCGCGGACGAGCGCGGCCTGACGCTCGTGTTCGTGCGTACCAAGCGTGGCGCCGACCGGCTCGTCAAACGTCTGGCATCGAGCAGCGTGCGCGCGGTGGCGATGCACGGCGACAAGTCCCAGGGCCAGCGCGAGCGCGCGTTGGCGAACTTCGAGGCGGGCGTGGTGGACACGCTGGTGGCCACGGACGTCGCCGCCCGGGGGATCGACGTGGCGGGCATAACGCACGTGATCAACTACGACATCCCGGCCACGCGCGAGGACTACGTGCACCGGATCGGGCGCACCGCTCGCGCCGGCGCAAGCGGGGTAGGCGTGACGCTGGTTGCCCACGACCAGACGCGCGAGCTGGCGGGGATGATCCGCGAGCTTGGTCTCGACCGCGAGCTGGCGCTCGCGGGGATCTCCTCAGGCGCCCCGCAGCGCAGCGCGGGTGGCAGCGCGGGTGGTCGCACCCCCGGTGGGCCGAAACGCCCGCACAGAGGGCCCCGCCGTTCGAACACTGCGAATCCAACTGGACAGCGCGCGGGTGGGTCATCGCGTGGCAGTGCCCAGCGCCGTACGCGTGCCAGGTGAGATAGCGTCGGCCGTCTTTTCGGCCGCGCCGTCAGCTAACGTCGCGCACATGACGACGCCGCCTCCGCACAATCGCGAGACAGAGGCAGGCGCCGGCGGCGGCTCGGAGGCGCAAGCCTCCGACGCCGACCTGCTCGCGCACTACGACGTCCTGTGCGTGCGCGCTGCCAACCCGGGGCCGCTGACGCTGTCGGGCACGAACACATGGGTGGTGGGACGCGACCCGACCTGGGTCGTCGATCCCGGCCCGCTTCTGGATGAGCACATCGAGCATCTCTCACAGGCGATCGAGGCCCGGGGAGGGTTGGGTGGGGTGGTGCTCACCCACGATCATCACGATCACTCAGAAGCGGTGCGGTCGCTGCTCGAACATCACCCGGCGCCGCTGGCGGCGGGGCGCGGCGCGGTCGACATCCTGCTCAGCGAAGGCGTGCGCTTCGGCCCGTTCGAGGCGGTGGCGACGCCTGGGCACTCGGCCGACCACTTCGCGCTGATCGCCAACGGCGCGTGCTTCACGGGCGACGCGGTGCTGGGCGAGGGCAGCGTCTTCATCAGTCCATACCGAGGCGCGATGACCGGATATCTGCTGGCGCTCACCCGGCTTCGCCTGCGCGAGGACTTCAACGTCCTGTGCCCGGGCCACGGGCCGGTCGTATGGGACGCCCAGGCGAAGCTGGAAGAGTACGTCGCTCACCGCGTGGACCGTGAAAGCCGGCTGATCATGGCGCTGAGCGAAGGCAAGCGCACGATCGACGAACTGCTGAAAGCGGTCTGGCCGGAGGTGAGCGAGCCACTTCTGCCGCTGGCCACGTCCACGCTGGCAGCGCACCTGGACAAGCTCGAAGACGAGCTGATCTTGCCGGAGGGCGTCGAGCGCCCGAAGTTCGAGCGTACCGAGTGGTGAGCCCGCCCGAGAGCTCCCCGGCGGCGGGTGCCGCAGCGAAAGACGCTGCGGGCAACGGCGGCCAGTCGGCGGCCGGTTCGGTGGCAGCCGGCATGGGCTCGCTGAACTCGCCGTTTCCGCCGATCGCCGACTACGGCTTCCTGTCGGACTGCCACACGGGGGCGCTGGTCGCCTCGGACGGCTCGATCGAGTGGATGTGCGTGCCGTACTTCGACTCGCCGTCGGTGTTCGGCGCTCTGCTCGATCGCGGCGCGGGCTCCTGGCGGGTCGGGCCCTACGGCGTGTACGTGCCCGCCGGCAGGCGTTACATCCCCGGGACGAACATCATCGAGACCACCTGGATGACGCCGCAGGGTTGGGTGCGGGTGGTGGAGGCGCTGACGATCGGCCCGTGGCACGACAACAAGGAGGGCTCGAGTCACACGCGTCCGCCGACCGATTACGACGCCGACCACCTGCTCGTGCGCTTGATCGAGTGCATCCAGGGTCAGGTGCAGGTCGAGGTCGTGTGCGAGCCGATGCTCGACTACGGCGCGACGGCGGCGAACTGGAGTTTTGTGCAAAGCGGCGAGTCGGGCGTGTGCATGATGGACGCCGCCAACGAGGCGAACGCTTTCAGGCTGTTCAGCGACATCCGTATGGGCATCGAGGGCAATCGCGCGCACGGGCGCCACACGATGCGCGAAGGCGAGAAGCGCTTCTGCGCGATCTCCTGGACGGAGGATCGGGGAGGGCCCCATACGGTCGAGCAGGCGGAGGAACACATCGAACGCACGAGCCATTTCTGGCGCAACTGGCTGGCCGAAGGCACGTACCCCGACCACACTTGGCGGCTCCACCTGGAGCGCTCGGCGTTGACGCTGAAGGGCCTGACGTTCATGCCGACGGGCGCTCTCGTGGCAGCCCCGACGACGTCGCTGCCGGAGACCCCCGGCGGGGAGCGCAACTGGGACTACCGCTTCTGCTGGATGCGCGATGCGACGTTCACGCTGTGGGCGCTGCACGCGCTGGGCTTGAACTGGGAGGCGGACGACTTCGTGCAGTACCTCGCGGACATGGAACGCAACGAGGACGGCTCGCTGCAGATCATGTATGGGATCAGGGGCCAGAAGGAGCTGACGGAGACGACGCTCGATCACCTCAAGGGTTACGAGGGCGCGCGCCCGGTGCGTATCGGCAACGAAGCGTATAGCCAGCGCCAGAACGACGTGTTTGGTGCGGTGCTCGACTCGGTGTACCTGCATTCCAAGAAGCGCGACCACATCCCTGAGCGGCTGTGGCCGGTGCTGGCGGACCAGGTGCAGTGCGCGGCGGACGCGTGGAAGAAGCCAGATCAGGGGATCTGGGAGGCGCGCGGCGAGCCGCGCCACTACGTCTCCTCCAAGCTGATGTGCTGGGTGGCGATGGACCGTGGCGCGCGGCTTGCCGAACGCCGAGGTGAGGCCGAGCACGCAGAACGCTGGCAGGCCCTGGCGGATGAGATCAGCGCGGACATCCTCGAGAAGGGCGTCGACAAGCGCGGCGTCTTTCGCCAGCACTACGAGACGGACGCGCTCGACGCGTCGAACCTGCTGGTGCCGCTGGTGCGCTTCCTGCCTCCCGACGACGAACGCGTGTGCGCGACGGTGAGGGCGATCCGCGACGAGCTCACCGAGGGCGGGCTGGTGCTGCGCTACCGCACCGACGAAACCGACGACGGTCTCCATGGTGAGGAGGGAACCTTCCTGATCTGCTCGTTCTGGCTCGTATCGGCGCTGTCTGAGATCGGCGAGCACCGCGAGGCCGAGCACATGTGCGAGCGCCTGCTCTCATACGCCTCACCGCTGGGTCTCTACGCGGAGGAGCTCGAGGCATCCTCGGGCCGCCACCTCGGCAACTACCCGCAGGCGTTCACGCACCTGGCGTTGATCAACGCGGTCACGCACGTGGTTGAGAACCAGCAGCAGGTCTGATTCGACGGCTCGCCGTCGGGATGTGTAGAGGGCGAGACGAGCACTTCCGCACCGCGGTTGGGTGGTTCTACCTGTGCAAGATCTACCAGCGGCTGCGCGAGTGAACGCCAACCTGAACCATCCCTACAGGTCGTTTGGCACGCGCCCATAGCGAAGGTAGACGACGCGGGAGCCAAATGTGCGTGTCTCGATCAGCTCGAGGTTGATCACTTTCTCCAGGGTCGGGAAGTAGGGCGTGCCGCCGCCGAGTAGGACCGGGCTGAGGAACAGCCGCCACTCGTCGATCAGCCCCAGCTTCATGCACGCGCGGGCGAGGCCGGCGCCGCCGACGGCGATGTCCTTCCCGGGCTGCTCCTTGAGCCTCGAGACCTCCTCGCGGACGCCGTCCGTGGCTAGCCTGGTGTTGCCCACGACGCTCTCCAGTGTTGTGGAGAACACGACCTTCGGCAGGGCCTTCCAGGTCTGGGCGAACTTGACGTGCTCCGCGGAAAGCGGACTCTCCTCAGCGGTCTCCCAGTAGGCCATCGTTTCGTACAGCCGCCGTCCGCAGAGCTGCATACCTATTTCCTGCACGTGCTGGTGGTGGAACCGAAACAGCTCCTCGTCGGGCACGGACCAGTCGATCGCGCCATCCGGTCCGGCGATGTAGCCGTCCAGCGACAGGGTCATCGAGTAGATCAGCTTCCGCATCACGCGGGGCTCACGATATCTGCATCCGGGGCACGCGCTACACGGGCCCGCCGCTTCGCCGCTGGGCCTGCGCGCGGAGGAGCTCGACTCCAGCGTCGGTCGTGTTAGAGCCAGCCATTCTTGGTGGCGACCAACACTGCCTGGGCACGGTCGGCGACGCCAAGCTTGCCATAGATGTTGTGCAGGTGAGTGCGAATCGTGCTCACGGTTAGCGAGAGGTCCTGGGCGATCTTCTTGTAGACGCTGCCCTTGGCCAGTTGCTGAAGCACTGCGAGCTCACGCCCGCTAAGTGGACACGGATCGACGTGGCGTAGACGTTGCTCGGAGTCTCGCGAGTCTTGCATCAGCATCCGCAGCTCCTTCGTGCTGAGGCCAACAGCCCGGGCACTCTGGGTCATCGCGGTCGGCGAGACGGATCCTTCCTGCTCGTAGTGGACGAGCATGTCAGCAAGTCGGATGATCGCTGCATCGCCCTGCGCCTCGGGCTCGTGGTGACGTTCGATCGGGGTCGCCAGCGAGGCCGGCAGCCTCCAGCGCCGGATCAATACTCCTCCGACTACGGCGTGATCGATGCCGAGATCCCTGCGCTCCTCGTGGATGCGATCCTCGGGCGTCTTTGCGCCGTTGTGGACCTGAGACGGATAGTTGGGGTGGGCATGGATAAGCACGAGCTTCCCGATGTCGTGTAGAAGGCTGGTCACGGCGAGACGGTCACGGTCTGTGTAGTCCGTACGGGCAGCGATCCGATCGGCAGCACGCTGGGTGGCAAGGGCGTGCAGCCGAAAGTGGGCCGGCGTGGAGTCCCACATACTTGCTCGCCCGAAGAAGTCGAACGTGCGCCCGTTGCTGGCGAGCGCCCGGATGTCTTGCCGAGTGAGCAGCTCGGTCGCGCGTGCCACCGTATCGACACGTCCGCCGCCGGACTGTCTGGCGTTGGCGAGGCGCAGTACCGCTGCGACCAGTGCGACGTCGGACTCGACCGCCGAGATGATGTCGGCCGTGGCGGGATGGTCGTCGGCGATCACCGTGAGCAGCCGGGTGCTTGACTGGGCCAACGCGGGGAATGTCTCGAGCGCTTCGAAGGCCAGCATCAGCCGTCCACGGCCGTTTGCGGGTCGAAGTCCGTGCTTGGCAATCGGGCGCGGGCTTACTGCGAGGGAGTCGCGGAAGAGCGACCGGTGCGTGCTTGCGGCGCCCCTGTTCATAGGCGCCTCCTGACTGCGGCATCGAGGGCCGCGATAGCTGGGGAATGGCTCCCCGGTCTAATCGACCTACGATTTACATCGGCAGATGGCGGAGCCGACGTGAGTCGAGCGTCCCCGGAGGCTCGGGCTCAGTATCCAGGCTCGCCGGGCAGCACGATGCGGGCGACCTCGCCCTCGAGGATCACGCGCGGCTGCACCGGCTGTACGTCACGTCCGCTTGCGTACTCGAGCAGCGCTCGCGCGGAGGGAAACTCGCGCAGCTGTTCCAGGTGCTTGATCGTCGGGAACACCAGCGCGATCTCGTCTGAGCGGTGGGC
>DATBZG010000120.1:0-8068 GCA_036513335.1 Solirubrobacteraceae bacterium | reverse complement strand
ATCACGTTGGCGATGCCCACCCCGCCGACGAGCAGCGCGACGGCGCCGAGCGCCAGGAACACCGCGGTCAGCGTGCTCTGTGCGTCTGCCCGCGCCTGGAGGGCATCCGAAGGCCGGCTGACCTTGGTCTGTTCGGGGCTCTCCGGGTTGGCGGCGGCGCCGAGTAGCGAGTCGGCTTCGGGCACCCGTTCGGGGTCGGCGCGCACGTAGAGCATGCCCGCGTTCCGCGTGGTCGCGAACAGGCGCTCGGCGACCGGGTAGCCGATCAGCGCGGCCCGTTCCATTTCCGGTGCCAGCGGCAGCGAGCCGATCACCCCGGCGACCGTGAACCACGTGTCGTCGATCAGCACTTGCAGCGGACGGCCGGCGGCCGATAGGCGCTCGACGCCGAGTCGCTCCGCAGCCACGAGCCCCAGCACGACCACCGGGTAGCGTTCGTCACCCGGGTTCAGGAAGCGCCCCAAGGTCATCGTTCCCCCGAGCGTGGCGAGCAGCTGCGAATCGGCTGCGTAGACCCCGATCCCGTTGGTTTCAGCCGCTTCGATAAACGCGCTGCGGCGCACTGAGGCCCCGGACACACTTGTCACCGCGGCCGCGGAGCGCACGCTGCGCAGGTTGCGCACGTCCCTGACGGCAGCTTCCGGCAGCTTGGCCGCTTCGCCAAGGAACGTTTCCCCCGGCGACACGGTCAGCAGGTTGGTCCCCAGTTCGTTCAGCTCCGCCACCAGCCCCGCCTTGCTCGAGTCCGAGATGCCCAGCACCGCGACCATCGCGGCGATCCCGATCGCCACCCCCAGCGCCGACAGCGCGGCGCGCAGGCGGCGCGTGCGCAGGCCCACGCTCGCGACCCGCAGCACGTCGGCGCCCAGCAGACGGCTGGGCGCGAGGTCGAGGCCTGCGTCGCTCACCGCGGAGGCGCCTCGTCGTGGATCAGGCGCCCGTCGCGCAGCTCCACGCGTCTGGGCAGCGTGGCGGCGATCTCGCGGTCGTGGGTGATCACGAGCACGGTCGTGCCCTGCTCGTTGAGCGCCCGCAGCAGCTCGAGGATCTCCTGTCCGTTGTGCGTGTCCAGGTTCCCCGTCGGCTCGTCGGCGAGCACGATCGCCGGCGAACTGACGAGCGCGCGTGCGATCGCCACGCGCTGGCGCTCCCCGCCGGACAGCAGCGCGGAGGTCTGCTGCGCGCGATGGCCGAGGCCCACGCGCTCGAGCGCGACAGCCGCCACCCTCCGGCGCTCGCGGGCGGGGGTGCCCGTATAGAGCAGACCGTTGGCCACGTTCTCGAGTGCGCTGTCCGCCTCCAGCAGGTGAAACTGCTGGAAGACGAAGCCGATCCGACGCGCTCTCAGCGCGGCCAGGTCGCGGTCGGAGGCGCGGGCAACGTCCGCCCCCGCGATGCGTACGAGCCCGCTGGTTGCCCGTTCCAGGGTGCCCATGATGTGCAGCAGCGTCGACTTGCCCGAGCCGGATGGGCCCACGATCGCGCACAGCTCGCCGTCTTCGACGGTCAGCTCGACGCCCCGTAGCGCCTCGACGCCGCCGTCGTAGCGCTTGATCACCTCAGAGAGCTCGAGAACCGCGCTCACTGCGACTCGATCACGGTCATGCCTTCGCGCACGCCTGCGCCTTCGACCTGGACGTAGCCGTCGGCGAACATGCCCGGCGTCACCGGCACCGTCGCGCGGCGATCTTTCCCGAGGGTTTCGACGGCGTAGCCGCCGCCGGCGGTGGCGATCAGCGCCGTCGCCGGCACCGTCAACACTTCGCGGCGGATGCTCTTGACCAGTTCGACGCTGACGGGCGCCTGGTCGAGGTGGGAGACGTGGTGCTCGAGCGCGATCGTCACGGGGATCGTGGATTCGCCGCTTTCGCCGCCGCTGCCTTTTGGTTCGTTCCCCGCGCCAGTGGATTCGCTCGCGACCGTACCGACTTCCGTGACGCGGCCGGGTGTTTCGCCGCCACCGGGTAGCTGCACGGTGACGGTCTCGCCGCGCCGGGCGAGCTGCTGCTGTTCGGGCTTCACCTTCAGTTGGACGATCTGCTGCGTGGAGGAGGTCGTGAGCACAACCTCACCGGCGCCTGGGCTTGATCCCCCGCTGGGGGATTCTTTGCTCGGCGACTCTTTGGCCGGCGACTGTTTTGCCGGCGAGTCTTTTGTCGCTTCTTCGTCCGCGGGTTTCTTCTTCTCTTTCGCGGGCTTGTGCCTAGCTTTTGTTGGTTTCTTCGTGTTTCTGTGTCTTTTTGGTCCGCGTTTGTATTCACCGGTCTCGGTTGGTGTTGTGGCGCCGGGAGGGTCCTGCCCGAGAGCGACCTTCACGGCCGTCAGGCGCCGCGCGCTCGGGGCAAAGACGACGCGGCCCAGTTCGACCTCGCCCGTTTCACGTAGTCCCTCGGCCTTCTGCCAGCGCTTGACGGCAGCGGTCGTGGCTTCGCCGAAGGATTCCTCGTCGCCGATCGCGCCGTAAGGGTCAAAGCCGAGGTCGATCAGGTTCTCGTTCAGCTCGGTGACGTCCGGGCCGTCGCTTACGCCCTGCTTCAGCGTGCGGTAGGCCGGTACCGCGCCGTACATGAGGACAACGGGCGCATCGTCGATCCGCCACAGGGTCCCGCCGCGGCCGATCACGGCGCCGACGGATGGCAGCCAGGTGAAGGTGCCGCCGAGCCGATCGTAGAGTTCAAGCGCCGTGCCGTAGCCGAGCGTGCCGTTGACGGTGGAGCTTTCAGAGAGCGTGCGCCGTGTCACAGCGGCGGTGATGTCGCCTGTCGGAACGCCGGTTGGGGATTCGTGGCGGGCGCCCGCGCCGGAGGAAAGCAGCACGACCGCGAGCACTGCCCCGACGGCGATCGCGAGCGTCGCGGCGGCCAGCCAGCGCAGGCGCCTGCGCCCAGAGGAGCCCATGGGTCAGCCGCCGGTCGCTGAGCTGGCGCTTTCCGAGCTGCCTGGCCCACCGGCCTGCTTCACGCCGGGCGGGCCGCCGAGTCGGCCCTTGCCCTTGAAGGGCAACAGCTTCTGACATGAGCTCTGCGCCTTCTGGAAAGCGGGGCTTTCGGGGTTTGGGCCGGCGCCAGGACTGCCGTGGATCTGGATTGAGATGCGCCCTTCGGAGCTCGAGGCATGCACCTCGATGCCGTGTTCGCGCATGCACTTGGCGAACTTTTCGACGGCTTCCGCCTGGGCCACCTTTTGCTGCGGGGAGAGGTTCACCTTTTGAGGTTCAGGTTGATACTTCTTGCAGGCTCTCTGTGCGGCTTCCATGTTCGCGTGCCCGCCGGCCCCCTGGACGCGCAGCGCCTGGCCTTCGCCCCCGGGTCCCGTCGACGCCGTGGCGTTGACGCCGTGTTCTCGTAGGCACTTGGCGAAGTCGGCGAACTTCACTTCCGCCTGCTGTTCCTTCGCGGCAGATGATGTCGGGGATGAGGAGGAGCTGCCGCAAGCGCTGAGTGCGAGCGCCGGCAGGAGGAGACCGGTGAGTGCGAACCAGCGGTGGAGAGATCGGGAAGACGGCTTGGGGTTCGTGGGCATGTTGACATGAAGCGCCCGCAACCTGAGAATCGCCTTAGAGAATTCGAGGAGCTTCGTGAACCGCCTCGTCGGGGCCGCAAGCCTCGAGCTCGGCGGCTGTCATTGGCAGGACCGGCAGCTGCAGGGTCAGCAGCGCACCCCCGCCGTAGGCGTTGGCAGCGTGAACGGTGCCACCGTGTGTCTCGGCGAAGTGCCTGACGATCGCCAGGCCGAGCCCCGAGCCGGGGCGCGCACGCGCGTCAGGCGAGCGGTAGAAGCGGTCGAACACGCGCGAGATGTCCTCCTCGGGAATCCCGGGGCCGTGGTCGTGCACCTGGAGCATGCCGTCGCGCACGCGTACCTCGACCGGCCCCACCTGTGGCCAGGGATTCCATTCACAGGCGTTGTCGAGCAGGTTCGCGATTGCACGATCCAGCCGTCCGGGAGCGCAGCGCACGAGGCACGGCTCGGCCTCGAGCGTGAAGTCGCAGCGCGAGGCGTGCAGCCGCGCTCTCTCCAGCGCCGCTGCGGCGGCGAGGTCCAAGCGCACGTCCTCCACCTCGATTTCCTCGACGTCGGTCTTGGACAGGTCCACGAGGTCCCCGACGAGCACCGTCAGCTCGCTCAGCTGGGCCTGCACGGCGGCGACGACGCGGGCCCGCTCTGACGGTGCCAGCCGCTCGCCGAGGGCAAGCGCGTCGAGGTTGGCGCGCACGCTCGTGAGCGGCGTGCGCAGCTCGTGTGAGGCGTCGGAGACGAGTTGGCGCTGGGCCAGGCGCGAACGCTCGAGCGCGGCCAGCATCGTGTTGAAGCTCCCTGCCAGCCGCCCGAGGTCGTCGTCGTTGTCGGCCCGGACGCGGTGCCCCAGATCCTGTGTACGGGCGACCTGTTCGACGGCGCCGATCAGACGGCGGACAGGCACCAGCGCCGCCCTTGAGACGAGCAGCCCGAGCGTGACTGCCAAGAGGACGCCGCCGAGACACACGAGCGCCAGCACGAGCCGCAGGCGTGAGAGCGTGTCGTCGAGGTCGCTCAGCGGCAGCGCAGCCTGCCACACGGCGCCCTTGCCCGCCTGCTCGGTGAACATGCGCACGGATGTGCCACGAACTGTCACGTCGCTGAAGAAGGCCGGCCGTTTGCCCTGAGCGACCGCCCTCGTCGCTGCGGTGACTGGCAGCAGCAGGCCCTGCTTGCTGCCAGAGTGCAGCAGACGCCCCGCGCTCGTGTAGAGCTGGACGTAGCCGGTGGCGCCGCCGAGCGCAGCGGTGGGCAGCACGAGGTGCGCCTGACTGCCGAGACGAGGCAGTTCCTTGGCGATCGAGGCGCCGCCCGCGGAGAACGTGTTGTGTTCCACCGCGATCGCCTGTTCACGCGGGCCCGGAACGGCCGGCGTAGGCCCTGTACTGCGCGCTTCCCCGCTGCTCCGCCCCACCACCGCAACCGCCCCCGCCGGCACGTTGGCGAGCATCACCGACCGCGGTTTCTCGCGCAGGCTCGAGTCGATCTGCCCGACGAGCTCGTTGCGGGTGACGAAGTACACGACGACGGAGGCGATCACGATCGCCACCGCGACGGCGCCCGCGGCCAGCAGCACGGTGCGCCTGCGGAAGCTCACGGCGCCGACGGCCTCAGCACGTAGCCCACGCCGCGTACGGTACGGACAAGTCGCGGCTCGCCTTCCGCCTCGGTCTTGCGGCGCAGATAGCCGATGTACACCTCCAGCGAATTCGATGCCGGCCCGAAGTCATAGCCCCACACATGATCGAAGATCGCCGCCCGCGTGAGCACCTGGCGCGGGTGGCGCATGAGCAGTTCCAGGAGCAGGAACTCGGTTCGCGTCAGCTCCAGAAGGCGCCGGCCGCGGCGAGCCTCGTGTGCGAGCGGGTCGAGCTCGAGGTCCTCGAAGCGCAGAACACCGTCATCGCCCTCCCAGCCCGTGCGTCGCAGCAGCGCACGCAGGCGGGCGACCAGCTCCTCGCGCGCGAACGGCTTGGCCAGATAATCGTCGGCGCCGGCCTCCAGGCCCGCCACCCGGTCGCTGACCTCTGCACGGGCCGTCAGCATCAACACCGGCGTGCGGTTGCCCGTGGCGCGCATGCGACGGCACACCTCCAGGCCGTCCAGCCCGGGCATCAGCACGTCGAGGATCACCGCGTCGGGTGAGTCGAGCGCGAGCGTGCGGATCGCCTCGCGCCCGTCGCACGCTGTCGCCACGTCGAACCCGTTGAGGTCCAGCACGAGCGCGAGCGCTTCGCGGACGGAGGGGTCGTCGTCGACGACCAGTAGGCGCATGGCGGAGATGCTGACCGGCGAAGGTGAAAGAAACCTGAATGTGCGGCGAGCGCTACGCTCCGAGCATGCCCTCCGGCTGGCCGGCGTTGCCCGCCTACGACGAGTGGAGCGCCACGTGCGACACGCTGCACGCGCACACGCAGGTCCTCGGAAAGCTGGCCGTCGCGTGCGCGCCGCCCGAGCCTGAGCTCCAGCACGCGGCGCTGCGACTGACGGCACGCGGCTGGGAGACGAACCCGCTGCCCGCGCCTGACGGGTCGGGGGCGTTCGTGGCGGCGCTTGACCTGCGCACCCACGAGGCGCTCGTCGAGCACAGCGGCGGTGGTGCGCGTCGCATCGCGCTCGGCCCTGATCGCGCTGTGGGCGAGGTCACGCGCGAGCTGCTCGAGGCGATCGGCGCCCTCGCCGAAGTCGTGGAGATCAATGCCACGCCGCAGGAGGTCGCGTGGAGCGTGCCGCTGGACGAGGACGACGAACACGCCACGTATGACACCCAGCAGGTCGGTCACTACTTCGCCGCCGCCACGCAGGCGGCGCTGATTCTGGCTGCGTTCCGCGCGCCATACCGCGGACGCTCGACACCCGTCAACGCCTGGTGGGGCTCGTTCGACCTGGCCGTGAACCTGTTCTCCGGAGAGCCCGCGGACCCGCCGTCAGAGGACTTCATCATGCGCAACGCGATGGACGCGCAGGAGGTCGCCGTCGGCTGGTGGCCCGGGGACGCGCGCTACAAGCATTCGGCCTTCTATGCCTATGCGCACCCCGCACCCGAGGGCTTCTCCCAGGCGACGCTCGAGCCCGCCGCTGCGCGCTGGGAGCAGGAGCTCGGCGAGTACGTGCTCGACTGGGATGCGCTCACCGGCAGCAACGACGGGGTCGCGTTCGCCCGCTCGGCGTTCCGCCACGCGTGTCTCGTCTGCCAGTGGGATCCTGCGCTCGCCGGGAGCGCTGAGGGGTCCCCGCCGCCGGTGATCTGACCGGCTAACGGTCACACGAAGGCCTATACTCGGCGCATGCTCGAACTGGCTGAGCTTGCTGAGGAGTTGGGCGTTGATCCTCGAACGCTGCGCCGGGCCGCCGCAGACGGGACGATCCACGTCGAACGCCTAAGTGCCCGTCGGCAGCGTGTCAGCGACGTCGAGCGGCGTTACATGGCCGAGCATTGGCAGTCGCTTTCGATGTTGCGAGGCGCGCTGCGCACTGAGCCCAACGTCCGCCTCGCGGTCCTCTATGGCTCGGTCGCTCGGGGTGATGACACAACGGATTCGGATCTCGATCTGTTGGTCTCTCTGACGGAGGATCGTCCCGACTCGGCGGTCAAGCTTGCCGTGCGTCTCGAACGCGCCGTAGGACGCGAGGTGGACGTCGCGCGGCTGAACCGCGTGAACGACGATGCGCCGCTACTGCTGCTCAGGGCAATCGACGAGGGCAGGGTCGTGATCGATCGAGATCGAGAGTGGGCCGGACTCCAGGCGCGGCGGAGCCGCGTTGCTCGGCGCGCAAGCCGTGCGCACGATGCGCGGCGACGTCGCGCGCGCGCCTCCGTCCGCGAGTTGTTGGTCGCTGAGTGAGGGGCGAGCCAAGGGAAACGACGGCGCGCTCGGCCGAGGTCTAGCGCCGCGGCTTCAGTTTCGACCACTCGGCCTTGTGAATCCGCTTGGCGGCCTGGTAGTCGGTGAGCGCCTGTGGCGAGTCGACGTCGCCGAGCGTGGGGTGGGCGGGCACGAGGTCCGCGGCGGCACCCACGCCGAAGCGGTTGGCAAGCACCGCGCCCAGTGACTTGACCTTCATCTCGCCGAAGCCTGGAAGGGCGGCGAGGTTGGCGCGCAACTCGGACGAATCGGCGGCGTCGGTCCACACTCGCGCGGCATCGCCGTCGTACGTGTCGCTCACGTACACCGCGAGCTCGTGCACGCGCTGCGCCATCGACCCGGGGAAGCGATGGATCGCCGGTTTCTCTTTGAACGCCGGCTCGAGGTCGAGCTTGGCCAGTCGCTTGGGGTCGAGCGTTCCGAGCCGCTCCTGAATTACCAGAGGCCCGGCGAACGCCTTCTGGACGGAGACCTGTTGGTCGAGCGCGAAGCCGATCAGCAGCGCCATCGGGTCTGCCGCGAGCAGCTCGTTGGCTTCGTCGGAGTCGGTGAAGTAGAGGCGGTCGGGCACGCGCTGCATCGTATCGGTGACTCGTTCAGGCCGATGGAACGGAGAGCTCTGCCGCGGCCAAATACATCACGGCCTGGACGCGGGCGACCGCCCGGACCGCCTCATCCGGCGG
>DATBZG010000119.1:0-6822 GCA_036513335.1 Solirubrobacteraceae bacterium | reverse complement strand
CATCTCATGCTCGTGCACGAACCTGGCGACGTTCGCAGGGGTGTCCCCGCGGGGGTCGACCGACACGGCGATCACCTGCACCTTCGACGCACGAGGACCGAGCATGTTCAGCGCCACGCGCAGGTTGGACGCGATCAACGGGCAGATCTCCGGGCAGTTGGCGTACAGGAACGTCACCAGGACCGCCTTGCCCTTGTACTGGCTGAGCGTCACCGGCTGGCCGAGGTAGTTGCGCAGGTGGATCGGCGGCGCCTGCTCGGCGGGGAGCGCCAGCGTCCCGTAGTAGCCCTCGCCCGCAGCACCCTGGTGCACCCCGTTCGGGAGCGCCTGCGTGGCCGGGCCCTTGACAAACAGGAAGCTGCCGACGGCCGCCACAACGAGCACCAGCACGAGCAGTGGCAGCACCTTCAGCCACATCCGCTCGGGAGCCGCTTTTCCAGGGGTGGTGGTCTGCTCGTTCATCCGCTCCGCCCTGGCACGAGTCTACTGCCGCGGGTCAGTTCATGTTGACGTAGCCAGTCGCTTCCGTGGGCGTGCGGACGTTCGCCGAGACCTTGTTTTCGTAGTTTCCCTCGATCGTCTGGATGTCGCCGTTGGGGAGCACGTCCTTGACGATCCCCACGTGTTCGTCGCCGAACACGATCAGGTCTCCCGGCTGGGGCACCACGCCGGGGGCGTTCGCGATCGCGCGCCCGGTGCTCTGCGCCCACGACCACACGTCCGAGACGGACCCCGCGCCCTGGCCGCCTTCGCCGATCGGCGCGCCCGCCTGGCTCGCCGCCCATGAGGCGAAGTACGCGCACCAGGGTGCCCCTGGCACCGCTCCCGCCGTCGCCGTGCGGTACTGAGCAATTGCCGGCGATTCGTTCGACCCCGGCGGCTGCTCGGTCTGACCGATCTGGCTTTCCGCGATCGCCACGATGCGCGCCCCCGGCGAGTCCGCGTAGTCGGTGCCTGCCGCCGCCACCCCTGACGAGCCGACCACGCCGTTCATGCTCTGCAGCCCGTAGGTGGGCGTGATGTCGGCTGCGGTTGCGGTGGCTGGGGAGCTTTCACCTGAGGTTCCGTAGCCGGCGTTCGCCTCTTCGAGCGCGGAGGCAAACGACGCTCCGGTGCTCGCCGCCGTTGCACTGCTGGACGATGGGGCTTCCGTTCCGCCCGTCATCACTCCGCCAGAGCCGATCATGGTGGCGGGGTCGGCCAACGCCTGCCTGATCGCGGTGACCCGCGCAAGCGTGGCTTCGATGGTGGTCATCGTTCCGGGTAATCGGCAGGGGGTGGGGGTGGTTGAGACCACGCCGGCCGAGCTTGACCCGAACCCGGAGGCGGTGACTCAGTTTTTTAGCATCTACGGCTCCATAGTCCGTCGCTTAAGGCGTTATTTGCAGATATACGCGCTAGATATACTGTGCTTGCCGCCAGTTGTGGCGTATACTGCAGTCTGTGCAGCATTACACGACGCGGAGCCGACTCACCGAGATGGCCGAGGAGCAGTGGGGTCTTGTTACCCGCCAGCAGGCGCTTGGCCTCGGTGTCGCACGTCGGACACTCGACCGACTCACTGCTTCGGAACACTCCCTCCAGAAAGTCGCCCAGGGTGTATATCGGCTGCGCGGCGCACCACCACCGGATCATGAGGACCTACGCGCGGCGTGGCTACAACTCGCACCCGCTGTGCCTGTCTGGGAGCGTGTCGAAGCCCAAGGGGTTGTCTCACATCGATCCGCGGCCGATATGTACGGCGTCGGGCACCTGCCGGAAGAGCGTCACGAATTTACGCTCGCGGAGCGCCACCAACCACGCCGGCCGGATGTGAGGACGTACCGTCGCAAGCTGACCAAGACGGAATGGCACATCCTGCGCGGGCTTCCCGTCACACGTCCCGCGCGTATCGTGTCGGACCTTCTCTACGACAACGAGGACCCAGGCGCGGTGGCGCACATCATCACGGACTCGCTGCGCAATGTCTACGAGTCTCCGGAAGCAGTTGCCGACGTTCTCGCCGCGCACGCCGGCAAGTTCGGTCTGCGACGACGCGACGGACTTGCCCTGCTGGAATGGATGCTCGACCTTGTCGGTGACCCCGAAGGCGGGCTCTGGATATCTGAGGCACGAGCACGCGTTGGTAGCCAGTTCCCGTCCGCACACGCACCGGCGACGGTGGGTGCCCACCAGCTTCGATGAGCAAGTACGCGACGCTGCCGATGCCGCAGAGTCTGACCTGCGAGGGGCCGCCACCCAGGACCTGGGTGACTGGTTTCGGTTCGAGGTTGGACCGCGACGCTCAGTCGGTGATGAGTCGTCCGCCGTGCGTCTGCCTGTCGCGGCATATATCGGCCGGCAAGAGTGGGAGCGATTCCACATCGACCTGGTTGGCTCGGACCTGCGCATGATCCGCGAACCTGACGATGTCCCGCCTATTGCAAAAGTTGACCTTCCCGAGCTGCGACAGAAAGGTTACCGCGCCTATCCGCTCGTCGATCACGTCGCCGACAAGATCGCCGCGACATTCGAGCTGTACGGACGATCTCGGGCGCCGTCAACTCGCTATCGCGACCTCGTCGATTTGGTTGCCATAGCGCGCGGGGCGTCGCTCGACGCCGAGCAACAGCTCCGGTCTTTGCGGTCTGAGGCAGAGCGACGAAGCGTCACACTGCCACATATATTCGACATCCCAGATCGCGCGCTGTGGGAGTCTGGCTATAGGCGCGAGGTGGCCGAGTCTGTCTTGACGAATGCGAATACGCTCAATGAGGCGCTCGCGATTGTGCGACCCTTCGTCAATCCGCTCCTGCAGGGTACGGCGGGCGGCCGCTGGGAGCATGAGCACGGGCGTTGGACCAGCAGCACACCAGATCCAGCGACGGCCGAGCCAATACCGAGCGGGTTCAGGGCAGGTGATCGCCTCGATCGCGATGAGCTACACAGGCGTTAGAGCATGATGCCGTCGCAAGCGGGTGCGACCAATTAAAGGAGGACGGGCGGCCGTCGCCGCCCGTCCGACCACCGTTCCCTCGATGAAGCGGCGGTATATGGCTTGCGTCGGTCCATTGCCTGACCGCCGAAGCGTTATGACCCGTTTGCCCGTAGCGACCAACGCGAAAGCATCGACCGACGTTCAGACAGGCTTCGCTGCAGCGGTGGCGTCCTCTAGGCGCCACCGCTGAGGAAGTTCTTGACTACCCCTGGATCTATTCCAGAAGTTTCAGAGTCGCGTCAGGCAGCTGGTTGGCCTGTGCGAGAATTGACACACCAGCCTGCTGGAGCACCTGGTCCTTCGTGAAGTTGGTCATTTCGGTGGCCATGTTCACGTCGTCCAGAGCGCTTACAGCCGACGTCAGGTTCTGGCTGTAAACTTCCAGGTTGGACTGTGTGTACTGAATACGGTCCTGCACCGCACCGAATTCGCCGGCGAGACCCGCGACCTTGGCGATCGCTTCACTGATTTCTTTCAGGCCCGTCGGTTCAGCCGCTTTCGAAAGAGTTTTGACTTCTTCTTTCAGCGTGGCGATTTCTTCTTTTTCGGTTTTGGTTGCTTCTTCGATTTCTTTCGTCGTCTTGCTTTCTTCTTTCAGTTCTTTTTCGGTTGCGACGAGCGCCGTTTCCTTCGTGACGATTTCTTCGTTCTTTGTTTTGATTTCGCCTTTTTCGGTTGCGCCGAGCGTCGACACGAGTCGTTCGCCGAGCGTCGCGACTTCGATTTTCGTTTCGATCGATTTGTAGAGTTCGATCGTCGTCACGCCGATGTGTTCGCCGTCGTTGGCACCCACCTGGAAGCTGATTTCTTCAGCTCCGTCCAGCAGGCTCTTGCCGTTGAACTGGGTGGTTTCGCCGACGCGCTTGATCTCTTCTGCCAGCTGACTGACCTCGGAGATGATCGCCGTCTGGTCTTCCGGGGAGGTCGTACCGTTCGAGTACTGAACGGAGAGCTCGCGGACGCGCTGGAGCATCTGGTTGACGTCGTTGAGCGCGCCCTGCGCCGTCTGTGCAAGCGCGACGGCGTCCTGGATGTTTTCGCTCGCCTGGTTGAGCCCGTTGACCTGGCTCTGGAGGCTTTCGCTGATCGCGTAGCCGGCGACGTCGTCGGCGGCCGAGTTGATCTTCAGCCCCGAGGAAAGCCGCTGCATCGACTGCGCGAGCATGTTCTCGGTGCCGTTCAGGTTCCTGCTGGCGTTCATCGCCTCCAGGTTGGTGTTGATCGTGAGGCCCATTCGTTCATCTCCTTGATGACGTTTGATTGGTCGGTCCCGAGTCGACTCCGTGTCGACCCACGCGGATTATCGTCAGCGTGCAGGGAAACTTGAGAGGGAAACCCCGATATGTCGTGTTTCCCGCTCGGCGCAGCAATTCCTGCAACCATCTCAGACACGCACGTCTATGTGCGGGCGCCCGCCCTCCTCGGGCCCCTCATCATCACCTGGCTCGGGCAGAGCCTCCGGTTCGTGCGGATCGCGGCGGTGACGCTGCTGGGCGTCTTTCGAAGGACGGTCGCGCTCCCGTGTGACTCGCTCCACGCGCGGCACCGCCGGCCGGATCGTCGGCGGGCCCGGGGTGATGGGATGGATCGGGTCCATGCCGTGCGCCTAGGCCCTTGCGCCCGGTCGTTCTGCCGGCGGGGCGGACAGCTGGCGGCGTGTGGCCGCCGCTTCGGCGGCCGCCTGCAGCTGCTGCTCGCGGCCCTTGATCTCGAGGATCACGAGTCGCCGCCACAAAAACACGGCGCCGGCCCAGACCGCCACGTAACCGACGAGCCCGGCAATCAGCGCGCGCAGGCCGGCGGTGGCGATCGTGTTCGTCGGCAGCGACAGATAGCCGCCGAGCACGAAGCCGATCAGGCCTCCCCAGCTCTTGGCACGTGCCACGGCTCGCGACGCGCGCGGGTGCGCAGCGACGCTCGGGCCGCCGGCGGCGGTGTCGTCCTCGACGTCGCCGTCCTCACCCTTCTTGCCCTTCTTGCCCTTCTTCTTGTCGTCCTTGCCCTTCTTCTCGTCCTTGCCCTTCCCCCCCTTGGCGGCCTTCTCCTGCGGCGGCTTGGGCGCGCGCAC
This sequence comes from Solirubrobacteraceae bacterium, assembly GCA_036513335.1. GTDB lineage: Bacteria > Actinomycetota > Thermoleophilia > Solirubrobacterales > Solirubrobacteraceae > Palsa-744. The sequence continues at coordinate 1,777 of DATBZG010000119.1, read as the reverse complement.
GGCCGTGACCGCCTCTTCCGTCGGGGGCGGTCCGTCGGGTGCGACGGGAGCCTCGGTTTCAGCCGCCATCTCGGCCTACTTCCCCGTGTCCAGCCCGCGCTGGCGTTCGTCGCGCTGGCACTCGAAGATGAAGCGGATCAGACGGCGTCGGTCGAGCTCGCTGATCGAGGTGAACTCGACCGCGCGACGGCGCCGATCGTCGATGCGCACGACCCTGCCCTTGCCTCCGATCGTGAGCACGCCCGGGGTGAGCGTCAGCTGGAACTCGACCTCGTCCCCGATTTTCAGCGAGTCGGGGCCGGCGAGCAGCAGCCCGCCGCCGCTGAGGTCCACGGTGAAGCTCTGCACGGGGATCTTGTCGGGCCCGCCGTACACGAGCGCCGGGCGCGTGGACATGATGCGCACGTACTCGCGTTCCTGCACGACCTCGATCGAGCGCGGGTTCTCAAAGCGCAGAACGTCCGGGTCGGCTGGGTTCTCGATGCTGACGGTCCCCGTGAGACGCACGCGTCCCCGGGGCGCCACGAACTGCAGCGTCATCCCTTCGAGCTGGCGGGGGCTGAGGGGATCGATCGGGATCATGATCGCCACGAGCAGCAGGTCGGGGTGGGACTCGAGCACACGCGCGGGGATCGTCTCGCCCCTGGCGGGTACGAGCGTGACCGTCTGCGTGCGCTCGGGCAGCGCCACCGGCTTTGACTTCGATGAGCTTCCGCGTCCGAGTTTCATGGCAGGAGCCTTTCCGCGAGCGCGCTCGGCAGCAGCTGGCGCAGCCTCCAGCCGCCGCCGCGTGCGCGCTCGAGCATGTACTCGGGGGCGAGACCGAAGCGGCAGGCCGCTTCCACGGCAACACCGAACTGGTCGGTCTCATCGGCGTGCGTCAGGGCGAGCGCGTTGGCCCCCAGCGGCCGCAGCGACTGCAGTAGTTGCGCGGCCGCCGTGGCGCCCAGAGTGGCGGGCAGCGCGACGACGACGCGCTCGGGGGAGAGCTCGGCGAGCAGCTTCCCCAGCTCGCGCACGCCGGCGCGATCGGATGGCGAGAGGCTCGGCGTGTCGACGACCGCCAGACCCTCGCCGCGGGCTTTGCGCAGCGCGCGCAGCGCGCGCGTGGAGCCCACCGGCGTCGGCTTCATCACGTAGGGGCTGAGCAGCATCCGCAGCTCCCCCTCCTCGTCCTCACGCGCGATCGTCGCGCAGCTGGCCGACAACGAGCTGCTCTTGCGGTAGGCCCCCAACAGCGCCGCGCAGCACGTCGTCTTCCCGGCTCCGCCCGCGCCCACGATCACGATCGCGGCGCCCTTCGTCGGCAACGGCGGGGCCACCGGTATGCGCTGCGCGAGCGTCGTGCGCACGGCCTGCGCGAGACCCGCGCGTGGCGCGAGCGCGAGCGCGTGCGCGCTGGCACCTTCGATCAGATCGCGTGCCAACTCGTCGCCGATCCCGCAGCGACTGAGGCTCCTGGCCACGCCCGCCTGCGCGCGCGTGGTCGATCCGGGTCCGACCGTGCGCCGCTCTCCGGGCCGCTCACCCGCTTTCGCGGCGGGTGCACGCGTCAGCGGCGAGGGGAATGACTGAGGCTGCTCGCGCGGCGCCAGCTCGGGTATCTCAGCGGCCCAGCCCAGCGGATCCGCAGGGCGGCCTGGCGTGGCCGCGCGCGGCGGCAGCTTCGTACGGTCCGCCCGCGCGAGCGCCGCCAGGTGGGCGGTCACGTATGCGCTGCCACCCGCTGTCGTGGGCGCAGCCGGCTCGCGCGAGTAGAACGGCTCGGGTGTCGTCG
>DATBZG010000118.1:0-25324 GCA_036513335.1 Solirubrobacteraceae bacterium | reverse complement strand
AGCAGGCCGGCGATGTTGCGCACACCCACCGCCAGCGCGAGCTTCGCCGCGCGCCGCCCGTCCGCGTCGTCGCGCCCGATGAACACGATCTCCTGGTCGTGGTCGGCCAGCCAGGCGAGCTTCGAGCCGAAGCCCGAGGTGAAGGATGGAATGCAGATCGAGCCGTGGATGTGCACGTCGTCGAACTGCAGGTCGGTGCGCACGTCCACCAGCAGCGCACCCTCTTCGCGCTTGAGTTGGACCTGGTGCGGATAGAGCGCCGCCACCTCCACCCCGGTGGTCACGAGCGGCCCGCGGTTGAGCTCCACGATCTTCTCGAAGTTCGGAGGCTGGGGGCCGAGATTGGCCACCGCCTGTGCCACGAACTCCTCCTCATCCACGAGCTCGAGCGTGGCGTTGTGCCGGCGCTCGAAGCCGATCGTCGAGCAGATCTTGGCGTTCATGCCCGCGCCGCCGCACATCGAGCCGCCCAGGTGGGCGGGCCACAGCTCGCAGTCGTCGGGCAGGCCCAGCAGCTTCTCGTGCACCGAGGCGAATATCTGGCGCGCGCCCTCGGTCTTCTCGATCGCGAGGTCGGTGCGCGCCACGTCTCCCACGAACAGGCTGTCCCCGCTCAGAACCGCCCACGGATCCGATCCGCGCGAGTCGTCGATCAGCAGGAAGGCGGTGTGCTCCGGGCGGTGGCCAGGGGTGTGAAGGGCGCGGATTCGCAGTGACCCGAGCGTCAGCTCCCAGCCGTCCTCGAACGGCTCGTGATCGTAGGCGGGCTGCGCGGCGCGGTGCACGTGAATGCGTGCGCCCGTGGCCGCCACCAGCCGTCCGTGGCCGGAGACGTGGTCCGCGTGGTTGTGCGTCTCCAGCACGTGCGCGATGTTGACCCCCCGGTAGCGCGCCCACTCGAGGTACTCATCGATCTCAAATCGAGGGTCCACGACGGCCGCTACGCCGGCCTTCTCGTCTCCGATCAGGTAAGACGCGCAGCCGAGGTCATCGTGGGTGATCTGCTTGAAGAGCATGCTCACGCGCTCCCGGGCAGCCCACGGGTGATGTCGGCGCAGCGCTCGCAGACCTCCGGCGGTATCGCCCCGAGGCGCATCAGCAGCGCGAACATCCTGCAGCCAAGGCACAGCCCGAAGACGGACTCGAGCGTCGCGGCCGCGATCAGCATGCCGAGGAGCACGTAGGCGGCTGTCGTCAGACCCAAGGCCACCGCGAGGATCGCCGCGGCCACTGAGAGCGTCGCGCCGATCACCTGCGCAAAGCGCTTGGGCGGGCCGGGGACAGGCCTCGAGGCAAGCGGCAGGCGCGGCACGATCACGCGCGTCACCAACTGCCCCAACGGGCTGAGCGTGGGACCGCTCGCGACCCGCGCGAGGAAGCCGTAGGCGATCACCAACGTCAACCACGGAACGTCAAGGGCGATCGTCAGCGCGCTCATCAGCACGACACCGCCCGCGACCAAGCGAGCGGAGACCTCGTTCACCGGGTCGGGAAACGAGAACACGCTCTCGCGACGCTCGTGTCCGGAGGGGGAGGCTGGGGATGTCTCGGCCGTTGCGGGCATGCGTTTCTCTACCTGGGTATACGCCGAACGCACGCGAAACGCGCCCGGCGCCATTTGTCCACTGAGAACATCGACAATATAAGAAATTACTGTAGTGCCAGGCTCGACAGCTGCTCGATGGCTTGAGGGCTCGCGTCAGGTGACGCCAACGGCGGCGGCGCTGTCTCTGATCAGGCGGCGTGGAAGCGCACGACGCCCTCGCGCTCCTCTTCGACAACGCGTCCGTCGCGCAACAGCAGATCGACGTGGCCGATGACCTCCGAGAGCGTGAGGTAGGCCTGCGTGACAGCCACATTTCCCCACATCTCCTGGGCGATCTCGTGCGCTGTGCGCGGTTCAGAGGCGATCAGCCGACGGATCTTCTCAGCGCGACGCTCGTGCAGGCGCAGGCGCTGGTCGATCAGCGCCACATGGTCGATCACCGGCTGCCCGTGACCGGGCAGCACCACCGAGAGCTCCATCTCCCGAGTCTGGCGCAGCGAGTCCATGTAGGTGATCAGCGCTTGGGGGCGGGGGGCAGGGGGGCTTGAGTACTCATCGCCGGCGCCCAGCGGCCGCGAGAGCAGCGGGTTTGAGGAGATGCGTGCGAGCAGGTGGTCGGCGGTCAGCAGGATCGAGTGACCCTCGTCCAGGAAGATCGTGTCGGAGGGGCTGTGGCCGGGACGGTGCAGCACTCGCAGCGTGCGATCGCGCAGCTCCAGGTCGGTGTCGGCGCCCAACGGTCTGGTTACCTCGACCGCCTCGCCCCAGGCGCGAAAGCCGGCTGAGACGGCACGCAGTGCGGTCACGATTTCCGGGGGGATGCCGTGGCGCAGCATGATCCGCTCGGCGAACTGGTCTTCCAGGTCGGTCTGGTGGCCGTAGCTCGCCAGGAACGGGGCTAGCTCTGAGAGCGCCGCCACCTCGGCCCCCGAGCGGCGTGCGAGGATCGAGGCCAGGCCGAAGTGGTCCATGTGCTGATGGGTGATCACCAGCAGCTTGATGTCCTCCACCGCGTGCCCCAGGGCAGCCAGCGCTTGCTCGAGCTCGTCGAGCGCCTTGGCCGAGTTGGGGCCGGAGTCCACGAGCGTCAGCGGCGAGTCCTCGATCAGGTAGGCGTTGATGCGTCCGACCATGAACGGCGTCGGGATCGCCAGACGATGGATGCCCGCCTCGGCAGCCAGCGCCAGCGACTCGCGCTCCTCCTGCGCCTCGCGCTCTTCGCGCTCCTGGACCTCCTCGGCCGGTGTCACGACGCCGGCGAGCGGATCAGCGCGAGGACCTCGTCGCGGCGACGCTCCATGTCCTGCGGTGAGACGAGTGACTCCAGGCACAGCCGCAACAGCGGCTCGGTGTTTGACGAGCGCACGTTGAAGTGCCAGTCCTCGTAGTCGATCGAGATCCCGTCCAGCCTGTCCTGCTGCGCGTCGGAGTAGCGCTCCGCGATCTCCCGCATCTTCGCGTCGGGGTCTGCGACTTCCGAGTTGACCTCGCCCGAGATGAAGTACTTGGAGCGGAAGGGCTCGAGCAGCTCGGACATGCGCTTGCCGGTGGTGCTCAGCAGCTCGAGCACGAGCAGCGCCGGGATCGTGCCCGAGTCGGCGCAGTAGAAGTCACGGAAGTAGTAGTGCCCCGAGACCTCACCTCCGAATAGCGAGCCCTCCTTGCGCATGCGCGTCTTGAAGAACGCGTGGCCGACGCGGTTGCGGTAGGGCGTTCCGCCGGCCTCGGTAACCGTGTCCGGCACTGCGCGCGAGGCACGAACGTCGTAGAGGATCGCCTCGTTGGGGTGCTTGTGCAGCAGCGTCTGCGCGAGCAGCGCCGTGAGGAAGTCGCCGGCCACGAACTCGCCCGTGTCGTCGATGAAGAAGCAGCGATCGGCGTCGCCGTCCCAGGCGATCCCCAGGTCGGCTCCGGTGTCGCGCACCTTCTCCATGATCAGCCTGCGGTTCTCCGGCAACAGCGGGTTGGGCTCGTGGTCGGGGAAGTTGCCGTCGGGCGTCCAGTAGGTCTCGATCAACTCGAGATCGAGGCTCTCCAACAGTGGTCCCACCATCGGGCCCGCCATGCCGTTGCCTCCGTCCACCACGACCTTCAACGGCCGCGCCGTGGAGCGCACGGCGTCGGCGTCGATGAACCGCAGCGCGGATGTCTGGAACTCCTCGTAGAGGTCCACCTCTTCGACCGTGCCCGGCGAGGCCGGCGCGTGCGCGCCGTCCGCGCTCGACTCGTCTTCGATCTCCCTGCGGATGTCCTGGATGCCGGAGTCGCCCGACAGCGCGATCGCGCCCTCGCGCACGAGCTTCGCGCCAGTGTAGGCCTTGGGGTTGTGTGAGGCGGTGCACATCAGCCCCCCGTCGAGCTCGCGCGAGCCGACGAGGAAGTAGAGCATCTCGCTGCCCACCTGGCCGGCGTCGATCACGTTCGCGCCCTCGCCCAAGAGGCCGTCGCGGTAACGTGCGGCGAGCTCCGGCGCCGACAGGCGCATGTCGCGCCCGAGGCCCACGCGGAGGTCCTCGATCGGCTTGCCGGCGAGCCTGCCGAGCACGTGCGCGAACGCGCGTCCGATCCGTTCGGCGACGTCGCCGTCGATCTGCTCGCCGTACAGGCCGCGGATGTCGTACGCCTTGAAGATCTCTGCAGAGGTGGTGGCGGCCATGTGCCTGCCCATCCTATTTGCTGGAAAGCCACAGCCGGTGCCCGCACGGCCCTGAGCACGCCCGGACCGTGCCGGCGCGCCCCGGATCGTAGACTTGGAGGTATGTCAGGACACTCCAAGTGGTCGAGCATCAAGCACAAGAAGGCCGTCGTCGACTCCCGCCGCGGCGCGCAGTTCTCCAAGCTCTCCCGCGCGATCATGGTGGCGGCGCGCGATGGCGGCGGCGATCCGGAAACGAACGTCGTGCTCGAGAACGCCGTGCGCAAGGCAAAAGAAGCGTCGATGCCCAAGGAGAACATCGAGCGCGCGATCGCCAAAGGCACGGGCGAGGGCGGCGAGGCGGACGCGATCGAGAGCGTGCTCTACGAGGGCTACGGCCCCGGTGGCGTGGCGGTGCTCGTCGAGGCACTGACCGACAACCGCAATCGCACCGGCGCCGACGTTAGGCACGCGTTCTCCAAGAACGGCGGCAGCCTTGGCGAGCCCGGCTCCGTGGCGTACCTGTTCGACAAGAAGGGCGTGATCGTGATCGACGCGGAGCGCTACACCGAAGACGACCTGATGGTCGCCGTAGACGCCGGCGCCGAGGACATCGGCACCGATGACGACGTGTTCGAGGTGGTCACCGCGCCGACCGACTTCGCGCGCGTGCGCCAGGCCCTGGAAGACGCCGAGGTGCAGATGGAGAGCGCCGAGGTCGCCTACCGTCCCTCGAGCCTCGTGCCGCTCAACGAGGGCCACGCGGGCAGCCTGATGCGCCTGATCGACGCGCTGGAAGACAACGACGACGTAAGCGCGGTGCACGCCAACTTTGACGTGTCCGCAGACGTGCTCGAGCGTGTCGCAGGCTGAGCGTCCCGAAGACGCTGCCGCGAGGCTGCCCCCCGTCGTGATCCTGTGCGGCGGGCGCGGCACGCGTCTGCAGGAGCACACGCAGGCGATCCCCAAGCCGCTGGTGGAGATCGGCGGCATACCGATCGTCGGGCACGTGATCCAGCTCTATGCCGTGCAGGGCTTTCGCCGCTTCCTGCTGGCGACCGGATACCGCAGCGAGCTGATCGAGCGCTTCGTCGCGGAGCACGAGTGGCCGGCGGGCGTGAGCGTCGAGTGCATCGACACTGGACTGGAGACCCAGACCGGTGGGCGCATCAAGCTGCTGGAGGAGCGCCTGGCGGGCGAGGAGCTGTTCTGCGCGACCTACGCTGACGGCGTCGCCGACATCGACCTGGAGGGCCTGTTGGCCTTCCACGCCGGGCACGGCGCGCTCGCGAGCATGACCGTCGTTCGGCCGCAGCTGCAGTTCGGGGTGACCGAGCTGACCGAGGACGGGCGCGTGACCGGCTTTCGCGAGAAGCCAACCTCCGATCACTGGATCAACGGCGGCTTCTTCTGCTTCGCAGCCGAGTTCCTCGACTACCTCGATCGAGACAGCGTGCTCGAGCGCGCGCCGCTGGAGCGGCTCGCGGCCGACGGCGAGCTGCGCGCGCACCGGCACGAGGGCTTCTGGGAGTGCATGGACACCTACAAGGACGCCGTTGCGCTCAACGACCTGTGGGCGTCCGGCAGGGCGCCGTGGCGGGTGCGTGGCGCAGAGGATGTGCGCTCGAGCTCGGTTAGCTTGCAGAGTGCCGCGCCCTGAACAGCCTCACCGGCCCGCGAATCCCTTTGAGCTTGCGCTCGCCTGCGAACGACCACACGTACTCGCCACTGATCGACTCGCGTATCTCGCGCTCGACCAGCACGCTGCCGGGGCGTGCGATCGCGGTGATGCGGCTGGCGAGGTTCACCGGCCGCCCGAACCAATCGCCCGCACGCGGAAGCGCAAGCCCGAGCGCGGCTCCCGCTCGCAGCTGCGGGAAGTCCTCGCCCTCGGCATTGGCTGCGTCGACGAGATCCAGCGCCGCCCGCAGCAGCGGATCGGCGTCCGGTGAGGCGAGCATCGCGGCGTCGCCGATCGTCTTCACGAGCCGCACCGGCGGCGCCGCGACCTCCGTGGCGAGCGTCTCCAGGCGCGCCGCGAGCTGGCCGAGCTCCTCGGGCGGTACCTCCTCGCCGAGCCGGGTGAAGCCGACGAGGTCTGCGAAGCAGACGGCGACCTCGCGCGACCCCGGCAGCCGCCCGCCGCTTCGCTCCATCGCGCTGATCACCTCGCTCTGAGCGGTGTGGCGCAGGTGCAGCGCGAGCACGTTGCTGATCAGCGGGTCGACCATCGGGTAGAGCTGCGCCGCCGCCTCGCCGTAGCGCGTGGCGAGCTCGCTTTCGCTCATCCCCGGCTCGAGCACCAGCTTCAGCGGCAGCGCCCGCAACGCCTCCGCCGCCTGGGAGAGGCCGCGGCCGAGCACGCGCAGCAGCTCGAGGATCTCCTCGTCGGAGATGCCCGCTTCCCGCGCGATCAGCACGCGTCTGGCCGACTCGAGCTCGGCCTCCGTGTAGACGGGCTCGCCCGGCTCGGGGATCGGCAGGCCCATCGCGCGGCGCGCCGACACGAGGAACTCCATCTCCACGCCGCTGCGCTCTGACACCTCCGCGGCGGTGTAGCGCTCGGGGCCCACGATCACGCGATCGGCGGGCAGGAAGATGACCGTGCCGGTCGCCGTCGAGCGCCTGAGCTCGGAGATCGGCATGCCTTCCGCGGTCAGCTGCACCAGGAGCGCCAAGCGCTCCGCGCGGGCCTCGCCGTCGAGCCCGTCGAGCAGTCCCTCGGCGGCGAAGTCGATCGGCGCGGGCTCCATCGCAGCGCAGCGTAAGGCAGGCAGGCGTCCGATGGCGGGCGCAGAATCACAGACCGTGGTCGTCCTCGGCATAGATCCTGGCTTGGCAAATACCGGCTACGGCGTCGTCGCGCGCCGCGGCGGGCGCCTGCTGGCGCTCGACGGAGGCGTGATCCAGACGCCCGCGGAGCTCAGCGCCGAGCGCCGGCTCGCGCAGATCCACGCCGCGGTCAGCGCTCTGATCGACGAGCACCAGCCCCACGCGATGGCCCTGGAGGAGCTGTACTTCGGCCAGAACGTGCGCACCGCATTCGCGGTCGGGCAGGCGCGCGGAGTCGTGATGCTAGCCGCCGGCCAGCAGGACATTCCCTGTAGCGGCTACACGCCCCAGCAGGTCAAGGCCGCGGTCTGCGGCTCGGGCCGCGCGCAGAAGGACCAGGTGGCGAGGATGGTGATGGTCCTGCTGAGCCTGACAGAGGAGCCGCGCCCCGATCATGCCGCCGACGCGCTCGCTGTGGCGCTCTGCCACGCCAACTGCGCGCCCCTGGCCAGCGCGCTCGAGGGAGCCCTGGCGTGATCGCCCTGTTGCGTGGTGAGGTGGCGCTGCGCCGCAGCGACCATGTCGTGATCCTCACCGGCGGCGTGGGCTATCGCGCGGCGGTCTCCGCGCAGACGCTCGCACACGTGCCCGCGGTCGGCGAGCAGGCGACGCTGCACACGCATCTGATCGTTCGCGACGACGCGCTCGCCCTGTACGGCTTCGCATCCGAGCAGGAGCGCGACCTGTTCCTGATGCTGCTCTCAGTTCAGGCCGTCGGCCCGAAGGTGGCGCTGGCGGTGCTCTCAGCAGGGCCGCCGCGCGCGCTGGTCGCCGCGCTGGCCGCAGGGGACGCCGCGCGCTTTCAGGCGGTGCCCGGGATCGGTAAGCGGACCGCCGAACGGATCATCGTGGAGCTGCGCGAGAAGGTCGGTGTTGAGGCCGAGTCCGCTGCCTCTGCGCGCGTGCCGATCGTGGCACGGCGTGGAGAGCCGCAGGACCCGCGGATGCTGGCGCGCGAGGGCCTGCTCGAGCTCGGCTATGCACCGCTCGAGGCTGAGGAGCTGCTCGCTGGGGCGGAGGGTGAGAGCGCCGAGGAGCTGATCGGAGCAGCCCTGCGCCTGGCGCGGGCACCATCATGAGCGAGATGATCGAGACCGTCGCGCGCATCCAGACGCCCTACCTCGTCGCCGAGGACGAGCTCGACCGTTCGCTGCGGCCACGGCGCCTGGAGGAGTTCGTCGGCCAGGAGACGTTGCGCGAGCAGCTGGCGGTTGCGATCGAGGCGTGCAGCGCCCGCGGTGAGGCGCTCGACCACGTGCTGCTGGCGGGGCCTCCCGGCCTTGGCAAGACGTCGCTGGCTCAGATCGTGGCGGCGGAGCTGGAAGTGCCGTTCGTGCAGACCGCCGGTCCGGCGCTCGAGCGCAAGGGAGACATCGCCGCGTTTCTGACGGCGCTGGAGCCGCGCAGCGTGTTCTTCGTGGATGAGATCCACCGCCTCGCACGCACGCTGGAGGAGACCTTCTACCCGGCGATGGAGGACCACAAGCTGCCGATCACCGTGGGGCAGGGGGCGGGCGCGCGCGTCGTGACGCTTGAGCTGCCGCCGTTCACGCTGGTCGGTGCGACGACGCGAACAGGGCTTCTGACGACGCCGCTGCGTGACCGCTTCGGTATCCAGGCGCGCCTGGAACCGTATTCGGTGGGAGAGCTTGCGATCATCGTGCGCCGCTCCGCCGGGATCCTCGACATCGAGCTCGAGGAGGACGGAGCGATTGCGATCGCCGCGCGCAGCAGGGGCACGCCGCGCGTGGCCAACCGGCTGCTCAAGCGCGTGCGCGATTACGCGGAGGTGCGCATGTCGGGCGTGGTCACGGCGGCGGCCGCACACGCGGCCCTCGAGATGCTCGAGGTGGATGCACGTGGCCTCGACCGCCTCGATCGCGAGATTCTCAGCGCGATCTGCGCGAAGTTCGCCGGCGGCCCCGTGGGTCTCTCGACACTCGCCGTGGCTGTTGGAGAGGAGCAGGACACGATCGAGGACGTCTACGAGCCCTATCTGTTGCAGGAGGGTCTGATCAAGCGCACGCCGCGCGGCAGGACCGCGACCCCGGCCGCGTATGAGCATCTGGGACTCCCCCATCCGGGGACAGGCGAGGCGCCGGCGCCGGCGGGGGCGTCGCTGTTCTGAGGCGCGCGTTGTGCGCTGAGGACGACGGTCCGCCCTCCGGGCGCCTCCACCGCTCTGCTTGCGTAGTCTGTTAGGGACACCATGGCCCATCCATTCATCTGCCCAAACTGCGGTCACCGCACCACCGAGCTCGATCGCAACATCGGCTTCACGCGTCAGCGCAAGGGCTGCGAGAAGTGCGGCTTTGCGTTCCTGTTCGAACTCCTCGACGACTACTACCCGGCTCCGGACGCGGCGTTCTTCGTCTGTGACGGCGAGGGACGGATCGTTGGCTGCGGCAAGAACTCCTTCGCATTCACGGGCGTCGAGGAGGAAGAGGTGATCGGCCAGCGCGTCGAGCAGGTGCTCGGCCTGAGCTTCGCAAACGGTGACGATCCGGTGGCGACCGTTCTGGAGTGGGGCGTGCGCGCGCTGGAGGTTCAGGTACAGGTCTCGGGCGAACGTGACGTGGCGGCGAACGCCAAAGCGGACATGTTCCCCGCCTATGACGACGACGGCGGGCTGTTGCTGGTGCTGACCCCCGACAAGTAGTCTCATTGGACGATGACCGACCGCCGCCGCAACATGTTGATCCTTTTGATCGTCGCTGGCCTCGTCGCAGGGTCGCTGGTGGCGATCACCGCGAAGAAAACACGACTCGGCCTCGAACTGAAGGGCGGCGTCGAGCTCGTCTACGAGGCGAAGCCGACCGCGCAGTCCAAGGTGACCACCGAATCGCTGGAACGTGCGATCAACATCATGCGCACCCGCGTCGACCAGCTGGGCGTCGCCCAGCCGGAAATCAACCGCTCCGGCGAAAAGGAAATCGACGTCGCGCTGCCCGAAGTCAAAAACGTCCACCAGGCCGAACAGGAGGTGGGGAAGACCGCCCAGCTGCAGTTCTATGACTGGGAGACGAACGTGATCGGCGCCAACGGCGAACCGGCGCCCACCGAAGGCACGGTTACGGGCGACACCACGAGCGACGGCCCGGGCGGCGTGACCGCGGGTCTACCGGAGTACCAGGCCGTCCTGCGCGCGGAAAAACGCAAGCCCGAACTGCGCGACACGGACACCACCTGGCAGAAAGGCTGCACTGCGGAACAGAAGAGCGGCTGCATCTACGGCACCTGGTACCTCCTCGACACGGCCCACGAAAAGGTGCTGCGCGGGCCGGAAGAAAACGAACAGAGCCTCTATACCGGCCTGAAGGCGCCGAAGGGCGCGAAGCTGAAGGCGGTGCGCGTGAACCCGGGCACCGTGCTCGTGCAGGCTCACCCGGTGGAAACGAACAACGGCAAGATCACCGACGCCTCGCCGAACAGCTGGTACGTGCTGAAGGACAATCCCGTCCTCAGCGGCTCGGACATCACCAACCCGACGCAGAGCAACGACGAATCGACCGGCCAGCCGAACGTGACGTTCGGCTTCACCTCCCACGGCAAGGGGATCTTCGAAAAGGTCACGAAGGAAATCGCCCATCGCGGCCAGGAAGCCAAGCTCCCGGGCGTGACCAAGGAAGAGGCGCTGCAGCACTTCGCGGTCGTCCTCGACGGGCAGCTGATCACGGTGCCTTCGATCGACTTCGAAAAATACCCCGAAGGGATCGACGCCTCGACGGGCTCCGAGATCTCCGGCGGGTTCACGATCACCTCCGCGCAGAGCCTCGCCAACGAGCTGCAGTCCGGCGCGCTGCCGATCAGGCTGTCGCTGATCTCGCGTTCGCAGGTCTCAGCCAGCCTGGGTAAACAGGCGCTAAGCCAGGGTGTGCTCGCACTGATCGCGGGATTCGCGGTGGTGTGCCTCTTCCTGCTGTTCTTCTACCGCTTCCTCGGCATGATCGCCGTCGGCGGTCTCGTGATCTACGGCGCTTACTTCTTCGCTCTGGTGAAGCTGATCCCGGTCACGCTGACGCTGCCGGGGATCGCCGGGCTGATCCTCACGATCGGGGTGTGCGCTGATGCGAACATCGTGATCTTCGAGCGCGTCAAGGAGGAGATCAGGGGCGGAAGATCGATCGTCTCCGGTATCGCCACGGGCTACAAGCACGGCTTCGCCGCGATCGTCGATGCCAACGTCGTCACGTTCATGACGGCGTTCATCCTGTTCGCGCTGGCGACCGCCGAAGTCAAGGGCTTCGCCTTCACGCTCGGTATCGGCGTGCTGGTCTCGCTGTTCACCGCGGTGCTCGCCACGCAGGCGGCGCTCGGCGTGATGAGCCGCTCGCGGCTGATCAGCCACCCGTCGGCGCTTGGTGCCAGCGGCAACCACAAAGGCTGGACCTTCGACTTCATGGGCGCGTCCAAGTGGTTCTTCTCGATGTCGGGCACGATCCTGTTGATCGGGGCGCTCGCGATCGGCGGCAAAGGCCTGAACTTCGGGATCGACTTCAAGTCGGGCACGCGCATCCAGACGGCGTTTATCCAGCACGTCTCGGCGGCGGAAGTGTCGAAAGTCCTGAGCTCGCAGGGCTACGGCACCGCCGAGGTCCAGAAATTCACGAACAAGAGCGTCGGCGGATCGGGCTATCAGATCTCCACGAAGACGCTTCACCCCGAAAAGGTCGATGCGATCGAGCGCGCGCTCGAAACGAAGTTCGGCCGCGGCACCCCCGGCACGAAAGGCTTCATCCCGGGCATCAAGGACTTCTCCTCGACCTCCATCGGGCCGACGTTCGGGAAAACAGTCGCCAACGCGGCCGTGATCGCGATCATCGCCTCGCTGCTGGTGATATCCGCCTACATAGCTCTGCGCTTCGAGTGGAAGTATGCGATCCCGGTGCTGATCGCGCTGATGCACGACCTGCTGATCACGGCAGGGGTCTACTCGCTCACGGGGAGGGAAGTCACGACGGCGACGGTCGCCGCTCTGCTGACGATCCTGGGGTACTCGCTGTACGACACGATCATCGTGTTCGACCGAATACGCGAGAACGTGCCACGCATGCCGCGCGCCGCGTTCTCGCAGATCGTCAACCGCTCGATGTCCGAGGTCGTCACGCGATCGTTGGCGACGAGCTTCTGCACGCTGCTGCCGGTGCTCGCGCTGCTGCTCTTCGGCGGTGAAACGCTGAAGGACTTCGCCTTCGCGCTGATGATCGGCATCGCCTCGGGTGCATACTCGTCGATCTTCATCGCCTCGCCCGTGCTCACCCACTGGAAGGAGCGCGAGACGGGCTACCGCGCGCGCCGCGCACGGATCGTGCGCGAACTGGGCGCCGTGCCCGCGTACGCCACCACCGCCTCGGGGGCGCCCGAGGACGTCGAGCCGACGCAGAAGCGCCGCCGCACGCGCAGCGGAAGCCTCGTTGCGCCGGAGGAACCCGGGCAGCAGATATCACGCGACGAGTTCCAGGAGCTCGTGCGCGACCTCGGCGTCGATGAGGGCAACGGCGGCGCGCCCTCGCGGGGCGGACGCCCGGCCGGGTCCAGGGCGAGCACGGCATCCGTGGCACCGCCGGCGCCCCAGAGCCCGTCCGCACCATCCCCGGAGGGGGAGCGCGACCCGGCGGCCGATCTCACGCCCGAGGACCTGGTGCTCAAGGAAGACCCCAAGCAGCGGCAGAAACCCCGCAGGGCGAGCACGCGCCGCAACAAACGCCACGGCAGGTCGCGCTGATGGGGCTGCTCGGCTGGGTGATCATGGGTCTAGCGATCTGGCACTTCACGATCTTCATGCCCGACCGCTTCTGGGGCGGGATCGTCGGCGCCTTCATCGGCTCGCTCGTCGGCTCTGTGATCTTCGGGCTGATTATCTACGGGGTGAAAGTCTCCTCGCTGAAGATTCCCGGCGAAAAGGCGACCGACGTAGGGGTCGTGCTCTACGCCGTCCCCGGAGCGTTGATCGGAATCGCCGTGATCTACCTCGAGGGCATGCGCCGCGAACGTTCGGGCGCGATGCACGAGCACCTGCCGCAGTAGCGTCCGATCACTCGAATTGCCCGGGTACTGAAATAGTACAGTCCGCTGGGCAGTAGCGGCGCCTGTGGCATAAGGTCCCATCCTCAAACGGCGACTAGGAGGGAACCTGTGTACGGAGAATCGAAGGGGCTCAGGATCGGCATGCTCGTTGTGCTCGCGGCCTGTGCCTTGGCGGTGCCGAGTGCGGCGTCCGCGACGACCACGCTGTGGGTCTCGGAAAATGTGCCGAGCGCACCGTTCAACAGCTGCGAACACCCTGGATACGACCACATCCAGGAAGCGCTGGGAGGCCCCGGCACGGCGATTCATGTATGCGCGGGCACCTATCCCGAACAACTGACGATTGAACGTGCGATCGCGATCACCGGTTATGGGGGAGCGACGCTCAAGCTGCCTGCGGTAACGCAGACCTCAGCCTCCCCCTGCGACGTTGTCTCAGAAGAAGCCTCGAAACTCCCGGATCAGGACGCGATCTCGATTTGCGGTATCCACAAGGTGTCGATCACGGGGCTGCAGATAAACGCCGTGTGGCCGGGCGAACCGGTCGGCAATTCGGTGTCCTGCGCTTACAACCTGAACGGCATTCTCGTCGCGGGCGGCGCGAATCTCGAACTTGACAATTCGACTGTCGTCGGAGCCCGCCCGCATCTGATCAACGGCTGCCAGTATGGCGTCGGTGTGCAGATCGGGATGTCCTACACCCCCACGCTGGGTGTCGGTGTCGCAGAGCTCTCCGGTGACACGATCGACGGCTATGACAAGAACGGTATAACCGTCGAAGGCGGCGAATCCCACGCGACGATCGCGAAAACGACCGTCACCGGCGACGGACCGCTCGAAGCCACGGGGCAGAATGGGATTGGCGTCCAGCTCGGCGCGAAAGCGACGATCACCGGGTCGACGATCTCGCGCAACGAGTGCGAAAACGCGACCTGCGGCGAAGACGCGCTCACCGACTATCAGGCCGACGGCGTTTATTTCTACGAAGCCGGCACCGGCTCGAGCCTGCTCAAGTCGAGGGTGTTCGAAAACGACCTGGGTGCGGAAGCGTATGACTCGACCGTTGCCGATCCGTCGATTTCGCACGACAGGTTTGAAAACAACAGATGGGAGTCCGTGCAGATCAGTCAGGGCTCCGCGACGATCGACAAGGACGTGATGCACGGCGGTGCGGTCGGCATCCAGCTGCTGCAGTACGCGGGGCAGGCCTATGGCCCCACCGGCACTGCCACTCACGACACGATCGAATCGATGAGCTCGTGGGCTGTCCTCGGGCGGTCCGATAAGAGCAGCGAAGACAAGCCCGGAGAACTGACTATCACGAAGAGCAAGATCTCCGGCAACCCGGGCCCCAGGCCGCTGGAATCCGTGGAATCTGAAAACCCGACGCGGCTGAAGATCTACGCAGAAAAAGACCACTAGCTGCAAAGGCGAAGTGCCTTCCGACGGCCGTGTCGCTAGAACGCGGCACGGCCGTTCGGTCGGGCCACCCCGTTCCGTCCCACCCTGGCCGTAGTCTCGCCTGGGTGCAGCCCTGCCGCTTTGAGATACCCGACTGCCCCGAGCAGGACGTCGCGCTCCTGCAGCGCGAGCTGGGGGTGAGCGGCCCCGTCGCGCAGGTGCTGGTGCGCAGGGGCATGGCCGAGCCCGCGCTCGCTCGCGCGTTCCTGGACTGCAGCGAGGAGCACTCGCCGGAGCTGTTCGCGGGTATCGGCGAGGCGGTCGCGGCGATCCTCCGCCACGTCCGTGAGGGCACGCGGATCACCGTCCACGGCGACTACGACGTGGACGGGGTCTGCTCGACGGCGGTTCTCGTGCGCGCCCTGCGCGAGCTCGGTGGCGACGTGGACTTCTACCTGCCAGACCGGGCCAGCGACGGATACGGCCTGAACCTGGACACGGTGCGCCGCCTGGCGGCGCGCGGTACGCGGCTGCTCGTCACCGTCGACTGCGCGGTCACAGCCGTCCAGGAGGTCGCGGCCGCCCGGGCTCTGGGCCTCGAGGTGGTCGTCACCGACCATCACTCACCGCGCGCCGACGGCGTGTTGCCGGAGGCCCCGATCGTGCATCCGCGGCTGTGCGGCTACCCCTGCGCCGACCTGTGCGCCACGGCCGTCGCATACAAGCTGGCTGAGGCGCTGTACACGGCGCTCGGACGCGATACGCGCGCCCTGCGGGGAGACCTCGACCTCGTGGCGCTCGCGACGGTCGCCGATGTCGTGCCGCTGATTGGTGAGAACCGGACGCTGGCGCGCCGCGGGCTGCGCGCCCTGGCGGCCACCGCGAAGCCAGGCCTGCGCGCCCTGATGGCGGTTGCAGGGGTGGACCCATCTACCGTTGCCGAGAGGGCGCTCGGGTTCGCGCTGGCACCGCGCCTGAATGCGGCCGGCCGCCTCTACAGGGCGGACGCGGGCCTCGAGCTGATCCTCACGGACGATCCGCAGCGCGCCGAGCACATCGCGCAGGAGCTTGACAGCGCCAACCACGAGCGTCGGCAGATCGAGCGCCGGATCCGCTTCGAGGCCGAAGCGCAGATGGCCGAGCTCGGCGAGCGCCCCGCTTACGTGCTGGCCGGTGAGGACTGGCATCCGGGAGTGATCGGGATCGTCGCCTCGCGCATGGTCGAGCTCAGCGGGCGGCCTGTGGTGATGATCGCGATGGACGCGGAGACCGGTCGCGGCTCCGGTCGCAGCGTCGAGTCCTTCGACCTGCTCGCGGGGCTGACGGCGTGTGGCGGGAGCCTGCTCGGCTACGGCGGGCATCGCGCTGCCGCGGGCCTGCAGATCGAGCGCGGCCGGGTGGGCGAGTTCGCGGCGGCCCTGAGTGCGCACGCGGGCCACGTCTTCGAAGGCGAGGACGTCGTGCCGGTGGAGCGCGTGGACGCGATCGTCGGCGGCCCGGAGCTGGGGATGCAGCTGGCCGAAGAGCTGGCCGGCCTGGCCCCGTTCGGCCGCGGAAACCCTGCCGTCTCGCTGATGGTCGCAGACGCGGTGTTCAGCGACTCGAGGCCCATGGGCGAAGGCAAGCACGCCCGCTTCAGCGTCGAATCGCAGGGCGCACGCGCGCGGGCTGTGGCGTTCGGCTGCGGCGGCAGATTGCCCGTACCCGACGGCGAGCCGGCGCAGGCGACGTTCGCGCTGGAGGTCAACGAGTGGAACGGGATCAGCGAGCCGCGGCTGGTGCTGCGCCGCGCGATGGCGATGTCGGACGTGCTCGCCCAGCAGGAGGCCGCGAGAGCCAGCGTCCAGGAGGGCGTTGAGCGGCTCGAGGACGCGCTCGAGCAGAGTCAGACAGAGGAGCTCGTGCTGTTCGCGCTGCCATGAGCGGGCACCCACTTCAATCCGTGGCGGCGGTCGCCTAACCTTTGACGATGGCCATCGCTGAGGATCCCAAGACCACGCAGGTAGCGGACGGCCTAGACGAGTCCGAGCGGCAGCTGCTCGGGGACCTGTTCGCCGTCGTCTCCGAGCATGCGGCCGACTCCGGCGTGGAGATCGACCGCGACCGCGTGCAGGATGCGTTCGTGTTCGCCTGCGAGCACCACGCCGAGCAGCGGCGCAAGTCGGGCGAGGACTTCATCGTGCACCCGGTCGGCGTGGCACGCATCTGCGCGGGCATGCGCCTGGATACGGAGACACTGTGCGCGGCGTTGCTGCACGACACCGTGGAGGACACCACGGCGTCGATCGAGGAAGTACGCGAGCGCTTCGGTGAGGAGATCTCGAACGTGGTGGACGGCGTGACGAAGCTCACGGACATCACGTTCAAGTCCCACGACGAGGCACAGGCGAACAACTACCGCAAGATGATGGTCGCGATGGCCACCGACGTGCGGGTCATCCTGATCAAGCTCGCCGACCGCCTGCACAACATGCGCACGATCGAGGCGATGCCCAAGCAGAAGCAGATGGAGAAGGCGCGCGAGACACTGGACATCTACGCGCCGCTCGCGCACCGCCTCGGTATCCACGCGATCAAGTGGGAGCTCGAGGACCTGGCGTTCGCGACGCTGCACCCCCGCAAGTACCAGGAGATCAAGGGGCTCGTGGCCCAGCAGCGCGATGAGCGCGAGCACTACGTCGAGGAGGCCGGCGAGTACCTGCTCAGCGAGCTGGCGGAGATGGGTATCGAGGCACAGATCGCGGGCCGCGCCAAGCACTTCTACTCGATCTACTCGAAGATGACGAAGAAGGGCCGCGAGTTCAACGAGATCTACGACCTCACGGCGATGCGCGTGATCGTCGACTCCGTGAAGGACTGCTACGGCACCGTCGGGGTGATCCACTCGCTTTGGAAGCCGCTGCCTGGGCGCTTCAAGGACTTCATCGCGATGCCCAAGTTCAACATGTACCAGTCGCTGCACACGACGGTGATCGGGCCTGAGGGCCGCCCGTTGGAGATCCAGATCCGCACCCAGGAGATGCACGAGATGGCGGAGTTCGGCGTCGCCGCGCACTGGGTGTACAAGCAGCCGGGCCCCGGCGGCGCGCAGGAGCGCTCGGGCTGGCCGGGCGGCGGCGAGGACGCGAAGCTGAAGTGGCTGCGCTCGATGCTCGACTGGCAGAAGGAGCTCTCGGACCCGCGCGAGTTCATGGAGACGCTGCGCACTGACCTGTTCGAGGAGGAGGTCTACGTCTTCACGCCCAAGGGCGAAGTGAAGTCGCTGGCCGCCGGCGCCACGCCGCTGGACTTCGCCTATGAGGTGCACACGGAGATCGGCCACCGCTGCGTCGGTGCGCGCGTGAACGGGAAAATCGTGCCGCTTCACTACGAGCTGCAGTCGGGCGACATCGTGGAGATCCTCACCGCCAAGCGCGAGCGTGGCCCGTCGCGTGACTGGCTGGCGATGGTCAAGACGACGCGCGCGCGCAACAAGATCAAGGCGTGGTTCAAGGCGGAGTCTCGCCAGGACACCGAGCACACGGGGCGTGAGCTGCTGCAGGAGCACCTGCGCAAACAGGGCCTGCCGGCCCAGAAGATCACCGGCTCGGCGCTGTTGGCGGACGTGATCCGCGAGGTCGGCTACCGCAAGGCGGACGACTTCTACATCGCGCTGGGCGCGGCGAAGATCTCGCCGAAGCTCGTGGTCAACAAGGTGATGCAGCGCTTGAAGCAGGGCGAGGCCGCCGACGGGGAGGACAGTGCGGCCGACTTGCTGCGCGTGGGCCGCGCGCGCCGGCGCCCGACGAAGTCCTCAAACCAGTACGGGATCAGGGTGGAAGGCGTGGAGGACGTGATGCTGCGCCTGGCCAAGTGCTGCCGCCCGGTGCCGGGCGATGAGATCGTCGGCTACATCTCGCTCGGGCGTGGCATCACGATCCACCGCGAGGACTGTCCGAACGCGACGCTGCTGCGCAAGAGCCCCGAGCGCTTCACGAGCGTCGCCTGGGAAGGGGACCAGTCGACGGGCTTCGTGGTCGAAATCCAGATCGACGCGTGGGATCGTCACCACCTGCTGGCGGACCTCTCGCGGGCGTTCTCGGAGTCCGGAGCGAACATCCTGGAAGCGCGTTGCCTGTCGATGCCGCCGATGGTCAAGAACCGGTTCGTTGTCGAGGTGGCAGACACGCACTCGTTGCGCAGCGCGATCACGCGACTGCGCAACACCGAGTCGGTGTTCGACGCCTACCGTGTGACGCCGGGCGCCGCGGCAGCGTAGACGGCGCGCCGCTCAGGCGACGACGTTGAGCGCCCGCGGCATGATCGAGTAGTGGGCCTCGGTGACCTCGCCGAGGTAGTCGCCGTCGACCTGCAGCGGCAGCGGGCGCCCGTCGGCGCTGCTCACGACCAGCTCGCTCAGATCCTGAAGCCCGGTCACTTGGCGGTTGCCGGGGACCCGCGCGCGCGGGGATACAGCGCGCCAGGCGATCGAGGGCATCGCGAGCAGCGACGCGCTGTGCAACACGCCGCCGACGAGTACGCCGGAGTCCAGCGCGGCGTTCTCGGCGATCTCGATCGGGCGGTTCTGGAAGTAGGTGAACGGCGAGCCGTTCTGGATGATTGCGGTGACGCCGTCGAGCGTCTCGCCACCTGCGGCCTGCACCCGAAGGCGCGGAGGCCTCAGCAGGTAGCGGCGAAAGAGGGTGCTGACGGCCACCCACGTGAAGAAGTAGGGCCCGAGACGAGCCTTCATGCGCGGGTTCGCGTCGACGCGCTCGACGACGCTCGCGTCGAGACCGAGGCCCGAGTTGAACGTGAAGCAGCGGCCGTTCACGACGCCCAGATCGACCTTGCGCGGACGCCAGTCATCGGCCATCGCAAGCAGGTGCTCGGTGGCATCGACGACATCGCCGGGCATGCCGAGCATCTTGGCGAACACGTTCGCCGAGCCACCGGGCAGGCAGCAGAGTGGCGTGGGGGAGGGGTGGGCGGGAGATGCAATCAATCCGTTGGCGGCTTCGTTGACAGTCCCGTCGCCGCCGAAGGCGACGACGATGTCATAGCCCTCGTGGGCGGCCTCGCGGCAGAGCTCTGTGGCATGGCCGCGGGCCTCGGTGTCCACGGCGTCGACCTCGAAGCGCCCCTGAAGCGCGTACACGACGAGGTTGCGCAGGCGGTCGGAGACGGTCGTGGCGTACGGGTTGACGATGAGCAGCATGCGCCGCTTGCTGGCTGGGTTGGCGAAGCGGAAGGGCGCGTCGAGCTCCGCCGCGCCCCGGTCATCCTCGACGGTCCTCCGGCCGGCGCTGGACAGCTGATCGTTCTCGGACGTGGAGGCGCTCACCGCTAGGCCCTACACCGCTGATCGTCGCGCGTTACCCTCGAGCTTCGGTCTTGGACGGGCGTCCAGCACGGCTCACGATCAGGCTTGCGTTCGCCGATACGATTGCTAGACTTCCCAGCACAGATGGACACATCGAGAGGGGTGGAGGGCCTGGCCCTGCGAAACCCCGGCAACCACCGCCAATGTCACAGGCGGGAAGGTGCCAATTCCAGGTGATGTGTGGCCGGGCTTCGCGCTCTTCGCCACACGTGACAAGGCGAAGGTTAACGCGAAGGAGCCCAAATGGCTGTCAGTCATCTTCAGTGCAAGGAGTGCAAGGCGGAGTATCCGCTGGAGGCGCTCTACGTCTGCGACAAGTGCTTCGGGCCGCTCGAGGTGGCCTACGAGCACGATCGCGCGACGCTCGACGTGGCGGAGCTGCGTCGGCGTATCCAGGGCGGACCCCAGAACATCTGGCGCTACGCCGACTTCCTGCCGACCACGGCCTACGGCCGCGGTGCCCCGGGCGGCCCGCTCGGCCCCTCAGGCGGGGGAGGCTCAACTCGCCTCTGCCTGCCGGCGGGCTGCACGCCGCTGATCCGCGCCGACCGGCTGGCCGAGCGCCTGGGCCTGCGCGAGGTGTGGGTCAAGAACGACGCCGCCAACCCGACGCACTCCTTCAAGGATCGCGTCGTCTCGGTGGCTGTGACGCGTGCGCGTGAGCTGGGCTTCGAGACGATCGCGTGCGCCTCGACGGGCAACCTCGCCAACTCGGTGGCCGCCCACGCAGCGGCGCTGGGCCTTGACTCGTATGTCTTCATCCCCTCCAACCTGGAGGAGCAGAAGGTGCTCGCCACGGGTGTCTACGGCACCCGGCTGGTGGGCGTAAACGGAAACTACGACGACGTCAACCGCCTGTGCACGGAGCTGAGCGCCGAGCGCGACTGGGCGTTCGTGAACATCAACCTGCGCCCCTACTACGCAGAGGGCTCGAAGACGCTCGCGTTCGAGATCGCCGAGCAGCTCGGCTGGGAGCTTCCCGACCGCTGCGTGGTCCCGATCGCCTCCGGCTCGTTGTTCACGAAAATCGCCAGGGGCTTTCAGGAATGGCGCGAGCTGGGTCTTCTGGAGGGCGAGTTGCCGCGCATGAACGGGGCGCAGGCGGAGGGCTGCTCACCGGTGGCGAGCGCGTTCTCGGCCGGCCACGACGTCTGCCGTCCGGTGAAGCCCAACACGATCGCCAAGTCGCTTGCGATCGGCAACCCCGCCGACGGGCCTTACGCGCTGGATCTGGCGCGCTCCACGGGCGGCTCGGTGGATGCGGTCAGCGACGATGAGATCCGCGCCGGCATCAAGCTGCTGGCGGAGACGACCGGTGTCTTCACGGAGACCGCTGGGGGTGTCACGACCGCGGTGCTCGCGAAGCTGGCAGCGCGTGGTGAGATCGACCGGGACGAGCGCGTCGTGCTGGTGATCACCGGCGAGGGCCTGAAGACGCTGGACGCGGTGCGCGGGACGTTTGAGACCTCGACGATCGAGCCGACGGTCGAGGCGTTCGAGGCCGGTGTGCCGGCTGCGGTTGCGGTCTGATGTCTGTCGTCGTGAAGATCCCCACGCAGTTGCGCGCGGCGGCCGGCGGCGAGGCCCAGGCGCAGATTGACGGGGCCACCGTGCAGGAGGTGCTGGACGGCCTGTTCGCGCTGCATGAGGAGCTTCGCGGTCGCATCGCCGACGACGATGGGGGCCTGCGCCGCTTCGTCAACGTGTATCTGGCGGGCGAAGACATCCGCTTTCTCGACGGCCTGGCGACCCCCGTCCTCGACGGCGCCGAGCTGACGATCCTGCCCGCGGTCGCGGGCGGCTGAGACTCTCCGGGGTCGCCTACCCGCGTTCGGGCGCCCGCGGCTGCATCGCGAAGACCGGCTGCTCGGCCCGCTCCCGAGCCTCGCCGGCGGCGTGCTTGAAGAGCCAGTAGAGCAGGCACACGGTGAGGATCGCCTCCTCGCCCAGCATGATCGCCCCGGCGATGTTCTGATCGGCGATCGGAGAGATGTGAAAGCGAGCCTCGCCCGTCAGGTAGTAGGGGTAAAAGATCGTTCCAGACCACAGGAAGATGTTCGCGAGGGTCGCGCCCGTGAGGCGCACGGCAAGCACGTAGCCGAGCTTGGCTCCGTTGCCAAACCAGCCCGGCTTTGGTAGCGGGCCGAACAGGCACATCCACATGTTGATCCCCAGCACGAGGAACATCGCGTGCTCCAGTACCTGCAGGCTGCTGTGGTGCATAGCGGCCTGAAAGAGCACGCGCAGGTGCCAGGCGTAGAGGTCGAGCAGCCACAGCGGGAAGGCGACGGCGGGGTGTGTCAACGCAGGCAGGCGCCCGAGTAGCGGCATGCGCAGCAACGGCTCGAGCACCGGGGTGGTGAGGCCGAGCACGATCAACAGCGCGGCGAGGTCGCCGAGCGCGATCGTCTGGAGCATATGCACCCACAGCAGGTGCTGAGCTGTCGGCCCGAGGCCGGCGAGCGCGCCCGCCGCGAGGGCGAGGCCGCCGTAGAAGGAGACCTGGCGAGCGCTGGAAACCCGACCCTCTCCCTTGGAGAGGGTGTGCGTGCGCCGGGCGTAGAGCAGACCCACGATCGCCAGCACCGCGGTCTGAGCGACGGCCGATGTCTCGGTGGAGACGGCGAGGGGAGGGGTGAGCATCCGCGTCAGCGTACGCGAGCGCGCCAGAATCGGCGAGCCGCAACCAGGTGCTTGCATAGACTGCCGCTGGCATGAGAGCACCGGCCCGTCGCCTGCTGCCGTTACTGCTTGCTGGCCTGGCCGTCGTGGCCCTCGCGCTGCCGGCGAACGCGCTCGCGCACGGGATCGTCGGCAAGGCCGACCTGCCGATCCCGGTGTGGCTGTTCAGCTGGACGGCGGCGATCGTGCTGGTCGTCTCCTTCGTGGCGCTCTCGACGATGTGGAGGAGACCGCAGCTCCAGGAACCACGCCTGCGCCGGCTGTTCCGCGTGCCGGCGGTCGTTGAATGGCTGGCGGGACTCGTGGGTGTGGCCCTGTTCGCGCTCGTGGTGTACAGCGGCTTTGACGGCGCGCAGGTCACCGAGGCGAACTTCTCCGTGACGTTCATCTACGTGATCTTCTGGGTCGCGATCCCGGTCGCGAGCGTGCTCTTCGGTGATGTGTTTCGCGCGCTGAATCCGTGGCGGGCATGTGCACGCGTGCTCGGCGCGCTGCTGCGGCTTGCACGCGGTGGCGGCGAGAGAAAGCCGCCGCTGGCCTATCCGCAGTGGCTCGGCCTGTGGCCCGCGCTCGCGGGGATCGTGGGCTTCGCGTGGCTCGAGTTGATCTACGTGGAAAAAGACAATCCGTCGACGCTGGCGGCCCTGTCGGTCGGCTACTTCGTGGTGATGCTCGCGGGGATGGCGCTGTTCGGGATCGAGCAGTGGACCTCGCAGGCGGACGGGTTCTCGGTTTACTTCCACCTGATCTCCAAGCTCTCGGCGCTCGTGCGCCGCGACGACGGTGTCGTCTATCTGCGCCGGCCGCTCAGCGGCGTGACCGAGCTGAAGATCCAGACGGCCACGGTCGCGTTCATATGCGCGCAGATCGGCACGACGACCTTCGACGGCTTCTCAAACGGCGGCATCTGGCGCAACAACGAGCCAAACCTGCAGAGCCTGTTCGAAACGCTCGGCTTGCACCCGACGCCCGCCCAGGAGCTGGCCTACTCGGTTGGGCTGGTGTTTTGCATTCTCTTGATCGGCGCCGTCTACAGGGTCGGGATCCTCGGTGTGCGCAAAGTCACCGATCGCTACGACACGCACACGCTGACGCGCACGTTCGTGCACACGCTCGTGCCGATCGCCTTTGCATACGTGCTCGCCCACTACTTCTCGCTGCTTCTGTGGCAGAGCCAGGCGATGGTGTATCTCGCCTCGGACCCCCTCGGCAACGGCGCGAACATATTCGGGACGAGCAACTTCCAGATCGACTACCACCTGATCTCCTATGCGGCGATCTGGTACGTGCAGGTCGTCGCTCTCGTCAGCGGCCACATCGGCGGGCTGGCGCTCGCGCACGACCGCGCGCTGGTGCTCTACAAGGACCCGGAAGAGGCGGTGCGCAGCCAGTACTGGATGCTTGCGGTGATGGTTGCGTTCACGAGCTTCGGCCTGTGGCTGCTCTCCGCCGTGGGGACGTGAGGCGGCGGTGAGCGCAGATCGCCTGCGCTACGGTTTCGCGCGGATGGCCCGCTGGCGTGTGATCATCGGCTCGCTGCACCTCGCAGCGCTTCTCTCGGCGCTGCTCGCGGGTACTGCGTGGGCCGGCACGAGCTCGACACTCTCCAAGGAGAGCTCGAACCCGATCAACGACCAGGGCTCCAGCTACGACTACCGCTCGAACATCACAGGCGTCTCGCCGAGCGTCCCGGGATTGAGCGTGGAAGTGCTCGAGTTCGCCGATCGCCTGCTGCTGCGCAACCACACCGGCAAGACGGTCACGATCTATGGCTATGAAGGCGAACCGTACGCGCGGGTGCTGGCCAACGGCACCGCCGAGCAGAACGTGCGCGCGCCGGCCACCTATCTGAACACGAACTTCTACGCCCAGGTGACGGTGCCGGCGATCGCCAGCTCGAGCGCGCCGCCGAAGTGGGAAGTGGTCGATCGCACGGGCGAGTTCGAATGGCACGACCACCGCATCCACTGGATGTCGCCGGTCCCGCCGGCGAGCGTCAAGAACAAGACGACGCGGACGCTGATCTTCGGCTGGAAGGTGCCGATCGAAGTGGGCAGCTCCAAGGGGGCGATCTCCGGGCAGCTGTTCTGGACGCCTGAGAGCTCCAAGGCGCCGCTCGCGATCATCATCCTCGGCATCGTGATCGTCCTCGCGGGTCTCGCATTCGTCGTCTACGTGCGTAGGCGGCGTGCCGGCCAGGCGATTCGCGGCCCAGGAGCCGGCGCGGAGGACGTCGACGGTGCCCCAAGCGAGGCCTGGTAGGCGGTTTCGCGCTCCGCGGCCGCTGGTCACGGGTTGCTAGATTGCCGGCAATGGCGCCGCTGGCCTGCCTGATGCATTGGTACATCTCGATGATGTACGTCGTCCCCGTCGCGGCAGTCGGCGGTTGGGGTTGGCTGAGCACGAAGCGGATGGCGCGTCGTAAGGCCGAGGGGCAGGCGGGCGGCACGGGCGTCTAGCCCCAGTACGAGGGCTCGCGCACGGCAAGCGCTGTCCAGCAGCGCCTGCGTCGAACTGTCTTTCGCTATTTCTTCACGAGGATTGAGGTTCGCCTGATCAGCATGCGATTTGCTGGTCGCATGACCTCAGAGACCCTCATCCGTCCCGCGACAGACGGGATCACGGAGCGCTTTGACGCGACGGCATGCGTGGATGAGACGGTCCGCCATCGGGCCGTACCGCTCGATCACCTCGAGCCGGGACGCTACATCGAAGTCCGAGGGCCTGAGCGCACGCTCGTGATCCCGCTCACGGGTGAGGCGATGCACATCGGTCGGGGTCTGAGCGCGGAGCTTCGACTCGACGAGACATCCGTTTCGCGCAGACACGCGATCCTCGT
>DATBZG010000117.1:0-2891 GCA_036513335.1 Solirubrobacteraceae bacterium | reverse complement strand
GGAGAAGGCAGCCGACGCGATGCTCGACGGGCTGGTGCGGATGAGCGCCGCGCTCGCGACGGTGCGCGATGAGATGTGAGCCAGGCGGGCGGGCCGCGCTCAGCCCTTGGCGGGCAGCGAGCGTGCGTAGCTGACGCCGCGCTCGAGGGTCAGCTCGGAGTCAGGACTTCGAGGCCGTGCTCGCGAGCGCCGATCGCAAGCTGCTTGTCGTAGGTCATCAGTGCGTCCAACCTGCCTTCCTCGAGCAGGCCGACCGCCGTGGCGAGGTGGATCGCGTCCAGCGTCCCCACCGTCGCAGGAGCGAGCGTCTCGGTGCTATCCAGAATTCGGTCGTCGATGGGAATCAGTGATATATCCGCGATCAAGGCGCTCGCGCGGTCGAGCAGCCCGCGGCGCAGGCCGACGCGTCGCAGCTCGACGCGCAAGAGGCGGCTGGCGACATGCTGACCGAACTTCGCGAGATCGCGTTGTATCGCCTGCCTGTCGGGCTCGTCCAGCAGCACGCGCCCGAGCGCACTGGTGTCGACGTATACCGCCTTCACTGTCTTTCAGAGCCGCTCGCGGCGATCTTCAGCGAGGATGGCGTCTGTTGTGCCGCGCGGCGCGGGATTCGCCAGCGGCGGGAGGTTCGCGATCGTCTCCACCAGATCTTTCGTGGGGATGGTCGCGCCGTACTTCTCGGCCAGTTCAACGTAGTAAGGATCGATATCTGGGCGCGAGGGCACAAGCCGAGCGACCTCGCGTCCTCGCTCCGTGACCGTCAACGTCTCGCCCTCCTTGACGCGCTCCAAGTAGCGACTCAGGTTCTGTCGCAGCTCACGGACGCCAACAGTCTTAGATGCCGATTTGGGACGCATGACAGCCATTGTGCGTCGCAATGTAGCACATGCTCCTGGTTGCTCAAGCGACCAACTATCTTGTTGACACCTTGACGGCACGTCCGAAGACAAGCGGCGCGACGATCGGCGGCACGGCCTTCCAGTGCGCGTCCTCGTACTCGGTGACGAAGCCAGCTGAAGCGATGGAGGCGACCGTGTCGCGATTGCAGCGACATCCCGCGCCGAAGTGTCGCCACGGGGTTTCCAGGCGATCCTGCCAGCGGGCCACGCGCGGGGAGTGCGAACGGACGTGCTCGATGAACAGGAGCTGTCCGCCGTCGCGCAGAACGCGTGCAATCTCGCCCAGCGCGAGATCCGGCGAGTCGACTGTGCACAGCACCAGCGTCGAGACGACCGTGTCCACCGACCCATCCTCCAGCGGGATCGCTTCCGCCGACGCGCTCAGCGTGTGCGCCGAGCGGCCGCTCTCTGAGAGCTTGCGCTCCAGCTGGCGGCGCATCGGCTCGAACGGCTCGGCGAGCATCAGCTCCTCCAGGCCGTCTGGGTAGTAGGGGATGTTGGTGCCCGTGCCCGCGCCGATCTCAAGTGTGCGGCCGTGGGCATGCGCGACGAGCTCGCCACGGCGTCTACCCATGCTGCGCTGCTCGCCACGGCGCATGGCCCGGTCATACAGCGCCGCGAACACGTAATCCCAGCGGTGGTTGCCGTGGGCAGTCGGCGCGGATGTGGTGGTGGCGGTCATTAGGAGGGTGCTCGATCCGATACTAGGCGCGGCCTGGGAGGAGGTTGAACGCCTCAACGTGGTGCGGGCGTACCACGGTGAAATGGCGGAGATCGAGTGTTGCCACTTCGGTCACGCCAAGGCGCTCGGCGGCGGCGATGACTGATGCGTCGACGGTGCCAAGGGGAAGGTCGTGGTATCGCGCGACCAACTCTGCGATTCGCAGGGTGTCCTTGCGGTCGACCGGCTCGAGGCTCATCTCGCCGGCCGCGAGGTCGCCGAGGAATCGAGTCTCGGCCTGCCAACCGAGACGACTTGCGATCAGGTACACGACCTCGGCGATGACGAGGGTCGGGACGATCAGGGGGCCGGGATGAGTCTCCAGCAACTCGAGGCACGCCTCGTGATGAGCGTCGTCGCCGTCCACGTAGGCGTAGAGCGGCCCGGCGTCAACGATCAGCGCTATCGCTCAGCTCCGCGCTGATGATTTGCTCGATTCGCTCTGAGATGTCGGCGTTGCCGCTGTGGCCGGCGGCAGCGGCTCGCAGTTGGCGGCGTCCGGCTCGTAGGTGGGCTTCGAGTGCCGAGCGCGTGACGTCTGAGATGGTGATGCCGCGACGTTTCGCCTCGTGCCGCAGCCGCTCGTCGAGCTCCTCGGAGATCTTCACCGTCGTGCGTACCACGTATGCCAGCATACCGTATCGATGGCGCCGCGTGGAGCCTGACCGTACCCGAACGTCAGGTCTCGCGTCCAAAAAAACGGGCCGCGAACCAGGCGGCTACGCCTGCTCGATTATCTCAATTCGATACCCATCCGGATCCCTGACGAAGCAAAGCCGCGAACCGCCCTCGCGCACCGAGTAGGGCGGCTTCTCGGGCTGGATCCCCTGCTCGGCCAAGCGCGCGAGCGTGCCGTCGAGGTCACCCGCGGTGATAGCGATGTGGCCGTAGCCGGTACCGATCTCATATGAGTCGACGCCGTAGTTATAGGTCAGCTCCAAGCGTGGCATGTCGCCGTCGCCTGGCTGGTTCATGAATACGTTGACCGCCTCGTCTTTGATCGGAAGGCGACCGACCTCCTGGAAGCCGAGCGCCTCGTAGAAGGCCACCGAGCGGTCGATATCGGTGATGCGGTAGCAAGTGTGGATCAGGGCCATCGCCTGAGTGTACGGGCCGGCGCTCGGCCGTTCCTCGCGAGGATCGACTCAGGCGCCTTCGCGGGATCGTGCGCGACGCGCTTCGCGCTGAGCGCGTTCAGCATTGCGACTTTCCCTCTCGGCTTCTCGCCTGCGCAACTTCGCCTTGGTGACCGATTCCCGCCTCGAGGCTGC
>DATBZG010000116.1:0-3298 GCA_036513335.1 Solirubrobacteraceae bacterium | reverse complement strand
ACTTCCTCACCTACTGCAACGAGGAGCAACGCGGACGTTGGCTCGCCGGCGTCGCCCGTGGCGAGCTGATCGCTGCGATCGCGATGACCGAGCCCGGGATCGGCTCGGACCTCGCTGCGATGTCCACCACTGCAAAGCGCGGGGGCGATGACTACGTGGTGAACGGCTCGAAGACGTTCATCACCAACGGCATCAACTGCGATCTCGTGATCGTGGCCGCGAAGACGGATCCGTCGGAGCGCCACAGGGGGATCAGCCTGCTCGTCGTCGAGCGCGGCATGGAGGGCTTCCAGCGCGGGCGCAACCTGGAGAAGATCGGCCAGCACGCGCAGGACACGGCCGAGCTGTCGTTCACTGACGTGCGCGTGCCCGTCGAGAACCTGCTGGGCGTCGAGGGCGAGGGCTTTCGCTACCTCGTCTCCAACCTGCCCCAGGAGCGCCTGGCGATCGCGGCCGGCGCGGTCGCCGCGGCGGAGGCGGCGCTCGGCTGGACGCTCGAGTACGTGCGCGAGCGCAAGGCGTTCGGGCAGACGATCGGCTCCTTCCAGAACACTCGCTTCACGCTAGCCGAGCTGCACGGCGAAACGCAGATCGCGCGCGTGTACGTCGACCACTGCGCGCTCGCGCTGAACACCGGTGAGCTGACCGCCGAGGACGCCGCCACCGCGAAGGCGTGGTGCACGGAGCTGCAGGGCCGTGTCGTCGACCGCTGCCTGCAGCTGTTCGGCGGTTACGGCTACATGCTCGAGTACCCGATCGCCCGCGCCTACGCCGACGCGCGCGTGACGCGCATCTACGGCGGCGCCAACGAGATCATGAAGGAGATCGTCGGGCGTTCGCTGGGGCTGTAGCGCCACGGCTGGCAGGTGGCGCGCCCGCGGTATAGCGCTTGACGCGCGCGCCACCGCTGCACTACGGTATGGTGTGTATCGTTCGTGTCGAACTATTCGAGAGGCGCGATGCTAGCTGGGACCTCTACCCCATGAGCGGTCGCGCATCTCGCTACGAACCCTCGCTCTACCCTCGCGAACGGCGCCTGAACCCGTTCATTCGCGAGCGGCATCTGTCGTTGCTCGGTCTCGAGCTGCACGGCGGGCAGCTCCTCAGCGCGCTGCAACGTCCCTGGTTCAGCATCGCGCCGCCGCGGGGTTACGGCGTGCTCACCACGACCGGTTGCCGGAGCGGCAGGCAACGGCGCAAATGCATCCGCGCGATCAGGTGCGGCGAGCAGGTGTACATCGTGTCGATCGCCGGCACGCAGGTGGGGTGGTTCCGGAACATCCGCGCCGATCCACGCGTCACCCTGCGGATTCGCGGAGGGGCTTTCGCTGGGCGGGCGCGGGAGCTCACCGATCCGCACGAGCTCGAAAGAGCGCTGGCTGCCTACACCGGCGCGGTGGGCCCCGTCGACTACCTTGCCTGCACGAACTGGCGTAAAGGGCGTCCAACACGCTCGAAGATCGAGGACCTGACACGCGGCTGGTTCCAGGAGGGCGCGCCGCTCGTCGTCGAGCTCACCGGCTACGCCGCCTCTGGGTAGAACTCGCCCGCCAACTCCACGAAGTAATCCAGCGAGCGCGGGTTGGCGAGCGACTCCACGCTCGCGGCCTGCTCGGGCGGGGTGCCCATGAGGATGCGCTTCACCGGCACCTCCAGCACCTTGCCCGACAGCGTGCGTGGGACCTCAGCGATCTGCCGGATCTCGTTGGGGACGTGGCGCGGCGAGCAGTCCTCGCGGATGCGCCGCTTGATCTGTGACGCCAGCTCGTCATCCAGCTCCACGCCTTCTCGCAGCACCACGAACATGATCATCCACAGCTCGGGTGGGTGGGCATCTATACCTCCCTCCCCCCCTCCGCTCTGCGCAGGGCGCGTCACGTCCACGACCAGCGCGTCCAGCACCGCCGGCACCGCCGTCGCAGCGCGGTAGATCTCAGCCGTGCCCATGCGCACGCCCTGACGGTTGATCGTGGAGTCCGAGCGACCGTAGATCACCGCGCCGCCGCGCGGGGTGATCCGCACCCAGTCGCCGTGGCGCCACACGCCCGCGTACATCGCGAAGTAGCTCTCATGCAGCCGTGACCCATCGTCGTCGCCCCACAGGAACAGTGGCATCGAGGGCATCGGCTCGACGATCACCAGCTCCCCCACCTCGTCCTCCACGCTGCGGCCGTCCTCGTCCCACGCCTGCACCGCGCAGGCGAGCGCGCGGCACTGCAGTTCACCTTCGTACACCGGCAACAGCGGGCAGCCGGCGACGAACGCCGTGCACACGTCCGTGCCGCCGCTCGTGGAGAACAGCCACACGTCGTCCTTCACGTGCTCATACACCCAGCGAAAGCTCTCCGGCGCCATCGGCGAGCCCGTCGCGCCGATCGCGCGCAGCGCGCTCAGGTCGTAGTCGCGACCCGGCTCGATCCCTGCCTTCTCGCAGCTCGCCAGAAGGCCCGGGCTCACGCCCATGCACGTGATCCGCGCGCGCTCGGCAAGACCCCACAGGAAGCCCAGGTCCGGGTGCCCGGGGCTGCCGTCATAGAGCACGATCGCCGCGTCACTCAGCAGGCAGCCCACCAGGAAGTTCCACATCATCCAGCCCGTCGTCGTAAACCAGAACATGCGGTCGCCATCACGCAGATCCAGATGCAGACGCTTCTTCAGCTGCTCCACGAGAATCCCGCCGTGGCCCTGCACGATCGCCTTCGGCAGGCCCGTCGTGCCCGATGAGTAGAGCACCCACAGGGGATGATCGAACGGCACCTGCTCGAACGCCAGCTCAGTGCCGTCGCCAAGGGCCAGCAGCTGATCCCAGGTGAGGACGCTGCGAACGCCTCCGCCGCCGACGGCGGCCTCATCAAAGCCGTCCGGCGCCAGGTAGGGCAGCATCACCAGATGCTCGACTGTGGGCATCTCCGCGAGCATCCGCCGGACGTTGTCAGTGCGGTCGAAGTCCTTGCCACCGTGGCGGTAGCCGTCCACGGCCAGCAGCATCTTCGGCTCGATCTGCGCGAAGCGGTCGATCACGCTGCGCGCGCCGAACTCCGGCGCCGCGCTCGACCAGATCGCACCGATGCTGGCCGTCGCCAGGAACGCGACCAGCGTCTCAGGGATGTTCGGCATGTAGGCCACCACGCGGTCGCCGCGCGTCACGCCGAGGGCACGGAGGCCGCCAGCCACAGCAGCTACCTGCGCGGCCAGCTCGCCGCGTGTGATCTGCGCGAGCTCACGCAGCTCCGAGCAGTGCAGCACCGCCACCTCGTCCTCGCGGCCCTCGCCGCACGCAAGCAGGTTCTCCGCGTAG
>DATBZG010000115.1:0-10421 GCA_036513335.1 Solirubrobacteraceae bacterium | reverse complement strand
TCCTCGGTGGAGCTCTATGACGGCCTGCGCCTGCCCGCCGAGGACGGCGCATACGAGCTCGGCGTGCTCTCGCACGTGCTCGAGCACGTCCCCGATCCAGCCGCGCTGCTCGCGGAGGTGGCTCGCGCGTGCAGGGCCGTCGTGGTCGAGGTGCCGCTCGAGGCCAACTGGTCGGCGCGACGCGCCGGCAAGCGAGAGCACGCTGCAGAGGTCGGTCATCTGCAGCGCCTGGACCGCTCAGCGGTGCATGAGATCGCCGAGCGCGCCGGCCTGCGGGTCGCCGCCGAGCTCGAGGATCCGCTGCCGGCGCAGGTTCACCGCTTCTTCGCCACCACGCGCGCCGCGCGCGCGACGGGCACCGCCAAGTGGGCCGTGCGCAGCGCCACTCATCGACTCGCGCCCGCCCTCGCGCGGCGGGCGTTCACGCTGCACTACGCGTGTCTGTGCCTCCCGCTGGACGCGTGACGGCGGCGAACAGCAGCGACAGCACCCTGCCCATGAGCTCGTCGGGAACAGCTTCGGGGTCCGCCAGCTTCTGGCGCGCGATGCCGTCGGCCAGCGCGTCGATCGCCACCGCCAGCTGCTCGGCGGGGATCGCCAGCTCGAGGTCGAACTCGCGCACGCCGTCGGCGATCAGACGGGTCAGCACCAGGCGCATCTGGGCAAACCGCGCGGCCACCTTCTCCCGTACCTGAGGGTCGCGCACGCCGTAGGCCCAGAACTCCATGAACAGCAGCAACAGCTCCGGCTCGCGCTCGATCAGCGTCATCCAGCGCCGCGCGCCACCCGTCGCGCGCTCGCTGATCGATGACCGTTCGCGTACGGCGTCCTCTATCTCGCGGGCGTGCTCCTCTATCTCGCGCTCCATCAGAGCCAGGAACAGGTCCTCCTTGCCGTCGAAGTTCGAGTACAGAGCACCGGTCGAGAAGCCCGCCTCGGAGGCGATCTCCTCGACGGACGCGCCGTGAAAGCCGCTGCGAGCGAAGACACCGCGCGCGGCCGCCAGCAGGCGGTCGCGCGTGTTCGCCCGACTCTGCTCGCGCGTCAGCCGCTGCGCCCGGGCCTCGGCCTGGCCTGTCTGCTCCTGCTGCTCCCCGGCGGCAACTTCCATCCGCGGCAGTCTAGTTGACGGAGCGGCCGTTATTTCGATAATGTCCGTTATCCGATTCGGATCACTGGATGAGAGGAGCGGCACCGATGGCTACCGCGACGAGCCCGAAGACGCCCGACGCCGGCGTGGCGAGCCTGCCGGCCGACGCGATCTCCTACGAAGACCTCTACTCGCGCTGGGAGCGCGCCAACTGGTCCGCGATGGAGCTCGATTTCACCGAGGACGCCCGCCAGTGGCGCGAGGACTTCACCGAGTTCGAGCGCACCGCGGCGGTGTGGAACTACTGTCTGTTCTTCTGGGGCGAGGACGCGGTCGCCGACAACCTGTCCCCCTACATCGACGCGGCCCCGCTCGAGGAGCAGAAGTACTTCCTCACCACCCAGCAAGTCGACGAGGCGCGCCACGCTGTATTCTTCAAGCGCTTCATGCAGGAGGTCTGCGGCATCGGCGACGGCACCATGGCCAGTGGCCTGCAGGCGATCAAGCCCCAACTCACCTCCGGATTTCGCAAGATCTTCGACCGCCTCGACCTGATGGCGCAGGAACTACGCGGCGATCACTCCCCCGCGAAACTCGCCGCGGCGGTCACGCTCTACCACATCGTCGTGGAGGCGGCCCTCGCCCAGCCTGGCCAGCACTTCATCTGCGGCTACTTGGAGAAGCGAGACCAGCTGCCGGCCTTCCGCCAGGGAATGGCCAACATCGCCTCCGACGAGCAGCGCCACATCGGCTTCGGCGTGAAGCTCCTGTCGGACCTCAACCGCGAAGACCCCGTCGGGGTGCCAAAGGCGGTCGCCGCGATCCTGCGCGACGTCACGCGCTATACCGCCCAGGTGCTGATGCCGCCCAACTGGGATGAACGCTACATAACCGTCTTCGATGCGACCTACGACGAGGTCGGCGTGGAAGGCCTCACCTCGATGACCACCAAGCTGCGCTCGGCAGGCCTCGCGATCGACACGCTGCCGGGTCCGGCGCTGCTGCCGCCGGGCCTCTCGCCACTGGAGCTCTCCCAGCGCGGGCGCGCGCTCGCCCAGGCCGGCGTGCTCGGCGTGCGCGAAGGGCCGACGCGACGCGACACAGAGACACAGGAGCTGCTGTTCGACACGATCCGCCGCCAGGTGAACCCCAACCACGGGCTCACTCGGCCGATGACCTTCCAATGGGAGTTCACCGACGCGGATGTGCCAACGTGGCATCTGACCGTGAACAACGGCTCGAGCACGGTCGAGCAGGGAGAGGCTCCCAGGCCGGATCTGCGTCTTCGCATCGCCTACCAGGACTGGGTGGACATCGTCGGCGAACGCCTGGACCCGGCTCGCGCGATCGCCACCGGCAGGCTGCGCCCGCGCGGCAACCCGCTCGCGTTCCTTCGCCTCGGCAAGGTCTTCCCGCGCGCCTGAGTATCCGGGCGCCACGAGGCGTACCTGCGCCGGAGCGGCGGCGCCGCGTCAGAATCAGGGTAGTCACCTCTGATGAAGCGCTGCCTGCCAGTACTCATACTGACCCTCGCGGCGCTGGCCGGCGGGACGTCGGGCGCAGCGGCATCGACGGCGTGCTCGACGACGCTCATACCTGGGAGCAGCATCGCGCTGCCGACAGCCAGGGCCAACGGAACGCTGTGCCTGAGCCCGGGTCCCTTCAGCGGGCCCGCCGCGAGCGCTGCACGGACCGGAGGACCCGCTTTGCAGGCTCCGCAGTCGTTGAAGGTCGGCTTGAATGGCGGGTTGACCGGCTGGGGCCCTGAAGCGGGAGAAACGATCCGCGATAGTACCGGCGTTCGCTATGCGCGCTTGAATCCGCTCCAGGAAGGGAGCTGGAGCGCGGCCAGGGAACTGGTGGGCAAGGGGATCATGCCGCTGGTGATCTACGACCCGAACCTGACTGAAATGGCGCCGGCGGCGGTCGCTGCAGGAGTGCAGAGCTTCGTGCCGCTGATGCGCGAACTCGGCATCACGGAAATAGAACTTGGAAACGAGGTGTACTTCCACGGCTCCACGCCCCCGGAATACGCGGCGCAGTACGCGGCAGCGCACGAAGCGCTCGCGGGCGATGGGATCACGCTGATCGCCGACGCCTGGACCGACACGCCGCTGCCGGACGGAGAATGGTCGCAGTGGGAACGGGGCGGCGGCTGGTGCGTGCTGCTCGTGCAGGCGCTCGGCTACGTGCCCGACGCGTGGAGCTTCCATCCGTATGGGCCGATGAGCGCCGACGGCTTTGGCTCAGGCGTTCACAGGTCCGGCTGGGCGACCGTTCCAAGGATGCTCAACTACATGCGCACCGAGCAGATCTACGCGCCGTTGAACATCACCGAGGTCGGCCAGCCCACGTATAGGGGGACCGACGGCAACGCGGCCGTGAGCGAAGCCGAACAGGCCTCAGACGTCACGCAGTACCTAACCCAGGCCGCCGAATGGGGGCTCGCCTCGATCTACCTGTATGAGGGCATCGACACCCCGGAAGGCGGATACGGCCTCTACGCCTGGCCACTCAGAGCGAAGCCGTCCGCGGCGGCCTTCGCGCGGACGCTCGCAGGCCTGCGCGCGACCCTCGACTCCTAACCTGGCGAGAACTCCCGCTCGGCGGCCTTCGAGTCGGGGACCGCGGATGAGGTCGATGACCCCTCGGCGGGCGGCGCCGATGATTGCGGGAGACCGCTCGCGCCGGCAGGCGAAGCGGCGGGCGCGGTACCGGAGGAGGCCGTCCGAGCGATGCTGACTCGCCGTGCTGAAGCGGAGGAGGAGCGGCCGGACGCTGATGCCGACGGTTGCTCAGGCCCGAACTCGCGGCTTGCCTGCGCGCTCGGTGCCAGCGCTGCGCTGGCTGCGCCCCCCGTCGCCGAGCGGACACCCGCGCCGGCGGCGCTCGCCAGGGGCTCGGCGGGCGCATACCCGACGAGGCTATCGGCGCTCGGGCGCGTACGGGCAGTGTCCGTGGCAGCGTGGCGCCGGTGCGCGCCACGCGCGCTGTGCTCACCGTCGATCGCCACGCAGCCGGCGCCGACTCCAAGCGCGAGCAGGCATCCCACAGCGAGCTTGCCGCCGAGCGAGCCCGCTCCGAGCAGCCAACCGCCGCCCGCCGAACCGCCCGCGCCGGCAACACCGGAAGCGGCTGCGGTGGCGCCCCCGATCCCGCCTCCCGCCTGTAGCCCGCCCCCGGCGGCGCTCGCACCACCTGCTCCACCGGCGCCGACGCTCTCGCCAAAGCCTGTGAGGACAGCTGCGCCGAGACCCCACGGGAGCAGCACCGGTGGCAGCGCCGCCGCGAGACCGCGCAGCGAGGCGACGTAGGCGCGGCAGGCGGGGCATTGGTCGCTGTGCAGGATCGCCAGCCGGTAGCGCTCACCGTCCGCGTCGAGGATGCCGTACGCGAACGCGCGCATCAGCGAGGCCTGCTCTTCGCACCACTCCCCTGCGCGGATCGTCTGCACGAGCGCCCCGACCTTGCCGGCGACGCCGGGCCGTGCCGGCCCGCGACCCTCCATCAACTTGCGCATGCGGGCATCGCTGACCCCCATGCGCGCGGCGGCCTCCGCGCGGGAGAGCCCCTGCAGGTAGCAGAGGGTGGCAGCCTCGCGCTCGCGTCCATCCAAGCGCCGCTGTAGCCCCTCGAACAGCTGGCGCAGGCGCATGCGGTCGTCGAGCTCCTCGGCGAGGTCGCGCCCGGCGCCAGGGACACACGCGTATGTCTCCGACCCTGACGCCTCGCCGCCGCCCCAGCTCTCCGCCGGTGCGGGGCGCAGGATGCCGTCGCGATGCGCGCGCCCCTGACCTCGCAGCTCTTCGATCGCCCGCCGGAACGTGACGAGCACGAGCCACCCGGCCGGATTGGCGACCTCCTGTCCCTCGAGCACGGCTGCGTAGAGGCCTTGCCAGGCCTGGGCGTAGCAGGCCTCGAGGTCCCCTTGGTCCAGGCGCGCACCGCTGACCCCCAACCGCACCCTCACGCTCGCCAGCACACGTCCGCGCAGCGCCTCGAACTCCTCGCGCAGGAGACGCTCGGCACGGTAGCGACGAAGGCTCAGCGGGCTCATCCCGCGGCAGATTATGGATATCGCTCGCCCGTAGCATTCTGTTATTTGGTCGGTCGGGAAGATGCCTGCAAAGCGCGCTGTTCTGGCATCCGTCGCTCGCAGCGCGGCTGGCGACGCAGCCAGGTCCTAGGCTCCAGCGATGCCCGATCCGACCAACCCGCTGCTCCCATTCGAGACAGAGCGTCTGCGAGTTCGCGCCCTGCGCGAGGACGACCTCGAAGCGCTGTGGCAGCTCTACAGCGACCCGCGCGTGGCGCGCTTCATCGGTACGCATAGGCGCGATCAGGTGAACGCGGAGTTGCGCCTGCAGATCGCGCATCAGGATGCTCACGGCTGGTCGCTATGGGCGCTGGAGGAGCGCTCGACGGGACGCTTCGCCGGCGATTGCGGGCTGCAGCCGCTGGAGCTGCGCGGCCCGGAGATAGAGCTCAGCTATGACCTGCACCCGGAGCTGTGGAATCGCGGCCTCGCCACGGAGGCGGCCACGGCGGTCCTGGGCCGCGCGTTTGAAGCCCTCGCAATCGACCATGTCGTGGCGGTCGTCAAACCCGCACACTCAGCGTCGCGGCGCGTGCTCGAGAAGGTCGGGCTCAGCCACGCGGGCGTGCGCGAAGCGTATGGCGAACAGCTGCTGCTCTACGAGGCGCGCCGAGCACCGCGCCAGCCCGCCTGAGGCCACCTGCTCACCGGCAGAGTGGCAAGCTTCAGGGGTGAGCGATCCGGGTGAGCGGGTGTCCGATGAGGAGCGGGAGCGCGCGGCGGCCTCGCTCAAGGAGCACCTGCTCGCCGGCCGGCTCTCCACTGATGAGTTCTCGCAGCGCGTCGGGCAGGCGTATGACGCACGCGTGCGCGCCGACCTGGAGCTCGCCGCGAGGGGGCTGCCCAACCTGTCGGTGGACGGGAGCCCAGCGGCCACCTCGAGTCGCTCGCTGCGTGTCACCGGTGCCCTGCTCTCCCATGTCGTGCGCCGCGGACGCCAGCGGCTGCGGCGCTGGGTGGTGGCGGGTAGCGTCCTGGGCGACCTCGACCTCGACCTGCGTGAAGCGACGCTCGAGCGATCGCGCTCCACGGTCAACGTGTTCGCGGCCTTTGGCAACGCGGACGTGTACATCCCCGATCAGATCGCCGTCACGACCGGTGGCCTGGCCTTGATCGGCCACCAGCGCGACCACGGCCAGGACGCGAGCCATCCCGGCGCTCCGTCGCTACACGTGCGCGTGGTCTCGCTGTTCGGCACCGTGGATGTCTGGCGCGTGCCGGCGGACGTGAGCGGCAACTACGGCCAGATCGTGAAAGCGGTCAGGGAGCGTCAGCGGGCCGAGATCACGCGCTAGCGGGGCGCCCGAGCCTCGTCGAGCAGCGCCCGCGCCGGGCCGGCGGCGAGACGCGCGGCGTCCAGGCGCCACTGCAGATCGCGTCCGCTCTCAGCGCTCGCCTGGGACTGTGTCTGGACGGCTGCAACCTGCACGAACCCCAGCCGTTTGGGTACCGCGCCGCTGGAGACGTTCGCCTCGTCGTGGTGGATCTCCACGCGCTCGACGGTGCGCAGCGCCAGCCCCATCTCGCTGAGCGCAGCTGCTGCGAGCGTGGCGATGCCCCTGCCGGTGTGTCGCGCATCGAGCCAGTAGCCGATCTCCAGGCCGCCCGGGCCGATGCGTCCCATCAGGCCCGCACTGCCCAGCATGGCCTCGTCTCGGTCACGGATCGCGTACTCGAACCGTGCCCCACGCTCCCACCCGGCCTCGCTTTCGGCCAGGAACTCTGTGACGGACTCACGCGTGTGCTCCGCCGCCCAGGGCATCCACGGACGCAGGTGCTCGAGGTTGGCGGTGATGGCCACGAACAACGAATCGAGATCATCAATAGACCACCGCTCGAGGACCAGATCGCCGATCAGCACCCGTGCGGGTGGCCTCACTATCTCCTCGCCCGGTGCCTACATGCGCCCCTACGATCGCAGCCGTGCGATCTGCTCGAGGCTGACCGCTCGCATGTCCTGCCCGTCGCGGTGAGCGCGGTGCCAGTCGACCACCAGCTCCAGCGAGTCCTGTAGCGGCCACGCGGGACGCCACCCGAGCAGCTGTTCAGCGGCACTCGAGTCGAGTGCCAGATGGCTCGCCTCGGGCGGGTTCTCCCGCTCGTCGCGCTGCCACTGGAGCTCTCCCCCCCACAAGTCCTGGAGGAGTTCGATCACTCGGCCGACTGTTTGCTCATCGCCCGCCGGCGGACCGAAGTTCCACGCGCGCGCGGCCCGGCGCTCGGGGTCGACAGCGAGCTCCTGGGCCAGTCGCAGGTAGCCGCTGAGCGGGCTGAGGACGTGCTGCCAGGGGCGCACGGCGCCAGGGTTACGGACCTGCAGCGGTCGGCCGGCTTCGACCGCGCGCACGGTGTCCGGCACGAGCCTGTCCTCGCCCCAGTCGCCGCCGCCGAGGACGTTTCCCGCACGCGCGGACGCCACCGCGGGGGCGCCGCCTGCGTGGAAGAACGAACGCGTGTACGCGGCGGTGACGAGCTCCGCGCACGCCTTGGAGCTCGAGTAGGGGTCTGAGCCCCCCAGCGGGTCGCTCTCGATGAAGCGCTGTCCGCGCTCACCGGCGTTCTCGTAGCACTTGTCCGAGGTGACCACCACCACACCGAGGACACCCTCACCGTCGGTGCGCACCGCGTCCAGGAGGTTGGCGGTGCCCATCACGTTGACCGCGTACGTCGCAACGGGGTCGTGCAGCGAGCGCCTGACCATCGGTTGCGCGGCCAGGTGCAGCACCAGCTCCGGCCGCGCCGCGCGCACGGCCTCGCGCACGGCGCCGGCGTCGCACACGTCGGCTGTGAGCTCGCGCATGCCTGCGCCAACGCGTGCTAGCTCGTACAGCGACGGGCTGGTCGGCACTCCGCGTGAGATGCCCGTCACCTCGGCGCCGAGCGACTGCAGCCACAGCGACAGCCATGCGCCCTTGAAGCCGGTGTGGCCGGTGACGAGCACACGCCGGCGCTTCCAGAAGGAGAGGTCGAGCACCACGGGGCCGGGTATCTTCACGCAATCGCCACGCCGCCCGCCCCCACCCCGCGTTCCACGCCCTCCCAGGAGCCATCCGCCGTCCTGCCCGAGCGCGCGGAGATCCTGGGCATCCCGCTGGCTGTCTCCGACTACGAGCAGGTGCTCGACTGGATGCAGGCAACGATCGCGGCCGAGGGGCGCGCGTACGTGACGGCCGCTGCGGTCAACCTGGTGATGTCCGCGCAGGAGGAACCGGATACGCTCGCAGCGGTGCTCGCAGCGACGCTGGCGGTGCCCGACGGCATGCCGCTCGTATGGGCGCTGCACGCGCTCGGGCACCCGCGCGCCACGCGCGTGTACGGCCCCGACCTGATGGCCGCGTTCTGCGCGCGCGCGGCACGCGACGGGACGCCGATGTACCTGTACGGAGGACGACACCCGCACGGCAGCGAGCTGCTCGAGCAGAAGCTGACGGAGCGCTTCCCGGGACTGCGCATCGTCGGTCGCTCCTCGCCGCCGTTTCGCCCGCTCACGGCTGCCGAGGATGCACACGAGCTCGAGCAGATCAACCGCTCCGGTGCGGCGGTCGTCTGGGTTGGCACCGGACAGCCACGCCAGGAGCAGTGGATGCACAGGATGCGATCGCGCCTGTCTGCGCCGATGCTGGTGGGCGTGGGCGCAGCGTTCGACTTCCACTCGGGGCTCGTGCCGCAGGCGCCGGCGTGGATGCAGCGCAACGGCCTGGAGTGGAGCTACCGCCTCGCGCGCGAGCCGCGACGGCTGTGGCGGCGCTACGCCCGCTACAACCCCCTGTTCGTGGCCGGCTTCGCGCGCCAGTACCTCCACCACCGCCTCGAGCGAGGCCGCGGGCCTGAGGGTGGATGAGCCGGGTTCTCGTCACCGGCGGCGCCGGCACGATCGGAGCGGCTGTGGTCAAGCGCCTGCTCGCCGACCCCGCGTATGAGGTGCGGGTGTCCGACCGGCGCCCCGCGCCGCAGTGGATGCGCGAGGGCTGTGAGGTCCACACTGGGGACCTGCGCCTGGCGCGCGACGCGCGCGCCGCCACGTACGGGTGCTCGCACGTGATCCACCTGGCTGCGCTCGGCGGGGGGACGGCCGGCCGGCGCAGGCTGCCGCACGCCCTTCTGGAGGCCAACAACGCGCTCTACAACGCGGTCATTCGCGCTGCGCTGGGCGCTGAGGTGGAGCGCTTTGTGTACGTCTCCTCGGCGGCTGTTTTCGAGCGCGCAGAGCTGTTTCCCACGCCCGAGGACTACCTCCCGGACTGCCCCACCCCCACCTCCGCATACGGCTTCTCGAAGCTCACGGGCGAGATGTACTGCCACGCCGCGCACGCCGAGCACGGCCTGCCGTTCACGATCTGTCGCGCGTTCAACGCGTACGGCCCGGGCGAGCTGCCCGACGCGGAGCCGGGTGTGGCACACGTGGTGCCGGACCTGATCGAGCGCACGCTCGCCGGTCAGCGGCCGCTGGAGATCTACGGCACGGGCGAGCAGACGCGCACGCTGACCCACGTCGAGGACCTCGCCGAGGGCATCGTCGCGGCGATGAGCTCGGAGGCGGGGCTGAACGAGGACTTCAACATCTCCGCCGTACGCGAGGTGAGCGTCGC
Organism: Solirubrobacteraceae bacterium; assembly: GCA_036513335.1. Classification (GTDB taxonomy): domain Bacteria; phylum Actinomycetota; class Thermoleophilia; order Solirubrobacterales; family Solirubrobacteraceae; genus Palsa-744. Next base: position 646 of record DATBZG010000115.1, on the reverse strand, counting down.
GGAGCTCGCGGGGATCGTGTGGGAGGCGTGCGGCGAGGACCGAGAGACACTGGAGCTTGACCGGCTGCCCGCGTTCCCGCAGGATGTGGAGCGTCGCTGGCCGTCGGTGGAGAAGGCCCGCGATCTGCTCGGCTGGAGCGCGAAGATCGAGCTGGAGGACGGGATCGCGGCGACCGCGCGCTGGCTTCGCCGCGTGCGGGACGCGGACCGGGCCGACAGCCCCATCGCCGGCGCTCGATAGGCTTCCGCGCCAATGCCCGACCGCCCCTCAGCGCTGATCACCGGCGTCACCGGCCAGGACGGCTCTTATCTGGCGGAGCTGCTGCTGGAGAAGGGCTACGACGTCCACGGCATGGTGCGCCGCGCCTCCACGGAGAAGTTCGACCGCATCGAGCACATCCGCGACCAGCTGACGCTGCACCAAGGCGACCTGCTCGACCAGCGCTCGCTCGTGGACGCGCTACGCGCGTCCAAACCGGCGGAGATCTACAACCTCGCCGCGATGTCGTTCGTCGCCGTCTCCTGGGTGCAGCCGACGCTGACCGCCGAGTTCAGCGGCGTCGGAGTGACGCGAATGCTCGAATCGATGCGCGAGGTGTGCCCCGAGGCACGCTTCTATCAAGCGTCCTCGAGCGAGATGTTCGGG
>DATBZG010000114.1:0-2461 GCA_036513335.1 Solirubrobacteraceae bacterium | reverse complement strand
CGCCGACGCTCAGATCGACGGCCGCCGAGGAGATGGAGCCGGAGACCGTCACGCCAGGCACGTAGGAGTAACTGTGCAGCTCAAAGGCGCCGTCGTTGTACGCGCCCCAGCCGGCGCGAAGGCCGCCGGTTCGAAGCGCAGTCAGTGCCGTGCTCTCCGATGAGCCGCTGAGCGTCACCTGGAGCCCCAGCTGGCGGATGAAGTCCTGCAGCGTGAGCGCCACGGCGTGCAGGGTGCGCCCAGATGGGCCGTTGTAGCCGCTCGTCGGCGTGACCGCGCCGAGCCGCTCGGGGGGCAGAGGCGCCGGGCGCAGGCTCGACGGCGCGGGCGCCGTGCGGCATGGCTGTATGGGCTTTTCGGCGAACAGGTTCTGCAGCGCTTCGCTCGCGCAAGAGGTCTGCTCCTCGGTCAGCACCGAATGGCCCGTGTAGGGGACGACCAAGAGGTGGGAGTCGGGGATCTCAGCTGCGACTTCACGGGCGTTCGCCGTCGGCGTGCGCAGGTCGTCGGCGCCGCTGACGATCAGCGTGGGCACGTTCGGGAGCGGCGCATCGTCGATTTCCGGCGCGGGCGTCGTGTAGGGCCAGTGCGCGCACGCGTCGACATCGCTCAGCTCGATCGCGTCAGCGGCCGTGAAGGGCGCGAACACGCTCGCGGGCAGAGCCTTCGCGGCCGCGGTGGCTTGTGCGATTCGCGCCTTCGGGTTCGCCGCACGGCTCCATGGGAACAGTTGCTCTTCGCACGTCGTCGCGTAGTAGAGCGGCGTGTCGAAGTCTTCCTGTTCGCCTTCGCCGTGCCCTGCGGTCTCCACGAGACGCGCAAGCGGCGCATCGTCGTCGCGTGCTGCGGCAGCGACGGCCGTCACGAGTTCGGCGCGCAGAGGGTCTGAGAAGTCTCCGGCGAGCAGGATTTCGAGCAGGTCGTTGGAGCTCAGTGGGATCGTGTGCGACTTGCCCTGCCCGTCGACGTAGCGCCCGCCGAGGCCGTCGCGTCCCATTCGCTTGAGCACGCGTGCGAGGTCGGAGACCGGGTTGGGGGTGGTGTGTGCACACGCCTGATCGGCGCACAGCTGACGCAGGATCCGTGGGATTGCCGCGAACGTTGGGCGATTGAGCGTTTCGGGGCCATGGGGCGGCACCACCGAGTCGAGCACGAGCGCTTCGACGTGGCTCGGATACTCCTGTGCGTACTCCTCGGCGACCTTCGTGCCGTAGGAGGTTCCGTAGAGCACGAGCTTTTCATAGCCGCCGGCCTGGCGAATCGCCTCGATATCGGCGACTGTGTCCGCGGTCGTGTAGAAGCTGCGGTCGGCTCCCAGCTGATCGCCGCATGCTTCGACCAGTGCGCCCAGCGAGCGGAACAGGCTCGGGACTTCGAAGGCGTGACAGGACAGAGGGGCCGACAGGCCGATGCCCCGCTGGTCGAACACGATCAGATCACGCGTGGCGGCGATCGGTCCGAGCAGTTCGGTGAAGGCTTCGGCGAACGCCAGTGCCGGCTGACCGGGGCCGCCGGCGAGGGCGATGATCGCGCTGCGCGCTTCTCCCGCGGGCGCGCGGTGGCGGCGCAATGCGAGCGTGATCGTGCCCGGAGTCGCGCCAGTGGGGTCGAGAGGCACGGTGAGGTGGCCGCAGGCGAATTCGTTGCTCTTCGCGCACGGCGCGAACGCGATCTGGGCACTCGCCGAGGCGAGTGCGCCACAGGCTCCCAGCACGCAGAGCCAGGCGCTGACACCGGCGAGCAACTTCCCCGCGAGCCCTCGTGCGGAAGGTTGCATCCTTCGGAATCTATTGCCTGCCACGGCGTCGCCGCGCCGGTGCTCCTCTGCATCACCCTCCGCGTGCGTGGTTCTCTGGTCGCGGTAGGGTCCCGTGCATGGGGCTCGAGCGCGAGATCGTCGATGCAAGGGGCGCGCCGCCGGCAATCGGGCCCTACAGCCACGCCGTACGCGCGGGGCAGCTGCTGTTCTGCTCGGGCCAGATTCCACTGGACCCCCAAACGGGGGAGATCGTCGGCGACAGCGCCGGCGAGCAGGCGCACCGATGCCTGGAGAACCTGCGTGCCGTCTGCGACGCCGCAGGAGCAGATCTGACGCGGGCGGTGCGGATGACCGTCTACATGACAGACCTCGCGGCCTTCGCGGAGGTCAACGAGGTCTACGGTTCGTTCTTCGCTGAGGAGCCTCCAGCACGGGTTGCGATCGGCGTGGCCGCACTTCCGCGCGGAGCGCAGGTCGAGATCGACGCGATCATCGCGCTCGACTGAGAGCGTCTAAGTAGCGCTCGCGACGAGCTCGCGCTCGGGCGTGTGATGCTCGGCAGCCGTCAGGGCGATGGTCAACAGTCGCCAGAGCGTCGCGCGATCTTCCGCGTTCAGTCCCTCCAGGACCTCGTCCTCGATCGTTTCCTGCGCGCGCTCTGCGTCGATCAGTGTGCGGCGTCCGCTCTCGGTCAGCTCGACG
>DATBZG010000113.1:0-11140 GCA_036513335.1 Solirubrobacteraceae bacterium | reverse complement strand
AGATCGAGCGCATCGCACGAGCCACCGGATGCCACAAGGTTGGGCTTCTCTCCGGCAACGCGCGCGTCGAGGCACATAGCTTCTATCGCAGCGTCGGCTACGAGCCGGTCTGCGAAGGGTTCAAGCTGTACCTCGACAGGTGACCGACGAGTCGCCCCGTCGCGATCTCCGTCTTCGGCGCTAAAGCGCGGGTCTCGCCACCGTCGCCGTGCCTGGGCTGTAGTGACCGGCGCTGCGACGGGTGCTGCGCGGCGCGCAGACCCTTGTCTACTGTGAGGAGAGTCGAGCTTATGGAACTGGCGCCAACAGCCGATCAGTTGACTTGCCATGACAGTTCAGCGCTCAAGCGTGGGGGGAAAGGATGAGACACCGGTCCCGGTGCCGCCCTCCGCTGACGTGGGGCAGCCGGGAGAGGGTCTGCGTCGTCTCGGCGAGGCGCTGAAAGCGCGGGCTGAGGATGTGCTCAGCTTGACCGTCGCGCGGACCGCAGGGCCGGGCCACGAGGTCGATGCGCTCGTTCAGGACAGCTTTGAACGGATCAGCCGCAACTCCACGATCACGGTAGCCGGGTGGATGGCCGGGGAGGACCTGGCAGTGGTTCGGAAAGCGGGCACCGAAACGTGGGAGATCTTCGGCGAGCTGGCAGCTCACCGCGCGGCGGCGCTGAACGAGGTGATCAGACGCTGCCTGTTCTGGCGCGACTCCATGGCTGAGGTGCTGCGCGAGAGCGCAGCGCTTCTGGACGTCTCACCCGAGGCGCTCGCCGAAGCCGTGAACATCCTGCAGCTGAGTCTCGAGTTCAGCCTCGTGCAGATGGGCGAGTGCTACGAGGCTGAGCGCCAGCGCAATGACGAGGAGCTCACGCGGCGCGGGGAGGAGCTCGCGTTCCTGGCCACGCACGACCCGTTGACGGGCCTGCCCAACCGCACGCTGATCCTGGATCGCATCGAGCAGATGCTCGCGCGCTCGCGTCGCAGCCAAACGCCCGTCGCAGCGCTGTTCGTCGATCTGGACAACTTCAAGAGCATCAACGACACCCTCGGTCACTCAGTCGGCGATGAGCTGCTGCGCGCGGTCGCCGCCAGGCTCGAGGGGGTGGTGCGCGATATCGACGCGGTGGGGCGCCTCGGCGGGGACGAGTTCGTCGTGATCGCCGAGGATCTCTCGCTGGCAGCCGGCCCCGAGCTGATCGCCGAGCGCCTGCTCGATGCGCTCGGACAGCCGTTCAACCTCGGAGCAGACAGGCAGACGCGTGTGACCGTCGCCGCAAGCATCGGGATCGCGGCCGTGGACGGAGCCTCCGCCCACACAGACGGAGGTTCGGCCGAGGAGCTGCTGCGCGAGGCTGACATCGCGATGTACCGCGCCAAGTGGGACGGCAAGAATCGCTACGCGACGTTCGAGACGGGCATGCAGGAGACGATGCAGAAGCGCATGGAACTGGAGATGGACCTCCGCGAAGCCCTCCAGAAGGACGAGTTCTTCCTCGCCTACCAGCCCACGTTCGACCTGAGCGACATGCGGCCCACCGGAGTGGAGGCCCTGATCCGCTGGCGCCACCCGCTGCGCGGCGTCGTTCAACCCAACGACTTCATCCCACTGCTCGAGGAGACAGGGCTGATCACAGAGGTCGGCAAGTGGGTCCTGCGAGAGGCCTGCGCTCAGGGCGCCAGCTGGCGTCAGGCGGGGTATCCGATCGCGATGGCTGTGAACGTCTCCGCACGCCAGCTCGACAGCGACCAGATCCTCACCGACATCGAGGCCGCACTCTGCGACAGCGGCCTGAGCTCAGACGCACTCACGATCGAGATCACCGAGACGACGCTCATGCGCAACATCGAGGAGACCGCCCGCCGGCTCACCCAGATTAAGCAGCTCGGCGTACGCATCGCGATCGACGATTTCGGCACCGGCTACTCATCCCTCGCTCACCTCCAACGCTTCCAGGTCGACGCGCTGAAGATCGACCGGTCCTTCATCACAGGGCTCGAACACAACCAGGAGGGCGAGACTCTGATCCGCACGCTCGTGCAGCTCGGCAAGGCGCTCTCAATCGAGACCTTCGCCGAGGGCATCGAGCAACAGCACGAGCTCTCGCTGCTCAGAGACGAGGACTGCGACAGCGGACAGGGCTTCCTGTTCGCCCGCCCCCTCGACGTGGCCGCCACCGAAGCGTTCCTTCAAAACTGGGCCGAGCACATCACCCCCGCCTCCGCGCAAGCACCACAGCGCGCGTAGGCCCGGCCCGGTCGCTTACCCTGGCGGAGTCCTGGCGAGGAACAGCGTGAGGTCCCTCCAATCCGCCTGCCGGGGGCGGGCGGCCAGGGCAAGAGCGATCGTCGCGAGGATCGCGCCGAACTCGCCGTGGTCGATGCCGACCACGATCGCGCAGCCCGCGTGCGTTCGTCGGCCCTCCGCCCAACGGCGTGCGATCACGGGGAAGTCCTTGACGTCGAACGTGACGAAGATCCGCTCTTCGGTCGCGGCGATCGACAGCAGTTCCTCGTCGATGAGACCGTCGAGCTCGCGCTCCTCGTCGGCCGCTCGAACGTCGTGGCCGGCCTCGCGCAGCGCCCGGGCGATCCGTGGGCCCGAGATGTGCGCGTCGAGGAACAGCCTCACAGAGCGTTCGGCGCCCGTTTACAGATCGACACGGCTGACGGTTATGAACGGGAATTCCTCTTCGAGTTGCTCGATCGGCCGCCGGTTATCGGCGATTATCGCGTCGATCTCCTCACCAAACAGCTCGTAGTAGCTGAGCGCCAACCGGATCTGACGCTCGTTGGCCGAGCCGCCCTCAACCATGCCCTCAATCGAGCCGATGTCGTGTTGGGCGTCGACGATCTGCCACACATCGAGCGCGGTCCCGACCACCCACGCGCGCCGCTCCCAATCGACACCGCGAAACGCGATCCCCGGGAACATCCGCATCCGCAGCGCCTCCTCCGCGAGCGCCTCGACGATCGCCCCCCTGCTGCGACCTGTGCGTTTCGCTTCCACGTCGACAAGCGCCTCCATCCGCTTGGACAGGCGCATGCTGAACGGAGCCGACTTCGTAGCCACATCCCTTATTGTATCACGACAATTACACAGTAATACCACGAGTGGTGACGCTCAGTCCCCGGGCGCGGTCGATTTCTATTGGCGATCGTCAATAGTCGTCGATAGAGGTCGATGAAGCGCAGCACGGCCGCGAGTCGGCCAGACGCGCCCGGGCGCATAGCCCGAGCCGCGTTCGAAAAATCCTCAGCAAGTTCGCCCTATCGCGCCGTCCGCTCAGAGCTAGCTCCGCTCTTCCAGTGCCTAGGCGAGAGTGCTGCTTTCACGCAAATGGGCAACCCCGGGAGTAGTGTGAGCTCTCTGATGCAACGGGGGGGTTGGATGCGGGGGTCGATTCGCGCCGCTCAGGCGAGTGTGAGTGGCTCTGGGCGCGCGTCGCGGACGTGCCCCGTGACCGTTCCGGGCGCTCTTGCTCTGCTCGTCGCTGTGTTCGTGTGGGCGGCACCCGCTGTGGCGGCACCGGTGGGAACCGTCACCGAATTTCCCCTGCCCGTCTCGGACAGAGGTGCCGAACCGATCACCGTCGGCCCAGAAGGCGACCTCTGGCTGTCGGTCTTTTCCCACGAAAACAACAAGATCATCCAGGTGACGCCACATGGCACTGTCACCGCCGAACACCAACTCGGTGGCTCGCGACTTCCGGAAAGCCTCGCCTTCGCCGAGAACGGCGACCTGTGGGTCCATGAGTCCTCCACCCCGGAATCCGGGGAAGAATTCATCGGCCTGCTGACACCGGGCGGCACCTTCCAGGAAATCAAGCTCCCCCCCGGCATCGTGTCCGAACACCTCGGCGACCAGTCCGGGAGCGAGCTGGCGAGCGTGGGCGACGACGCCTGGTTCACGGGGATCAACGGCAATGGCAGCGCGCGGTCGGAAATCTACGAGATCGCGCCGACGGGTGAAGTCGCGAGCTTCCCTCTCCGCGAACACGAAGATACGGGCGGACCGATCACGACGGGTCCCGACGGCGGCCTGTGGTTCACCGAGTCCTCGTCGATTTTCTGCGGAGGCCCGTGCGAATACATAAAGAGCCGGATCGGCCGGGTCTCCACGGGTGGCGGCGTCAGCTCATACGAAATCAGCGCCGACACCGAGGACGACCCGCACATACCCAACTCGATCGCCGCCGGCCCCGACGGCAACGTCTGGTTCACCGAGAACCTCGGCGACGCGATCGGGCGGATCACGCCCAGCGGGACGATCACCGAATTCCCGATCTCCCCAAACGGCGGGGGACCCGTGGACATCGCGGCCGGACCCGACGGCAACCTCTGGTTCACCGAGGGTCACGGGGCAATCGGCCGCATCACCCCGAGCGGCACGGTGAGCGAATTCGAAATCCCCGGCGAGGCGAGCCAGATCGTCGCGGGGCCCGAAGGGAACATGTGGTTCAGCGAGCCGAACGACGACGCCATCGGTGAGGTCACCACGGGCGCCGCCGTGGCTCCACCTCCAGCCCCGAAGGCCGAAACGCCTCCACCACCGCCGCCCACGAATGAAAACGGCGCCGGGATCCCTCCGGCCAGCTGCGCGCAGAGCAGCATCCACTTCAGCGTCCTCACGGCCCACGCCGGTTGCTTTGTCAAACACGGGAGCACCTGGGACTCCTCGGGCCGCGTGCGCATCAACGGCGTCGACATCACCCCCCAGAAGGGCGGCAACGTCGAAATCGACCCCTCCAAGCTGACGCTCTCGGCGAAGCTGGCCTCGGTGGACCTCGGCTCGCTGCTGGTCTACGAGGGACCCCTGCACGTCGACCTCGGCTCCCCCTTCCGGCTCAAGGTTCCCAGCGAAACGAAGCTCAAGGGAATCGCGCTGGAAGGCGAACTACTGCTGGAACCGACCAGCGCCGGCATGGAAGTGACCGCCAACGCGATGGTCGGGGAACAGGAAGGCCCCAACGTAACCGGCGAAATCAAGCTCCATGTCACGAACTCGCTCGGGCTGGTGCTCGAACACCTGAAGCTCGCAGTCGGGGAAATCGAACTGGCCAAGCCCAAGGGCCTGAAGATCGAAAAGGCCGAACTGACCTACGAACACACCTCGATCGGCGATGTCTGGGCCGGCGCCGTGAGCGTCGCGCTGCCCGAACCGCTGCCCGGCGTCGAAGGAAAACTGGCGATCACAAACGGGCGTCTGTCGGAAATCGGCGTCACGGTGTCATCGATCAACAAGCCGATCGGCGAGGTCGTCTACCTGCAGAAGCTCGGCCTCGACGTCGACTGGGTGCCCAGCGTCGCGGTCACGGGAACGCTCGGCCTGAGCGCCGGCCCGATCCTCGACGGCCTCGAAGCGCCCCTGGCCGAACTCGAAGCAACGCTCGCGGTCGAATTCGCCCAGCCGACCGTCATCACCGCCACCGGCAACGTGACGCTGATCGGCAAAGTCCAACTGGCCAACGCCGAAGCAAAGTGGACGCTGCCCGACCACTTCGAATTCCATGGCGAAGCCTCACTGGAAGAGGGGCCGGCCAGCTTCAGGGTTGCGGGATATGGCCTGGTCAGCAACGAAGGCTTCGCGTTCAAGGGCGAAGGCGAAATCTCTGTGCCCAGTGTGTCCGGGGCGGGACTCGCCTACATGTCCGAGAAGGGCGTCACCGGCTGCGCCGAGGTCAGCACAGGGCCGTTGACCGTCTACGGCGGCTTCGGCTACCACTGGGGAGGTGAACTGGAACTCTGGGCCGACAACTGCGAAATGCTCAAGTTCAAGACCTCCGCGCAGCTCTCATCCGTGACCAGCGGAACGGTCAGCTTCACCGTGCCCGCCGGACAGAGCGAGACCCTGATCGGCGCCCGCGGCGTAGGCGGCTACCCCGCCTACACGCTGACCTCGCCCCACGGGCAGGTCATCTCCCGTACAGGTACAGAACAGGGCGCCGTCGGCGCCGGCGGCTACCGCTGGGTCACCGACCCCACCAAGGACGGCACCTACGTGCTGCTCGGCAAGCCCGAACCAGGTACCTGGACACTGACGCCCCTGGCGGGCTCTCCACCGATCGACTGGACCGCATCCGCCCTCTCCGCGCCTGCGGCGAAGGTCAAGACCAAGATCGTCCGCCGCGGGCACCGCGACCTGCTGGAGTGGAGCGCGAGCTCCGTCCCCGGGCAGACGCTCAGCTTCGAGGAGGTCGGCAGGCGTACCGCCGACGTGATCCTCAAAACCTCCAAGGCCCACGGCCAAATCGTATTCACGCCGGCAAACACCGGTTCCGGCGAAGCCCGCCACCTGCAGATCGAAGTCAGCATGAACGGGCTCCCCCGCAAGATCCTCAGCGGCGCATCCTTCGTGGTCCCAGCGCCGCCCCGGCCACTCGCCCCACGCCACGTCTCGCTCACCCGCCGCGGCCGCGGCGTGCTGATCTCATGGACGCAACCCACCCGAGCGCGGACGCTGCAGGTCCTCGTGATCTCAAGCGACGGACGGCGCGAGCGATTCCGCGTCAACGCCAAGCACCACTCGATGAGCTTCCCCAACGTCATCGCCCCTGCCCGGGTCAGCGTGTCCGTCACGGCGCTCGCTGCCAACGGGCTCAAGAGCAGGGCGCGCGTCGCGCACGCGCTCTTCAGCAAGAGCCCAGCACACCCAAAGAAGCGGCGCCGCGGACACCGCTGAGCAAGCAGATCCCACCGGGTCAAGCGGAGCATCAACCGCAGCTGCTCTATCGCAGTTTCTCGGGGATTGCCGATAAATGGCGATAGGGCGCCCAGCACGCGCTGGCGATTGCCGCATTTGATCCACGCTGTATCGTCTGTAGCAAGGAGTGGAAGGGCAGCCCAGGTGAGGCCACCTTTCCCAAGACTTCACATTCGCCCGGGGGCTGATGACTAGCCTGGGTCGCGCTGGGCTGTGGATCGTCCCCACCCGTGAGACCGCAATGGATCGCTTCTCATCACCACCGCGAGCAGTACCCACGAGCACCGGCCTCGTCCGTGATCCCAAGCCCTGCGGTCCCACGAACGGGCAGGTAGCGCCCGGCTGGAGCCCGACGCCCGCCGTCTCGCCTCTATCGGGACGCATCAGTCTCGTGCACGACTACCTGCTGGTGATGCGCGGCGCCGAGCGCACGTTCGCCGCGATCGCCGACCTGTACGCGGACGCACCGATCTTCACGCTGCTGCACGACGGGCAGGGCACCAACGGGCGCTTCCACGGGCGCACGATCGCCACCTCGCCGTTACAGCGCCTCGGGGTCAGCCAGTCGTCGTTCAGGCGGCTGCTGCCCCTCTACCCCTACGCGATCGAGCGGCTCGAGCTACCGGACTCCGACGTGGTGCTCAGCAGCAGCAGCGCCTTCGCCCACGGCGTGCGTGTGCCCGACGGCGCCGTGCACGTCTGCTACTGCTACACACCCTTCCGCTACGCCTGGGACGAGGAAAGCTACGCGCTGCGCGAGATCTCACCCGTGCTGCGCCCGCTGCTGCGACGCCAGCTGCGCCGCATCCGAAAGTGGGATCTGCAGGCCAGCCGTCGCGTTGACGCCTACATCGCCATCTCAGAGCTCAGCCGCCAGCGGATCAAGCTCCACTACGGTCGCGACGCGCCCGTCATCCATCCGCCTGTGGAGACCCGTCGCTTCGCGCCCGGTGACGCCGGCGACTCGCTGCTCGTCGTCTCCGAGCTCCTACGCCACAAGCGCGTGCGGCTCGCGCTCGAGGCTGCCCGCCGCGCGCATGCGCCGATCCAGGTCGTGGGCGCCGGACCCTCCCTTGCAGCCCTCAAAGAGGACTACCCCGAGGCGGAGTTCCTGGGGCGCGCCAGCGACCATGACCTCGCAGAGCTGTACGCACGCGCGCGCGCGGTGGTGATGCCCGGCGTGGAGGAGTTCGGCATCACCGCCGTCGAGGCACAGGCCGCCGGGCGGCCCGTGATCGCAGCGGCCGCCGGCGGGGCGCTTGAAACCGTGATCGATGGGCAGACCGGGCGCCTGGCCAAGCTCGACGACATCGACTCCTTCGCCGACGCCATCCGCAGCATCGAGCAGCTCGACTTCGATCCCGCGCATGCCGTGCGCAACGCCCAGCGCTTCTCCGTCGCCGCCTTCGAGCGACGGCTGTCCGACTACGTCAGCGAGGTTCTCGCCGGCGGACGTCAGGCAGCTTCAGTCGCCGCGTGAGCGAGAGACGCGCGTCGCTCGCGGCGTGATCCTCGCCTGCTGCGGGGAGACCCAGCGGCGCTCGCTCGCTGTCACGCTCCCGCGCGCATCGCCAGCGCGATGTCGAACCTCGCCGTCGGCCGTCGACTCGCCCAGCAGCGGGCCTTCGTAGCTGCGCAGCCACGCGCGTTCGAATTCGATCCCCAGCCGGCGGAACGTCACGCCGCCAAGGACCGCAAGGCCTCCCGCAGCGACCGCCGGTCCCGGAAGATCTCCTATACGGGTCCGCATCCGTTTGCCCCCTTCGCCTCGCCGTGATGGCTCACAGGCCGCGCCCTCGATGACCACACAGATCATCTACGTTGCCGGAAGCCGATGCCAAAGCTAGCGTATCCCCATGACGTTCACAACTGATATTCGGGATTGTCCCATAAGTTAGACAACTGGAGACATGCTGTAATCGAATGTCTGCCCTGCCATCACTGCGACGCTGCACCCGCGTCGCAGGTGTGCAGCACGATCGTGGATCTCACCGTCTTGCCCCGGGAGGTGAGCACCACGAGCGTCACCTCGTAGGCGCCTTTGGGCAGCCCCTCGAGGTCCACCGTGGCGACAGGATCGGCGCCGCTCAGCTGCGCCAGCACCCGACCGCCCAGCAAAACCTCAGCGTGCTTGATCTTCACGCCCGCAGGCAGGCCCACGTGCTTCGCAGGATGGATCAAGAGGCTGCGCTTGCTCGCACACGCCGGTGGCGGTGCGATGCTCGGCGAGACCACCGTCGGTGCGGCTGTGACCGTCGGCGTGCTCGCTGTGGTGGTCGAGATTGGTGGGGCTGCAACGGTGTAGGAGATTTCGCTGGTTGTGATCTCCCCGTCCCTGCTCGTCGCTGTGAGCTTGTATGTGTGTGCGCCGAGCGTCGCCGTTTCGAGTACCCCAGCGCCTGCCGAAGCGCCGTTTGAGTCGATGCACGATTCGATCCCAGGTCCGCCTTCGCCCTCGGCGCAGGAGAACGTGGTGGCAACTACCGCTCCTTGCATATAGACGCCGCCGCCGGCCGGGCTGGCGATCACGGCGTCGGGCGCGCCCGCCACGGTGTAGGTGATCGTCACCTCCTGCGCTTTGCCCGCGCCGGAGGAGACGGTGCCCATCACGCCGGCGCTCGCGTCCAGGAAGCTCGAGCCGGCGCCGCCGCCGCCACCGGCGCCGTTACCCAGGCCGCCGCCACCGCCACCGTAGTAGCCGCTGCCGCCACCGCCGCCTGCGGAGGTGTACGGCGTGCTGCCCGCGCCGTTCCATGTGCCTCCGGCGCCGCCGTAAGTGAGCGTGCCCTGTTCTGCGGCCGTGGCCCACGAGGCCATGGCCGACTCGAACGCGCCTGGCGCGCCGCCTTTGCTGCTTTCACCGCCTCCGCCTCCTTCGCCCTGCACTTCCACGGAGCTCCCGAAGTGGAGCTCACCCGCGGTGCCGTCGGCAACGCTGCTCGACGCGCTCGCACCCACGCCCCCGTCTTCGCTTTCTCCTTCGAAAATGCCCCCCTCGCCGAGGCTGGCCCCACCGCCGCCGCCACCACCGGCGATCACCAACGGTTCGGAGGCTCCCGCGAGCACCTGCGAGGCGCCGCCGCCAGCGCCTCCGTCGAGGCTGCAGTTGGGCGTGTCGCCCGCGCCAGTGCCGCCGGCGCCGCCGGCGGGGAACTGCACGTAAAGCGTGCTGTCGCTGCTGACCCCCACCACTGCGGTGACCTGCGCGCCAGAGCCGCCCGCGCCCGAGCCTTCTTCATCGCTGCACAGCGCTCCCGGCTGACCTTCGCCGCCGAACGCGCTGATCTGCACGCTGCTCACGCCTACCGGCACTTTGAATTCCTGCGAGGAGCCGGGAAGGAAGGTAACCGTCTGGGCGAGCGCGGAGGCGCACGGTGCGAGCGCGAGCGCTGCAAACGCGCCGACGCTCGAATACAACAGCCTGCGGAAGCTCGGAGTACGCACGCTACCTACCTCTCTGGCTCCAGCTGTTAGCGGCCGGGCCGTGAATCTCGTCGGTCGGATGGGGGAGACGGCGCTTGTGCGAGCGCCACCCACGTGGGGGGCAGCTCCCAGCCGAGAGACCGTCTGGCTCCCTATCGGCAGCTGTGGGGGATGGCAAAAGCGCGCGGGGCATTCATGCGCGCTGGTGGCGGGCGACCGGTGCTACTGCTCGCCGTCTTCCTTGAGACACGGCTCGACCCACCTGCCGTAGCGGCCGATGAAATCGCGCGCGCTCTCATGTACCAGCTTGGCTGCTTGATGAACGTTGCCGGACGGAGTTCGAACGTGGCTGTGCTCAAGCATCGTGCGGGCATCTTGAGCTGGCTACCTCGGCGCTGCAATCCCTCTCCGCGGTAGCTCGACCACGTCAACCGGACGACCGACGAGACGCGTTAGCTTCGTGCGCAGATCAGCAACACGCTCAAAGCTCGCGTCGCGCAGATCGACAAGCACATCGACGTCGCTGTCCGCCGTGTCCGTTCCTGCAGCCGTCGAGCCGAACAGCAGCGCAAAATTATGCTGCATCCATGCGTCCAGACACTGACGCGTCGTCGTGTCGCCCGGCTCGGCTCAAACGCGTCAGGCACGCCCCAGCGTAATCACGCGGTGCGTGACGCCTGGACCGGTCAGCATCACGTCGAGCGATCCACTGCCGATACGCGACAGCAGCACGCGGTTCTGAGAGGAGAGCCTTGAGTGGACCGCGACGCTCGCACCGGGCGCGATCGAGAACTGCACGCTGGCAAGCGTGACCTTCAGGCTGCGCCTGGACACCGTGCGTGTGCCGCCGAGGCGTGTGATCCGCTCCTCTCGCACCTTGATCCTCGCCTCGGCTTCACCGCTGCACACTCCTCCGTCGCTGTCGCAGCTGAGCAGCAACGAGACGGCGCCGCCTCCCAGGCTCACGGACTTGGCGCTTGCCACGCCCGACAGCGCGGGCGCCGCAACGAGAGTTGCCGGCAGG
>DATBZG010000112.1:0-17865 GCA_036513335.1 Solirubrobacteraceae bacterium | reverse complement strand
GTAGCCGAAGAGCGGGAAGGACTCGGTGAACGAGCCGCGTCCGGCCATGATCTCGGCGCGCCCGCCTGAGAGCAGATCGACCTCGGCGAAGTCCTGAAAGACGCGTACGGGGTCGTCCGAGCTGAGCACGGTGACGGCGCTAGAGAGCCGGATCGTGTTCGTCTTGACCGCAGCCGCACCGAGCACGACAGCCGGCGAGGAGACGAGGAAGTCAGGACGGTGGTGCTCGCCGATCGCGAACACGTCGAGCCCCAGCTGGTCCGCGAGCTCGACCTCCTCCATCAGCTCGCGCATCCGCTGCTGCGGATCCACGCCGCTGCTGAGGTCTGCGAATGTCGCCAGTCCCAGTTCCATATTTGCAGCGTAGCGGATAATCGTTGCGTGCGCAACTACCCGAGGCGAAGCTCCATGACGAAGTGCGGCCCGATGCCGGGTATCTCGAACTGCTCGGACACGATGTGAAGGCCGGCGCGTTCATAGAACGAGCGGGCAGGCGTACGCGCGTTACACCAGACGCGCGTGGCGCCGACTGCGCGCGCGTGCGTGATCAGCCCCGCGAGCACGGCTCCCCCTGCACCCTCGCCGCGGGCGCGGGCGACGGTCGCCATGCCACGTATCCGCCAAGAGCCGGGCGTGCCGTCCGCCGCGATGAAGCCCACCGCGATCAGATCCTCGCCCTGGAAGGCCCCGAGCGCGAACGCGTCCTCGGGCTCCTGCGAGGCGACGGTCTCCTCGGAGTCGTGCGGGCGGAGGATCGCGCGTCTCAGTGGCCGCGTCTGGGCTACCGGCACTTCCCGCACGAGCAGATCTGCCACGCGCGAGATCCTAGAGTGCGCGCATCTCAGCCCCCGGTGACGAAGACCTCCTCGCGCGACGCCTTTGCAGCGTAGAGACGAGCGTCCGCTACAGCCATGAGCGCGTCTGCGTCGGCGACGCCGTCCCATTCGGCGACGCCAGCGGAGAACCTGCGATCGTCGGGCGTCGCCTCGACCAGGCGTTCCAGGAGCGCATGCGCATCCTCCATGTGGCAGCCGCTGAGGATTGCGGCAAACTCGTCTCCGCCGTGGCGCGCGAGCAGATCGACCGGGCGCAGAGCCGAGCTCCAGGCGACCGCGTTCTGCTTGAGCAGCTGATCGCCCGCATGATGGCCGCGCGTGTCGTTGAGCTGCTTGAGCCCGTCGACATCGATCATCGCCACGCACAGCGGCCACCGCTCGCGCTTGGCGCGCGCCATCTCGCGAGGCAGCGCCTCGCGCCATGCGCGGCGGTTGGGCAGGCCTGTGAGCTCGTCCGTGCGCGCGATGCGTTCCAGGCGCGAGAGCAGCTGCGCACGCTCGATCGCGATCGCCGCCTGCGCCGCCAACAACACGATCGTCGCGCGCACGTTCTCCTCAGGCTCAGCGACCGGCTCGACCCAGTAGAGCGCCAGGACGGCGACGGTGACGTCCTCGCGCTGCACCGGCTGCCATAGACCGCAGCTGACATGCCCTACTCGAGCGGGCTCGAGCTCACCGCACCGGCGCTGGGCGATCGCGGCGAAGCTGGGCTCGCCGGATAGGTATGCCTCTGCGGCGTCCGACAGATCTCCGTCGAGTGGGAGACTGGCGGCGGCCAGCTCCGCGCCGACGGCCGCGACGGGAAGCAGCGCTACCTCCTCCGCGCGCGGCGCCCAGAGGACGACGCCGTCGGCACGCGCGACGCGCAAGGCGGTCTCGCAGAGGTCCAGGCGGGCAGCCTCGATCGTCGGCTGCTGGAAGATTCGATGCATAGCGTCGATCACCGTCGCGAGGTTCTCGGCGTCCTCGGCGGCCTGCCGGCGCTGACTGGTTATTCGCCGCACGAGCGCGTCGATGAACATCCCGGCGATCACGAGGGAGGCGATCGTCGTAACCCATCTCGCGTCTGACACCCGATCGTGGCTCAGCGCGAGAACAGCCGCGTATGCCGCGGCGATCACGCCCACGTGCGCGCTCGCCTGACGCCGTGTGAAGAACGAGAAGCCGAACAGCGCCGCCCATACGTACCAGACGCTGTAGTAGCTGACGCCCTCTCCGCTGTAGTAGATGGCGCGGGTGATCAGCGCCGTGCCGGCGAGCAGCGCGATGTGGAAGGTCCAGGCCGGCAGTCGACGGCCGACGAGCAACGCGAGCAACCCGCCCGCATAAGCCAAGGCGATGTTCACACCCAGCGCGCCCACGTCGGTGCCGGGCGCCCGCGGCAAGAACAGCGAGACCAGCCCGATCGTTGCGCCCGCGAGATACAGGCTGCCGAGGCTCCGCGCCATCACGGCCGGCTCTGACCCTGAGCCTGACGCCTGCTCGCGGGCCGCGTGCTCAGCGACGTCTTTCATCTACCTCAAAGGTCGGCATCAGCGCGGCTCGCCTTGAGTCGAGAGACGGTCATTGGTCCAATAGGTCAAGCCCCTCCGATCTTCTCTGGGCGTGTCGTGTCACCATGCAGGGATGGCGCCTGTATCCAGAGGCTTTCATGGTCGCCGCAACCCCGACGTGGACCGTTCGCGCATCCCACCCGGGCAGTACCTTGTCCAGGACTTCCCGGTGCTCTCGGCTGGACCCACGCCGCGGACGCACCTGCAGGATTGGAGCTTCACCCTCGACGGCCTGTTCGCGCCGCCTCGCTCGTGGCGGTGGGAGGAGTTCGCGGAGCTGCCGAGCGAGACGTTCACGGTCGACATCCACTGCGTTACCAAGTGGTCGAAGCTCGACACCTCCTGGACGGGCGTGTCGATCGACACGCTGCTGGAGGGCGTGGAGACCGACGCCCAGTTCGTGCTTGCGTGGTGCGACGGCGGCTATACGACGAACCTGCCGCTCGCGGACCTCACGGGCGGCAAGGCATGGATCGCGTACCGCTTCGGCGGCGATGAGCTGGAACCCGAGCATGGCGGCCCGGCGCGGCTGCTGGTGCCACACCTGTATTTCTGGAAGAGCGCCAAGTGGGTGCGCGGACTACGACTGCTGCCCGCGGATCAGCCCGGCTTCTGGGAGGCTGCCGGCTACCACAACCGCGGCGACCCGTGGCGTGAGCAGCGCTACTGGAGCGATTGAGCGCGCGAGCGCAGCCGATCGTCTGGCGCACAGCCTCGGTCGATTCGGTCCAGCGCGAGACCGCGCACGCGAGCACGTTGAGGCTCGACCTGCCGGGCTGGCCGGGCCACCGGCCAGGCCAGCACGTCGATGTGAGGCTGACCGCCGAGGATGGCTACCAGACCGAGCGCTCCTACTCGATCGCCTCCGCGCCCGAGGAACCCGTGCTGGCGTTGACGGTCGAGCGGCTCGAGGACGGCGAGGTGTCGCCGTATCTCACCGAGGAGCTTCGAGCCGGGGATGAGCTCGAGTTGCGCGGGCCGATCGGCGGCCCGTTCACGTGGAGCGTCGAGGACGGCGGCCCGCTGCTGCTGATCGCCGGTGGCTCCGGTCTGGTGCCACTGATGGCGATGCTGCGCCATCGCGCGGCGCGCGAGAGCGGGGTGCCCGCGCGGCTGCTCGTCTCCTCGCGCACGCTCGAGGACGCGCTGTTCGTAGGCGAGCTCGAGCGTCTGGACGGCGGTGGGCTCGAGGTTCGCCGCACTCTTACGCGCGCGCATCCGCCGGACTGGCAGGGGTGGACGCGCAGAGTCGACGCGGGGATGCTGGTGGCCCTGGGCCCTGCCGCCGAAGAGAAGCCACGCGTATACGTCTGCGGCCCGACCCCCTTCGTCGAGCACGCTGCGAACCTGCTGCTCGACATCGGGCACGAGCCGGGCGCAATCCGCACCGAGCGCTTTGGCCCAACGGGGAGCTGATCCGGTCAGTCAGAGAAGTGAGTCTGCGGTCGAGCCTGCGGCTCGCCATCGATGAACACGTCCACCTTCTCGTCGTAGAAGGCGATCAGCCCCGCGATCGGCAGCAGCTGGCGAGTCGGAAAGTCGTAGGACCAGGCGAGGTCGGCGTGGAGCGCATCGCCTGTGGACACCGACCAGTAGGAGCTCGTGCGGCCCTTGTACGGACAGGCCGTCACGGTGTCGCTGGCTTGCAGATGCGTGAAGTCGACACAGGAGCGGTCGAGGTAACAGCGAGTCGGCAAGCCTGTCTCGAACACCATCACGGGGGCGCTCGATGCCGCGAGCACGATCCCCTCGAGCTCGACACGTACCGTGCGCGTGGAGCGCAGCGCGTCGACGCGGACGTAGGGACTGCGGGGGTGGACGAAGACCTGCTCGTCCTCCTCGAACCACGCATCCAGCGCCTCCCAGTCGAAGCGAATCGTCCCGATGAGGCCATCGACATCGGACTCCAGATAGTGGCGCCCTGCCCCAGGACGCTCCTCAGACCCAACTTTCAGCCCCACCCGCGCGACCTTGCCGCGCGAGACGCGATGACTATGGCGCTCATCGACGAGCGCGCCAGGATCGACGTCCTCGACGGGAATCTGGAACTGCGGATAGAACGGCCACTCCCAGAGGTAGAGGGCGTGCGTCGTGTCGAGCACGACCCGGCCACCCAGCATCGCCCGCACACGCCGCGCCACCGGCTCGACGTGATCGACGGGAACGAGTGGCTGAGGGTAGCCCGCCATGCACACAACCTAGATGGTTGATCCCTGCTCAGCCGTCTGAGTTGACGCGCTCGATCAGCTCGCCCAGCACTGCCTCGGCGTCAGCGTTGGCCACCTGGCAGGTGCCGGCCGCCTCGTGCCCGCCGCCGCCGTAGGAGAGCATCAGCGCACCGACATCGGTGCTGCTCGAGCGGTCGATGATCGACTTGCCCATCGCAAAGACGGTGTTCTGCTGCTTCAGCCCCCAGAGCACGTGGATCGAGATGTTGCATTTGGGGTGCAGCGCGTAGATCATGAAGCGGTTGGTCGGGTGGATGACCTCCTGCTCGCGCAAATCGAGCACGACGAGGTTCCCGTGCACAGTGGAGTTCTCGAGCAGCTGTGCCTGCGCCTCGACGGCGTGCTCGCGGTAGAGCGCCACGCGCTCGGCCACGTCGGGCATCTCCAGCACCTCCTCGACACTTCGCTCGACGCATGCGTCCACCAGCTCCATCATCAGCTGGTAGTTGGAGATGCGGAAGTCGCGGAAGCGCCCGAGGCCCGTACGCGGGTCCATCAGGAAGCTCAGCAGGATCCAGCCGGTGGGCGTCTGGATCTCATCGAGCGAGAACAGCGCGCTGTCCGCCTTGTCCACCGCCTCCATGAGCGACTCGCTGACGCGCTTGAAGCGCTCGGCACCGCCGAAGTAGTCGTACACGACGCGGGCTGCCGATTGGGCGCCGGGGATGATGATGTGGTTCTCGGCCAGCTCGTCGAGGCGCAGCGTCTCGCTCTCGTGGTGGTCGAATGCAAGGCGCACGCCGGGCACGTAGGGAAGATTGGTGGTGATGTCTCGATCGGTGATCTCGACGAGACCGTCCTGCATGTCCTTGGGGTGGACGAACTTGATGTCGTCGAGGATCCCCAGCTCCTTTAGCAGGGCAGCGCAAACCAATCCGTCGAAGTCGCTGCGGGTGACGAGACGGCACTTCTCCGCCGTGTGCGTTGCTGCCATGTGCTCACTCCTTGCGTTTTGTTGTCCAAGGGACACGTCGGCAATTCGCGGGCAATCCTGAAGCGCCTCGAACATGAAGGGATAATCCGCCGCTGATGGGGACACCTGAGCCGGACACGCCGAGCGACCAAACACCGGCGACAAGCAACCCCTCCGCCTGGGGGCCGTTTCGCTCTCGCGACTTCGCGAGGATGGCCTCGGCGCAGTTCCTGAGCAACGTTGGTGGCTGGATGCAGACGATCGGGGCCCAGGAGCTGATGCTGACGTTGACGACGTCGGCCACGCTCGTGGCCTTGATCCAGACGGCTGCCGGCCTCCCGGTGGTGCTGCTCGCCGTTCCCGCGGGCGCGATCGGCGATCTCGTCGATCGCCGCCGCCTCCTGATCGCTTCGCAGGCGTTCATGCTGCTCGCGGCGCTCGCACTCGCTGGGCTGACGCTGGCCGGCCTGGTGACGCCGTGGGTGCTGCTGGCTTTGATCTTCGCCGTGGGCGCCGGGCAGACGCTCACCTCCCCCACCTGGCAGACGCTGCAGCCCGAACTGGTGGCACCGGAGGACCGAACCCAGGCGATCGCGCTGGGCGCGGTGAACCAGAACCTCAGTCGAGCCGTCGGCCCAGCGATCGGCGGCGCGCTGTATGCGGCAAGCGGGGCCGCCGCCCTGTTCTTCGTCAACGCGGCCAGCTTCGTACCGGTCCTCGGAGCCGTCGCGCGCTGGCGTGGCGGCGCGCGACCTCGCAGTGCCGCAGCGCCCGAGCAGGTCCTGGGAGCGATGCGCGCGGGGGCGCGCTACATCGCGGCGAGCCCGTCGTTGCGCGTGATCCTGCTGCGCGCCGGGATGTTCATGTTCTTCGCCAACTCGATCTGGGCGCTGCTGCCGCTCGTGGCCCGCACGCGACTGCACCTGGGTTCGGGCGGTTACGGGCTACTGCTCGGAGGGGTCGGCATCGGCGCGGTTGCCGGTGCCGCGGTGCTGCCGCGCCTGCGAACACGGGTGACGCCGCAATCCCTGATGAGCGTCAGCACGCTCGCGTTCGCCGGCGTGACGCTCGCGCTCGCCTACGTCCACGCCAGCGCGGCGGCCGCCGCGGCGCTCGTGATCGGTGGCTTCACGTGGATTCTCGTGCTCTCGACGCTGAACTCGCTCTATCAGTCCACGCTTCCGGGATGGGCGAAGGCCCGCGGCATGTCCTACTACCTGGTGGTCTTCCAGGGCGCGGGCGCGCTCGGAAGCGCGGCGTTCGGCGTGTTCGCTCAGAGCTCGGGCCTCACGCACGCCCTCCTCGCGGCCGCCGTGGGGCTCGCGCTCGTCGCACTCGCCGGGCTGCGACTGCCGTTCAAACCGATCCCAACACAAGAGCTTCTGCCGGGCGGAGACTGGCCGAGCCCACAGCTGGTCGATGCGACGGTGCCGGAGGGCGCGGTGATGGTGAGCGTCGAGTACAGACCTCGTGCAGGACTGGAGCAGGACCTCCTGGACGCTCTGCACGCGGCGCGCTACGCGCGACGGCGGACCGGCGCTGTCAGCTGGCGCGCGTGGCGAGACGCCGCCGATCCTGGGCACGTGCTCGAGCAGTTCATCGTCGGGTCGTGGAACGAACACCTTCGCCAGCACGAACGCGTCAGCCGTCGCGACGAAGAGCGCTTCGACGCGATCAAGGCCATGACCGACCCGGACCGGCCGGCGACGGTGACCCACTGGTTGGCACCTGGCCTACAGGGGGACGCGCCGTTGTCGGCCGCTGAGGGCCAGCCCGACGCGCGCCAGGCGCCGTCGAGCGCCTCGTCTCTGTAACGCCACGAGCGCTGGCGGCACTGAAGGGGGCAAGCCTCATTTCAGAAACGTCAAAGGAGAATGCAATGCGCAGACTCGCATATCTCGTCGGGACGGCGCTCGCGGCAACCGGAGTGCTCGCAGCCGCGGTCGGTGCCTCGGCCGCGCTCGCCGCCGGCCCGGGTCACGCCGTTTTCGTGCAGAACGACCGCCTCGAAGGCAACCAGATCGTCGCGTACAGCCGCTCGGCGGAAGGCACGCTCACGCAGGCTGGTGTGTACGCCACCGGCGGTGACGGCGGAGCGCTCGAAGGCTCGGTCGTGGACCACACCGCGTCGGAGGGCTCGCTCGCGTATGACAGCTCACAGAAGCTGCTGTTCGCTGTGAACGCTGGGAGCAGCACGGTCTCGGTCTTCTCAGTGTTCGGCGATCGCCTAGCTCTCCGTCAGGAGATCAGCTCGGGCGGCAAGTTCCCGGTGAGCATCGCCGCGGACGGCAACTCGGTGTACGTGTTGAACGCCGAAGAAGGCGGCTCGATCCAGGGCTACACGATCGCCTCGTCCAACCTCGTCCCCGTCCCGAGCTCGTTCCGCTCACTCGGGCTGCCGGTGGTGGCTGCGGGTAAAGACGAACAGTTCACCCACACCCCGGGGCAGATCGCGTTCTCACCAGAAGGATCACAGCTGATCGTGACGACAAAGGCGGCAGGTCAGTCGGTCGAGGTCTTCGCGAACCCGCTCACCGCGCTGTCTGCGACTCCCGTCGTCAACTCGTTGCCGGGTACGGTCCCGTTTGGGGTCACATTCGACAACCAGGGGCACCTCTTGGTGGCGCAGGCGGGCAACAACTCGCTCGCCAGCTACGCGCTCGGTGAAAGCGGCACGCTCTCGCAGCTGGACTCGGTGGCGACCGAACAGGCGGCAACGTGCTGGGTGGAAGCCGGCGCGGGCAAGTACTACTACGCCTCCAATGCCGGCAGCGCCAGCATCACCGGCTTCTTGAGCAGCCTCCACGGCAAGCTTCTCACGAAGCTCGAAGACACACCCACGCACCCGGGAACGGTCGACGCTGCCGCGGCTGGGAAATACCTGTACGTCCAGGGTGGCAAGGAAGGCACCGTGGACGAGTACGAAGTTCAGCCCGGTGGGTCGCTGGAGAGCCTCGGCTCCGTGATCGTGCCCAGCGGCGAAGGCGGCGAGGGGATCGTCGCCGGCTAGACGAGACGGAGTGCGGGCCGCGGCGCAAGGATGCTGTCGCGGCCCGCTCGAGCATCGGGTTATGAGATCGTGAAGGACATGCCGGATCCAATCACGACGAAGCTCAGCCCCTCCTCGGTCGAAGAGACGGTGAGTCGCCTCACCGAGATCGTCACGGCAAAGGGACTGAAGCTGTTTGCTGTGATCGACCACAGCGGGGAGGCCGAGCACGTGGGTCTCGAGCTGCGCGAGACCAAAGTCGTCATCTTCGGCAGTCCGCAGGCAGGGACGCCTGTGATGGCGGCAGCCCCGCTCGCGGCCCTCGACCTGCCGCTGAAGGCGCTCGTGTGGGCGGACGAGGGACAGACGAAGGTGAGCTATACGAGTCCTGCTGCACTCGCCGCCCGCTATGGCCTGGACGACGAGCTCGCGGCCAGGCTCACCGGGATCGACGCCCTCACGGACGCTGCCGTAGAGGGATAGCGTCCTCGGGCTGGAAAGCCGATCCCATGAAGATCCACGCGCTGAGCACGGGGGCGGTGAGCGTCAAGCACAGCTTTCTGTTCCCGGGCAAGGGGGTGCGCCGCCAGCTCGACCTGTTCCTGCCTGGCCCGTGGTCGGCGCCGCTTCCGATCCACGTGTGGGCGATCGAGCACGACGGCGTGCTGCGACTGGTGGACACGGGCGAGAGCGCTGCGGCGCGCAACATCCCCTTTGCGCGCTTCGCGGTGACGCGCGAGCAGGAGCTTCCGGGCGCGATGGCCACGGCGGGCCTGAAGCTCGAGGACGTCTCGGAGGTGATCCTCACGCACGCCCACGGCGATCACATCGACGGGACTGTCCATGTGCGCGGGCGCGTTCTGATCAACGAGACGGAGCTGCGCTACCTCTCCTCCCCCTTTCCCAGCGTGATGCGACGCGTGCTGCGCCAGCCCCTGCCCACCGGCTTCGCACCGGAGACGTTCTCCCTGGACGATGGGCCGTTCGGCGCGTTCCAGCGAAGCCACAAGCTCAGCGCGGACGGGCGCATCGTCGCCGTGGACACGCCGGGGCACACCCCCGGCCACGTGTCGGTCATCTGCGTCGATGACTCCGATCGTCACGTGATGCTCGCGGGCGACGCCACCGACACGCTCGAGCAGCTGCGTTCGCTGCGCGCGGACGCGGTGGCACCCGACCCCGGGGTGCACGTCGCGACACTCGAACGGATCCGCGCGCACTGCGCGGCCCACCCGACGGTCTACCTCCCCTCGCACGACCCCGAGTCAGCGTCGCGACTGGCCCATGCTGCCGTGTTGGGCGAGACAGCGCTCAGCCGGTAACGAGCCCCTGGCGTCCGCCGCGCGCCAACACGTCGTCTCAGTCGAAAGCGCGCGCAGGCAACACGAACCGTCGCGCCGGCCCGTCTTTGGGCGCGGCGTTGGCGTCTATGCGCGACCCATGCAGGCCCTTGCTCCGCACGGCGGTGACGGTGAAGTCAGCGACGCCGTCGTGGTCTGAGATCCAGCTGAGGATCTCGGCCGAGGAGGTGCCCTCGGCCATGATCACGGATCGCTCGACGACCATGCCCCCTGATGCATGCGGGCGGGCAAGACGCTTTACGACGGCTCCAATCGCATCGGCACTCACGCCGTCCACCCTACTCCCACCGTCGATCGCAGCTCGACGCGCCCGATGTCGCACGCGAGATCGCAGTCGACGTCGCCGTCGCCGGGCGTCAGGTCCAGCAGCGTGCTCAGCAGCAGCAGCGTGG
The DNA here is from genome assembly GCA_036513335.1 of Solirubrobacteraceae bacterium. Taxonomy (GTDB): domain Bacteria; phylum Actinomycetota; class Thermoleophilia; order Solirubrobacterales; family Solirubrobacteraceae; genus Palsa-744. The sequence continues at coordinate 7,593 of DATBZG010000112.1, read as the reverse complement.
TGCCCGCCGACCACGCCTGCGGTCGAGAGGCGGTGGGGTAGGCCACGGGTACGTAGGTGACAGCGGCGGGATAGCCCGCGAAGACCTCCGGCAGGCGGTGCTCGAAGTGCGGCGCCGCGGAGAGCATGCCGGCGGCGATCTCGACCGCAGCCTCGCGATGGCCGTAGCGGGCGAGGCCGGCGACGATCAGCGAGTTGTCGTGCGGCCACACGGTCCCGGTGTGGTAGCCGAGGGGGTTGTAGCCGCCCTCGCCGGAGCCGAGCGTCCTCACGCCCCAGCCTGAGTAGAGCTCCGGATCGAGCAGGCGCTGCGCGGTGTCCGCTGCCTGCGCGTCGTCGAGCAGTCCCGACCACAGCAGATGTCCGATGTTCGACGTGAGGCTGTCCACTTGGCGCTTCTCGCCGTCGAGCGCCACGGCATGGCAGCCGCGTTCGGGCATCCAGAAGTCGTTGTGGAAGGACGCGCGCAGTTCGCTCGCCTGGGTGTCCAGACGCAGCGCGAGCGCCTCGTCGTGCCAGACCTCGCGCGCCAGACGCGCTGCTCGACGCCGTGCGTCATAGACGTAGCCCTGGATCTCGCACGTGGCGATTGGGCCACGTGGGAGCGTGCCGTCAGCGAACTGGATCCCGTCCCAGCTGTCCTTCCAGCACTGGTTGACGAGACCCGTGGTCAGGTTGCGGCGCGAGTACTCGACGTAACCGTCCCCGTCGGCGTCGCCGCTGTCATCGATCCACTGCAGCGCCGCTCTGGCATTTGGCTCGAGCGTGCGTACGAGCGCGTCGTCGCCGGACCAGCGGTGATACTCGTCGAGCAGGATCAGGAACAACGGCGTGGCGTCGGCCGACCCGAAGTAGGGCGAGTGCGGGCGCTCGCCGCGAGCCGTGAGCTCGCCGAAGCGCAACTCGTGCAGGATCTTGCCGGGCTCGCGTTCGTGGAAGTCCTCGCGCTCGCGCGCCTGGGCGCCGGCGAGCACGCGCAGCGTCGTCGCGGCGAGCTCGGGCAGGTACGGGAGCGCCTGAAAGCTCGTGATCAGGCTGTCGCGGCCGAACAGCGCCATGAACCACGGCAGCCCGGCTGCCGGGAGCGCGGCGCCCTCGCTGATGTCGGGCGGGAGTCGCAGTGCGGCGAGGTCGCTGAGGCTCGTACGGTAGGTGCGCATCAGCTCCGGCTGACTCGCCACGAGCACCGGTGCGCGTTCCAGCCACTGTTCCAGCTCGGCCGATTTGCAGGCGTCCATCGCGTTGAAGCTGCCCCGCGCTCCACGCTCGCCGAATGCGACCCCTGACTGCTGCGCGAGAGGTGTGATCGTGAAGGTCGTCGACCACTGCTCGCCAGGAGCGAGCGTCGGCGAGTACGCGAACCCCTCACGGCTGACCCGCGCCGGCAGCGTCGAGGAGATCGTCACCGAGCGCCGGAAGCCCTCGCGCTCGTAGGACAGGGCCAGCGAGCGGTCGTCGTGGCGGAATCCCACCTCACGCGCTTCGACCGTCCCATCCTTGACCTCGAACAGGTCGGCGAAGTCCGTGTCGAGCTCGAGCTCGACCTGGATCGTGCTGCTCTCGTGGCGATGGTTGATGACGGATATCTCCTCCATCCAGACGTGATCGACCAAGCGACGGCGCATGATCGAGCACGGCGCCTCGGTCTCCGGCCCGACACGGGGCGTGAGAAAGAACTGGGCTGAGAAGTACGCGGCCTGATCGAGCCCGAGCCCCTCCAGCGGCGCCTCGCTGACGCTGAGCACCCAGTGGGACAGATAGCGCGTGTCGTGAGAGAAGAACCCGTGTTCGCGGCCTTCGCCGTGCCGCACGTCGCCGAGGCGATCGCTGACCACGAACGTGCTGCCGTCGAGGACGCTGAGAGTACGTTCAGACAAGTGCCATCGCCTCCTCGCGCCCCCAGACGGCTGCGCGGTAGGCGGACTCGTAGGCGCCTGCCACGACATCGACGTCGCAGTTCTCGGCGACCCATGCACGGCAGTCACGCGCGGAGATGTCTGCCAGGCGTCCTACGGCTGCCGCCATCGCGGTCTCGTCCTCGACGAGAAACCCGGTCTTGCCTTCGATCACGAGCTCGCTTGCGGCGCCGGCGGGAAATGCGATCACGGGGGTACCGCACGCGAGCGCCTCGACCATCACCATCCCGAACGGCTCCTGCCAGCTGATCGGCATCAGCAGAGCGCGCGCGCCGGCGAACGTCGCTCGCTTCAGCGACCCGCCGACCTCACCGAGAAAGCGGACCTCCTCGCCGTCGATGTGCGGTGCGATCTCACGGTCGAAGAAGTCCTGCTGGCCCGGTTGGATGACGCCGGCGAGCACGAGTGGCACGCCGGCCGCGCGCGCAGCGGCGATCGCGCGGTGCGGTCCCTTCTCCTCGCTCATGCGACCGATCCAGAGCACGTAGTCCTGCTTGCGCACCTGCATCGGCCAGTTCTGCAGCTCGATCGGGTTCGGGATCACCTCGACGCCGCGCAGCGCCTCCGGGGCGCTCGCCCGCTGGGCGCGGCTGATCGCGACCAGCGTCGCCTTGGCCTGATGCTGGCTGTAGAAGGCGGCCGTGGCCCGCGTGAACTGCCCGTGCAGCGTGTGCACGAGCGGCGTGGCGAGCCGGTCCGCCATGCCGAGGGCCGTGAACCCGCAGTGGTCGTGCACGACGTCGAAGCGACGCTCGCCGTGCACCCGATCGATCGCGGCAAAGGCACGTGCCACGTGGTCCACCTCGTAGAGGGAGCGCTCGATCTCATCCGGATGGGCCTCCTCCAGCAGCGTCACCACACGCGCGCTCGATGCCGACCCAGGCGCACAGAACAGCGTCACGTCGTTGCCGCGCCGCACGAGCGCCTCCGTCAGCGTGCTGACAACCGACTCCACGCCTCCGTAGCCCGAGGACGGAACCGAGATCCACGGCGGGGCCAGCATCGCCACGCGCAGGTGCTCGCGGCCTTCGCGACGGCGCCCAAACGGCTGCGAGCGCACCGGCGCTCGAGTGGCGGAGAAACGCCGGGATGGTGGAGCGGCGACTGCGTCGGTGACGGTCGGCGGCGGGGTGACGGCGGGCCTCGTTTCGGTTGGTGTGCGCAGCGAGCGCGCCAGCGACCTGAGTGCACCGCGGACCTGACGAACATAGCATGAAATTAATATCCATGAATTTAAAGTCTAGATACGCTAGCCTTCCGCGAATGACCGAGGACACCCCCCGCTGGAAGTTCCTCACCAACCACGCCCAGGTACTCGCGTGCATCGCGCAGGACCCGGGCGTGCTGGTGCGAGAGATCAGCGAGCGAGTCGGAATCACAGAGCGCGCCGCCCATCGCATCGTCACCGAGCTGGTGGTCGACGGCTACATCACCCGGGAGCGCCACGGACGCAGAAACCACTACACGATTCAATCCACCCGCCCGCTGCCGGATCGCCTCGAGCGCACGCAGCGCGTCAGCGACCTGCTCACGATCCTCGTCGGCACGCGGGACGAGGCGGCAGCGTAGGAAGCTGTATGCAGAGGTCTAAGCGGGAACGCGTGCGAGCCGTTGGTGCACGAACTGCACGACCATCGCTCCCTCGCCGACGGCCGTTGCGCAGCGCTTGACAGAGCCCGCCCGCACGTCGCCGACGGCGAAGATCCCCGGGACGCTCGTCTCCAGCAGTCCGCCGGCCCCTGCGTCGGCGCCGGTGAGCACGAACCCGTGCTCGTCGCGCGCCAGGAGGTCCCCCAGCCAGCCCGTGCAGGGAGACGCGCCGAGGAACAGGAACAGGAAGGAGAGCGACAGGCGCTCGCCATCGGTAAGCGTGACTGCCTCCAACTGGCCGTCTGTGCCGTGTAGCTCGGCGACTTCGCTGCGGTCGCGCACGGCGACGCCGTAGCGCTCGAGCTCGAGCACCAAGTACTCGGACATCGTCTCGCGCAAATCCGCGCGACGATGCAGCAGCGTCACGAGCGCGCCGCCGCGCGCCAGCCAGACCGCGGCCTGCGCGGCCGAGTTGCCGCCTCCGACCACGCCCACCCGGCTGGCGCCGCAGAGCTTTCCCTCCGGCGGACCGGCTGCGTAGAAGACGCTTATGCCCTCGTACTCACGCAGCCCCTCGACGGGCAGGCGACGGTATTCGGCTCCCGTGGCCAGCACGACGGCGCGCGCCGTGATCTCGTGGTCTTCCTCGAGCTTGATCGTGTGGCTGCCCACCCCCGGCTCGAGCGCGACCGCGCGGTAGGGCGTGGCCGTGCGGGCGTCGAACTTGCGTGCCTGGGTGACGGCGCGGGTGGTCAGCTCCGAGCCACTGATGCCGGCGGGGAAGCCGAGGTAGTTCTCGATCCGCCGTGATGTGCCCGCCTGTCCGCCGAGCGCGGTGCTCTCGACGACGAGCGTGCTCAGCCCCTCGGAGGCTCCGTACACGGCGGCGCCCAACCCGGCGGGACCGGCGCCGACGATCGCGAGATCGACCTGCTCGCGCGGGTCAAGCTCGAGTCCGATTCCCAACGCGCGGGAGACCTGCCCGGTCGAGGGGTTGCGCAGCTCCAGGCCGCCCGGCAGGCGCACGAGCGGGAGCTCGTCGCTGTCGAGCCCCGCGATCAGCTCCTGCGCCTCGCGATCTTCGGAGTGCTCGGGGTCACGCCACGTGTAGGGCATGCGGCTCGCCCGCGCGTACTCCACCATCGTGCGCGTCGGCTCGGACGAGCGCGGGCCGATCACCTCCAAACCGATGCCCTGCTGGCGCTGCAGCAGCTCGCGCCTGGTCATGAAGCTCGAGAGCAGGATGTCACCGAGCGGTCCGTCCTCGAACAGCAGCGGACGCAGGTCCTCACGCTCGACGGCGATGTAGCGCATCGGCTGCGTGACGATCGCGCTCAGATAGGCCGTCTGACCGGTGAGCAGGTTCATCTCACCGATGAAGCCGGAGGCCCCGTGGCGGACGATCTCGCGCCCGGTGGCGTCCTGCACCGCGGCCTCACCCTCGACGATCGCGATCAGCGGGTAGCGGCGATCGCCGACTTTGAACAGGACATCCCCGACCGCGGCGCTACGTTCCTCGCCGTGCCGGCGCAGCGTCTCGAGTTGTGAGCTGGAGAGGACCGAGCTGCCGATGGTGCTCATGAGCTGAGAGGGTACTGCGCGGCCGCCGTCTGGAAGATCGGCCAGCCGATCTCGGTTCGCCACGTGGACGCCTCCGAGGTGTCGAGTCGGCTGACGAGGTAGCGCTCGCGCAGAGGGCCCTCGATCCCGATTGCGTGTTCGGCCACGTATGTCCCCAGCGCGCCATACGTCCTGTCGACGTCGGTATGCGGGCCGTTGTGGACAGCAACCGCCATCTCGCCGGGAGGGACCACCGTCGCCCGCGCGCGCCCCGAGCGCGACGCGCGGCCCTCCACGGGGATGAACAGCATGGCCTCCCCCACCTCCTGCTCGAACAGCTCGCCGGCGAACAGCCCACCTGGCGGCCCGCTCACCTCGAGCCCGCTTTCGGCCACGAGCGCGCGCAGCTCGGCGAAGCCCTCCGCCCACCAGGCGGCGAGATCGTCGCGTGAGACGGTCTCCTCGATCGCGATCGCGCGCACGGCGGAGACCTCGCGGTGCTCGACTGAGATCGGCGCGGTGGACATCTCAACGAGCGCTCGCAGCGACGCCACCGCGGCCTGCGTCTGCTCGAGCTGCTCCTCCATACGCCTCAGGTGCGCACCGATCAGCGCGTTGCGGCTCTCCAGATCCCCGGCGACGAGCACAGCGCCGACCTGCTCGACCGGCATATCCAGATCGCGCAGGCGACGGATCACCTGCGCGGTAGGCACCTGAGCGGTCCTGTAGTAGCGATAGCCGCTGGAGGGATCGACCTCGGCGGGCTGGAGCAGGCCGACCTCGTGGTAGTGGCGCAGCGTCTTGACGCTCAGGTGCGTCATGCGTGAGAACTCGCCGATCGTGAGCGCTGGCTGCATCGGGCAAGTATCGACCCTCCCGTCACGGGAGGGTCAAGCCCCGGCGTGCGCCCTTTGACTCTCCCCTTGGGGGAGCCCCGAAGCTGGCAGGACAGGCAAATGGCACCCGAGAAGAGGAGATCGAAACCATGGCAACCGAGCTGACGGGCGTGATCGCCGCACACATCGCAGCGGTCAACGCCTTCGACACGGACGCGATCGTGGCAACGTTCGCAAAGGACGCATACGTGAACGACAACCGCCGCGAGATCGCGGGCATCGACGCGATCCGCCGCTGGGTGGAGAAGGAGATGGTAGGTGACCGCGTGACGCTGGACGTGCGGGAGGTCGTCGATCACCACGGCGACACGATCGTGCGAGCAGCCTACGACGGTGACTACGACAAGACGAACCTCCCGGAGGAGCTGGTCATGTCCAACTACTTCAGCGTGCGCGACGGGAAGATCGTGAGCCTCGTGGTGATCCGCAACCAGCCCTCGGAGTACTGAGCTGCGGGCGGAGGTGGACGGGGAAGCATGGCCGGCGCCCTGTGAGCGCCGCGCAAGCTGAGCCGCATATCCTGCGCAGGCATCGTTCGACCCAAGCGCGAGAAAGCAGGCGGTCCATGTCTCCCCTCCCCCTCTCCCAGCGGCAGTCCTTCAAGGAGCTCGAAGCTCACCACAGGCAGATCAAGGATCGCCACCTGCGCGAGCTGTTCGCGCAGGACCCCGGGCGCGGGGAGCGCCTGACGGCGCAGGCGGCGGGGCTGTACCTGGACTACTCCAAGAACCGCGTGACGGATGAGACGCTGCGCCTGCTGGTGGCGCTGGCGCGCGAGTCGGGCGTGGAGGAGCGCCGCGACGCGATGTTCGCGGGAGAGCGGATCAACGTCTCAGAGAACCGCTCGGTCCTGCACGTGGCGCTGCGGATGCCCCGCGAGGCATCGCTGATCGTGGACGGCGTGGATGTGGTGGAGCAGGTGCACGAGGTGCTCGATCGCATGGCGGCGTTCTGCGAGCGCGTGCGCTCGGGCGAGTGGAAGGGTCATACGGGCAAGCCGATCCGCAACGTGGTGAACATCGGCATCGGTGGCTCGGACCTGGGTCCGGTGATGGCGTATGAGGCGCTGCGCTCCTACTCCCAGCGCGAGCTGACTTTCCGTTTCGTGTCGAACGTGGACGCGACGGACTTCGTGGAGGCGACACGCGACCTGAGCGCGGAGGAGACGTTGTTCGTCGTCTCCTCGAAGACGTTCACGACGCTCGAGACGCTCACCAACGCGAAGTCCGCGCGCGAGTGGACGCTGGCGCAGCTGGGCGACGAGTCGGCGATCGCAAAGCACTTCGTGGCGGTCTCGACGAACGAGAAGCTGGTGCACGAGTTCGGGATCGACACGACCAACATGTTCGGCTTCTGGGACTGGGTGGGCGGGCGCTACTCGATGGACTCGGCGATCGGTCTGTCGACGATGCTGGCGATCGGTCCGGAGCAGTTTGCACAGATGCTGAGCGGCTTCCACGCGATCGACGAGCATTTCCGCACAACGCCGCTGGAGCAGAATCTGCCGGCTCTGATGGGCCTTCTGGCGGTCTGGTACGGCGACTTCTTCAACTCGCAGTCGATCGGCGTGATGCCGTATGAGCAGTACCTGAAGCGCTTCCCCGCCTACCTGCAGCAGCTGACGATGGAGTC
>DATBZG010000111.1:0-8148 GCA_036513335.1 Solirubrobacteraceae bacterium | reverse complement strand
GGCGGTAGCAGCTCGGGGTGGTGCAGCGGGCGCGGGCTGAACCCGTCAGCGCCTTCGAGCCCGACGAAGCCCATCGCCAACGGCGCGATCGCATCGAAGAATGCGAAGTCGTCCGAGCCGCACGAGCGCCATTCAGCGGCTGCCTTAATGCCTGCGCCTGTGAGCAGCGCGCGCGCCCTAGTCACTATCTGCAGGTCGTTCTCGAGTGCCGGCTCTCCCGGCTCGAGCACAACGCTTCCCCTGCAGCCGTGCGCGGCGGCGACCCCGCCGACGACCTCCTCGACCATCGCCCGCAGCGCGAGTCGATCCTCCCGCCGGTGCGCACGCAACGCCGCGCGTGCGCGGGCGCGGCCGGGGATCACGTTCTCAGCGCTCCCGCCCTCCAGCACCCCGATCGTCAGAGAGGCTGCATGGACGGGGTCGATGCGTCTGCCCGCCTCCGCGTGGAGTGTCACGACCACGTTTGCGAGCGCGAGGATCGGGTCGTGCCCGCGGTGTGGGTAGGCGCCGTGCGTGGGCTCGCCCTCGACGATGATCTCGACGGCGTCGCACGAGGCATTGACAGGGCCGGCATCGAGCGCCACCTCGCCCCATCGCAATTCGGGGTGAATGTGGGCGGCGACGATCGCCGCCGGTTCACGCGCCGCCAGCTCGCCGGCCGTCTGCTCGGCGCCCGAGGGGTACGCCTCCTCGCTCGGCTGGAAGACCGCCAGCAGCGGGGCTGGAAGTGCGCCGCCCAACTCGAGTGCGACGCGGCACAAGGCCACGAGTGCCGCCATGTGAACATCGTGTCCGCAGGCATGCATGACCCCGCCTCGCGCGGCGAACGCTGCAGCGGTTCGCTCCTCGATCGGAAGGCCGTCGAGCTCGGCGCGTACGGCGATCGGCGCGACGCCGTTGGGCGTGCCCGTATCGCCGATGTGTGCGAGCAGGCCCGTGCCGGCCACGCTCTCAGTGGGGACTGGCAGCTCCGCGGCGACGCTCGCGGCGGTCTCCTGCTCCATGTGTGCGAGCTCCGGGTGCGCGTGCAGGCGCTGGCGCAAAGCGACCGCCCGCGGCAGCTCGCGCTCGATCCCACTCAGCAGGCGTTGCAGCATCGCCGCGTCAGTAGATGGAGGCATAGCGATCACATATCTCCTGGAGGTCGAGGCCCGCGACCGCCTCGAGCTCGGAGCGCTTCACGCTCACGTAGGCGTCATATAGAAGCGGTCCCATCCAGTCGCGCACGCTCTCGTCAGCGGCGAGGGCGCTCAGCGCCTCCTCGAGCGTCGCCGGCAGCGCGCCCACGCCGAAGCGCTCCGCCTCCGCCGCGTCCAGCTGCGTCGGATCCCGGTCGAGGATCGGCGGCACAGGCAGCTCCGTGCGCACCCCGTCCAGGCCCGCCCTGACGATCGCTCCAAGCGCGAGGTACGGGTTGGCGGTGGCATCCGACCCGCGGTACTCGAGATGTAGCTGTGCAGAAGGGTCGGACCCGCCGAAGGTGAGCACCGGCGGTATCCGCAGCAGCGCCTCGCGGTTGCGCTCGGCCAGACACGCCGCGCCCGCGCTCCAGCGGTGTGGCGTCAGGCGCGCCCCGGAGACGGGACTCGCAGCTGTGAGCGCGCTCAGCGCCCGCGCGTGTCGCAGGATCCCGGCCGCGAAACGTCCCCCCAGCTCGCTCAGCGATCCAGGCTTTGACGCGTCATAGAGCAACGACCTGCCGCTCGCATCGAGCAGGCTCAGGTGGATGTGGGCACCGTTGCCTGCCTGTTCCGGGTCTAGTAGTGCCGCAAAGCTGGCGCGCATGCCTTCGCGACGCGCGATCTCGCGCACCACCTCGCGGAAGATGACGCTGCGATCTGCGCTCGCGACGCCCTCGGTCGGTGCGACCGGTACCTCGAATTGGTGTGACGCATACTCGGCGAAGAAGCGCTCCGGCTCGGTCCCCGCTTCCACGAGCGCCCCCATCACGCGCGCGGGGAAGGGTTCGATCAGCCGCTGCGCCTCCAGCGTGAACGGCAGCGCCGACGGGGAGTCCCCCTCCGGGGAGGATGCGGGCAGTAGCTGGAACTCGTGCTCGAAGCTCGCGCTCAGGCGGGCGCCGAGCTCGCGCTCGAGCTCCTCCAGGGCCTCGCGCAAGAAGCGGCGCGGGCAGCACTCCCAAGGCGTGCCGTCCGTCTCGACGATGTCGCACAGAACCAGCTCCAGCGCACCGGCGTGGTCGTCGCCGCTGACCAGCACGCGCGTCTCGGCGTCCGGCATCAGGCGCAGATCTCCCGTCGAGCCGAAGGGGTTCGGCTCGGCCACCGGACCGAGCGGCGTGAGCGCGTGGTTGGCCGGCACCCAGCCCACGCCCGTCTGCAGGTACTCACCGAGATCCGCCGAGAACACCGAGCGCGCGCGGACGATCGAGCCGAGGTCACAGCAGACGAGCGCCACCAGCTCAGCGGCACTCACGGCAGTGTCTCTGGCGTCACGGTCCCGTTGTCCCACATGCCCTCGATGAGGCCCACGGCGTTGGCGCCGGAGCGGACCGCCTCAGCATCCTCAGCGGAGACGACCACGAGCATGCCGCCGGCCGGCATGTCGCGCCGATCCAGGGCGGCGGCGAGTCGCTCCTGCGGCTGCAGGTGCACGCCGCCGATTCCGAGCGCGGGGTAGGTGTCCGCGATGCCGTAGAGGCTCCCGCCCGGGCCGCGCACGCGACCGAACACGCACGCGAAGTGGCCAACGTCCCAGTCAGGTGGCGGACCATCCTGCGTTCCCTCGAACAGGTAGTCCAGCAACTGGTTGACGCTCGGCCTCCCGCCCCACAGATGATGAGTGGCGAAGTTCGCCACAAGCGCGGCCGACCGCTCGAGCGACGCGGCCGCGTCGAACAGGCACCCAAGCGTTGTCGCGTCCCAAGGGCCCTTGTAGGGAATCACCGCAAGCTCATCGCTCGAGAGCCGGACGATCGCCTCGAGCAGCCCGGCGGCGGTGGTTCCAGATAGGTCGGAGTCTTCGATCTGCGGCAACGCGATGCGGTAGTCGCGGCGGCCGGGTTCGCCATGGGGGAGCACGCCCGACTCGCGTATGCCAGAGACAATGCTGCCGGCGGCGAGCGCGACGGCATCCTGGTCGACAGGCTCGCCGCCCCGATCCGCGAATCCGGCGGCGCCGAGAGCCAGCGCGCCGCAGAAGGCGCCGCAGAGGTCGTCTCGCTGCGGCAGCTCCAGGGCGTGGCGCTCCAGGAGCTCGCGTGCGCCCGGAAGTAGCTCCAGAGCTGGGGCATCGGGGCCGATCACAGGCCCAATCTACATGGGCCAGAGCCGGCATCCAAGCGGCCTCCAGACCCGATAGACGCGGCCACTGGCCCGATTCCGATGGCCGCTACGAATTCCGTCCGACGGAGGTGTAAAAGTCCAGCGTCTGGTACGTCGATCTATGCGGGTTGCCTGTCGTAGACAGTCGCCCGCTTCTGCTTGACAGAACAAATGGGGTCTGTGATAGTACGGGCCGAATGGCCCGGAGAGCCGAATCCTCCCGGAGCATGGCGAAACGGTACTAGACTGTTCCTGATCGACAAGCTCGGCTTTGTGGGGGCCAATCGACAAAGGGAGCGGTGAGAGACCATGCGGCGCATCGTGATTCTTGGGGTGGCAATGGTGGCGGCCTTCGCGGTCGTGGCTGTCGACGCCATCTCAGTCTCTGCTTCGGGCGATGAATTCGTGTCCAGCAAAGCCGGCAAAATCAAAAGCAAAGGTGGCGCCCAGAAATTCAAAACCTCCGCCGGCACGATCGAATGCAGCGAAGTCACCGGGAGCAGCGAAGTGGGTTCGGGCGAACTCAAATCGGTGACGCACAAAGAAGTGCTGACCTTTGTCAACTGCGAAGGTTTCGGCAGCACCGTAACGATCTCCACGGCGCACTTGGAACTCAACGCCAATGGATCTGCGAAACTCGAAAAACGGGTCGCCCTGAAACCCGAAGGCGCCGGTTGTGAAGTGTTCATCGAACCGCAGACGCTCGAAGGCTTTGGTTACAGCAACGTTTCGGGCGGCAAGGTAAAGATTGAACCGAACGTCCTGAAAATCCACTCGAAGGGGACCGGAGGGGCGTGCGGCGGCGAAAACACCGAAGGGTCCTACAGCGGCACGATCACGAGCGAACTCGAAGGCGGCACCGTCGAATGGAAATCGTAGCCCGTAGTTAGCCGAAACGGCTCCGGGTATCGACGGCGGCGGGGCGCGAGTCGGCAGCGCCCCGCCTCGGCGTCCTAAACGCCTCTGGACGCATAGGCACGGTGTTCCCAGCGGCTAGCTAGACTACGACGCGCAGAGGAGGAGCAAATGCGCGGAAAGTCGCTACGCGGTCTATCGATGAACAACGGGGCCCGCGCATGCGGTGCGTGTCTGGTGGCGGTGGCCATGATGTGGCTCATCCTGGTGTCGGCCCACGGGGCGTCGGCGTCCAGCTGTACGAATGCCCAATTCCGGTCGGGGCCGTCGGAAGGCCTTCCCGACTGCCGCGCCTACGAGCAGGTCTCGCCGGTCGAAAAGGGCGGCCAGGACGCTGTGACTCTCCAGCAGATGCTGCCGGCCCAGGCCGCCCCATGCGAAGCACTCGAACTGTGCTCGATCGCCTACATGAACGCCGGCGCCGCGTTTGCAGGCGATCCGGGCAACGAGTATTCCAACGCGTATATCGCGGCGAGGAGCGCGAGCGGCTGGCAGACCACACCAATCTCCCCACCGACGCCGCAGGCTCCGGCGAGCGGCGACCCGAAGCTCAACTACGCCTTCTCCGAAGATCTGTCCGACGCGGTGATCCGCGTCCCGTTTCAGCAGCTGACCGAAGACGCTCCGGTCGGCGTCTACAACCTCTATCTGCGCGAACCCAGCGGCGCCTACTCGCTGCTCACGACAATCGCTCCACCCGAACCTCCTGAAGCCGGGTGTGGGCGGTGCTTCGAACATCAGGACGTGCCGGTGTTCGCCGGTGCGTCGAGCGCATTCGACCACGTCATCTTCGAGGCCAACGACAGTCTCGTCACGGGTGCGCCCGCGGGTGTGGGAAATCTCTACGAAGCCGACGACGGCGTTGTCAGTCTCGTTGGCGTACTCCCGGACGGCACGATCCCGTCCGAAGGCTCTACCGCCGGCGGTGGCATCGAAGTCGCGGCCGGACACGCGCACCAGCTCGAGCATGCGATCTCGAACGACGGCTCTCACGTTCTTTTCGAGGCCGCTGCTGACGGTGGTGAGCCTGACGAACAGCAGAGTGGGGACACGGAGCTCTACGACCGTATCGACGGCTCCGAAACCGTTGAGGTCTCTGCCCCGGCTGCGGGTGCCGAGCCCTCCGAATGCGAAACCAAGGAAGGCAGCTGTGGCCCACAGCCGGCCCAGTTCTGGGCGGCTTCCGCCGACGGGTCCGTCGTGTACTTCACGAGCAAAGCCGCCCTCACGAAGGAGTCGCATACGGGTCCCGAACCCGCCGATCCGGGCGATGACCTCTACCGCTACGAAGTGGGTGGCCGCGGGGCCCAGGGCAAGCTGCGGGACCTCACCCCAAACGCCTACGAAGGGGTGACCGAAGAAGCGGACGGCGCCCGCGTCCTCGGCGTCGTCGGCGCCTCCGAAAGCGGCTCCTCCGTCTACTTCGTCGCAGAAGGCCACCTAGCGGAAGGCGCTCGGGCCGGTCATCCCAACCTCTACGTGTGGCAGGAAGCTGCGGATGGCACGGGCGCTGTGAGATTCATCGCGACGCTGGCGCCGCCGATCCAAGAAGAACAGGAAAACATCGAACTGATGGTTCAGGGGAACGACTTCGCATATGAGAGCGACGTCGAGGACTGGACGAGCTGGCCGACCGAGTCGCAGGCTTACGTGACACCCGACGGCGCCCACCTCGCGTTCATGTCTGTCGAACCGCTGACCGGCTACGACAACATCGAGGAAGCAGGCGAAGCGGCGCACGAGGTATTCGAGTACAGCGCCGAATCGGGCCAGCTCGTGTGCGCGTCGTGCGGCCCCGCCGGCATCCGTCCGCTCGGCAGCGCGTTCATCGGGGCGCGACTCGGCGAACGGGCCAGCACGGCCTTTCACCAGCCGCGCACACTAAGCGACGACGGCAGCCGGCTCTTCTTCACCTCGCCTGAAGCCCTCGCCGGCGTGGCCGGCGGTAGCGACAAGCTGTTCGAGTACGAGAACGGCACGATTCAGCTGGTCTCCGGCCCCGAAGCCGGTGGCGAAGCTGTATTCCTCGATGCCAGCGCGAGCGGAGACGATGTCTTCTTCGCAACGCGAGAACGGCTGGCTCCGACAGATACCGACGAACTGCTCGATGTCTATGACGCACGCGTGGACGGTGGTCTGCCGACGCCCAGCCAGCCGTCGTCCTGCGCAGACAGTGCGTGTCAGGGCCTTCCTACGGTCGGCCCGTGGCTCACAACCCCGATGTCTGCTTCCTTCCTCGGCGCCGGCAATCTCACCCCGCCGTCGCCGAGGCCGCCGGTGAAGCCGACACGCAAGCAGCTCCTCCTCCGCGCTCGGGCCAAGTGTCGGCGGCTGAAGGCCGGCAGGCGGCGTTCCGCTTGCCTCGCTCTCGCCGAGCGACGCTACCGGTCCAGGCCGAAAGCCTCGCATCGCGCTCCCGCCGCGAAGCGACCTCGGTCTCACGCGTGACTGCACAGGCTTGCCTGCGTGGCGGCATGGCGCGGCCTCGTCTGCCGCGGTCCGCGCTGCTGGTCGCCGTGCTGCTCGTCTCCGCCTCCGCCGGCGCCTCGCCGGCGGGCGCCCACCCCGCGAGCCCGCATTGGAGCATTGTCTCCGAGTCGGAGCCAACGTACTTCAGAGCCGCAGGCACGTCCAATGCCTACGTGCTCATCGTCCGCAACGATGGCGCGGCGTCGACCGCACCGGCTAGCCCAGTAACCATCAGCGACCGCCTTCCGAAAGGAGTCACCGCCACAAAGGTGAAAGCGAACAGCGAAGGACCCAACAGCGTTGGCTCTCCGGGCGATGAACTCAGCTGCCTCGATCCACCGGGCGCGGAAGCAGTCACCTGTAGTTACGAAGAAAGCGCGGAACACGGCCCGTTGCTGGCCGGTGAGACCATCGTTGTGACGATCGCAGTCGTCCTCCCAGAAGGGACGGCTGCGTTGAATGAAAATTCTGCGACCGTATCGGGCGGTGGCGCCGCGAGCGCGTCCACGACCGAGACGACCCAGGTCGAGCAGGAACCCGCACCGTTTGGTCTCGCGCTCTTCGGCGTTGAAGACGTCGATGAAAGCGGCGAACGCGCCACCCAGGCCGGCTCACACCCATTCGAGATGAGCACGGACATCGGGCTTACGGTGGCCGCTCGAGAATTGCCGAGCTCCCAGAACGGTGGTGCCGAACGCGCCCTCGCAATCGCCGCTCCGCGAGATATCGAACTGGCGCTCCCGCCGGGCGTGGTCGGCGATCCGCACACCGTGCCGCAATGCAGCCAGCGCGCCTTTCTCGAAGGTGAAAATCTGAGCTGCCCCGTCGACACGCAGGTGGGGACGATCAGGCCTTTCTTCTACGGAGCGTTCCCGCCGGCCGACTACCCGGTCTTCAATCTCGTTCCACCATCAAGCGTGCCGGCCGAGCTCGGCTTCTCTGTCGCTAGAGTCGGGCGCGAGACGATCTTCTTCCACCTGCGCGTGAACGAACGGGGCGAATACGGTCTCGCGGCGTCGCTGAAGGGCATCCCCGAGACTGGACCGCTACAGGGCGCGATCCTGACCTTGTGGGGCGTCCCATCGGAAGCGAGCCACGACCTCGAACGCGAAGGCACCGTGGGAGAAGGAGGTCAGCAGAACAGCGAATTCTGCAAACCGTCGGTCAAGGTCGAAGCCGGAGTCGAAATCCAGACCACCTGCCCAAGCGACGCCCCCGCCAAGCCATTCTTGACGCTGCCAAGCCGGTGCGCGTCGAACCAGCCATTCACGATCACGACCGACTCGTGGGAGAGCCCCGGTCAGTTCCAGTCGTTCGCCTCGTCGCAGCTGGAAACCACCGGCTGCGAACAACTCGCCTTCACCCCATCACTGACGCTCGCACCTCAGACGACCCAGGCGAACACCCCCAGCGGCTACACGATCGAGCTGCACGTGCCGCAGAACGAAGACCCGACGGGTCTGGCGGAGGCAGACCTACG
>DATBZG010000110.1:0-36790 GCA_036513335.1 Solirubrobacteraceae bacterium | reverse complement strand
GTTCACCCGCGGGACCTTCCGGGTGCGCGGGGACACGGTCGAGATCTTCCCGGTCTACGAGGAGCACCCGGTCCGGATCGAGCTGTTCGGCGACGAGATCGAGCGGCTGATGACCATGCACCCGGTCACCGGCGAGATCCTGACCGAGGACGAGGAGATCTACCTCTTCCCGGCGACTCACTACGTGGCCGGTCCGGAGCGGATGGCCAGCGCGATCAGCGGGATCGAGGCCGAACTGGCCGAGCGGCTGGAGGTGTTCGAGCGCCAGGGCAAGCTGCTGGAGGCGCAGCGGCTGCGCATGCGTACGTCCTACGACCTGGAGATGATGCGCGAGGTCGGGTTCTGCTCGGGGATCGAGAACTACTCGCGGATCCTCGACGATCGCCAGCCCGGGGAGCGGCCCTACTGCCTGATCGACTACTTCCCCAAGGACTTCATCTGCCTGATCGACGAGTCCCACCAGACCGTGCCGCAGATCGGCGGCATGCACGAGGGCGATCGCTCGCGCAAGCAGACGCTCGTCGACTACGGCTTCCGGCTGCCGAGCGCGCTGGACAACCGTCCGCAAACCTTTCAGGAGTTCCTTTCGATCACGCCGCAGCTGCTGTTCGTGTCCGCGACGCCGGGCGAGTACGAGCGCACACGCTCCACGCGCGTGGTCGAGCAGATCGTGCGCCCGACCGGGATCGTGGACCCGATGGTGGAGGTGCGCGAGACGAAGAACCAGATCGACGATCTCATGAACGAAGTGCGCAAGCGCGTCGATCGCAACGAGCGCGTGCTGGTGACGACGCTGACTAAGAAGATGTCGGAGGACCTCTCGCAGTACCTGCTGGAGATGGGGTTCAAGACGCGCTACCTGCACTCGGAGATCGACACGCTGGAACGCATCCAGATCATCCGCGACCTGCGTCTGGGCGAGTACGACGTGCTCGTCGGCGTGAACCTGCTGCGCGAGGGCCTCGACCTGCCGGAGGTCTCGCTGGTGGCGATCCTGGACGCCGACAAGGAGGGTTTCCTGCGGGGGGAGACCTCGCTGATCCAGACGATCGGACGCGCCGCACGCAACATCGAGGGCACGGTGCTGATGTACGCGGACAAGGAGACCCGCGCGATGAAAGCGGCGATCTCCGAGACCGACCGCCGCCGCGAGATCCAGCTCGCCTACAACGAGGAGCACGGGATCACGGCCGCGACGATCGTCAAGGGCATCTCCGACATCGCCGAGTTCCTGCAGGGCGAGTCGAAGGTGCCGCGAGGGCGCAAACGCCGGACCGCCAAGCGCGGAGCCAGCGAGGAGATGCCAAAGCACGAGCTCGAGCGCATGATCGTGGAGCTCGAGGAGGAGATGATCGCGGCGGCCGACGACCTGCGTTTCGAGTACGCGGCACAGCTACGCGACGAGCTGCGCGAGCTGCGGCGTGACCTGCAGGAGATCCGCTCTCAGGAAGCTCCCGAGGGCGAGATAGCCGTCGGTGAGACTTCCGTACGCGACATCACCTAGGATGCCCGCCGTGGACTTCGATCGGCAGGCAATCGAACGTCGGGACTTTCCGATCGGCCGCCGCGGATACGACCCGGCAGCCGTGGACACGCATTTGCGAGGGCTCGCGGAGGAGTTCGACCAGCTGCAGCGCAGGGCGATCACCGGCGGCGCGGACGTGTCGGTCGCGTCGACCGCCGGGACGCAGGTGCAGAGCATCCTGCAGGCAGCGGAGACCGCTGCCGCGGAAATCGAGCGCCACGCGCTCGAGAACGCGAGGCAGGTTCGCGAGGATGCCGACCGCGACGCGGATCGCACGCGCGAGGAGGCCGTCGAGCGGGCTCGCCAGCACGTCGCCGGTGTGGCGCAGGTAGCGGCGAAACTGCTCGAGCACGTGGGATCGATGGACGGCGAGGTGAATGCCCTTGTCGAGAGTCTTCGCGCCGGCGCAGGACGGCTGGCGGCGGACCTATCGGCGGTCGAGCAGAACATGGGAGAGCTCTACGACGCGGCCTCCGGACGCGCCGCGGCGGCAGCTGAAGCCGAGGCTCCGCGCCAGTACGAGGCCCCGGCGGCGCGAGCTCCCGAGCCCGAGCCGCAGAGCCGCTTCGAGTCAGAGCTCGACGACGCGCTGGAAGCGACGCCCGTGACGGTGGGCGCTCCCGCGCAGGCAGGCGCCGCGGGCGGGGGAGACCTCGACGGCGCCCGCCTGATCGCGCTGAACATGGCGCTCAACGGCGAGTCCCGCGCCGACACGGAGCGCTACCTCGCCGAGAACTTCCAGCTGCCCGACCGGCTGAAACTCATCGACGAGGTCTACTCCGCCATAGAGGGCTAGGACGACGCGCGCGAGTGCGCGTCGACGCTGAGCAGCGCTTCTCTCAGGCATCCCAAGCCAGCCGTATCGTCGCGTGGCAGAATGAGCCCATGGCGACCCAATCCGCTGACAACGTCTTCACTGACTCGCCGCTTCCGCTGTATCGACTTGACGTGGGAACCTACAACCGCCTGGTCGACGCTGGTGCGCTGGAAGGGGTGGAGGTCGAGTTGCTCGAAGGGCTGCTCATCAACAAGTGGCCCCACCGCGACGATTGCATTCATCGACTTGACGTGGGGACCTTCGAACGCATGGTTGCGTCGGGTGAGCTGGAGGGTCGTCCTATTGAACTGCTGGAAGGGCTGCTGGTCGAGGTGAGCCCCGAAGGACCAGAGCATGCGTTGGTGATCTCGAGCCTGACGAGCCTGCTCGCCTCGGCGCGCGGCCATCTGAGTGTGCAGCTTCCGCTTGAAGCCCAATGGGGCTCATTGCCTGAACCTGACCTGATGCTCACGGAGGCCAAGCGCTCGCCCCGTCACCACCCCCGCACGGCGTTGCTGGCGGTCGAGGTGGCGGTCAGCTCGCACAAGAGGGACCGTGAGACAAAGGCGAGGATGTATGCGTCTGCCCCTGTGCTCACCTACTGGCTCGTGGACGTACCCGCGAAGACGATTGAGGTACTCACGGAGCCGGGTCCCGACGGCTACGGCCGCTGCGAGATCTACGGCCTCGGCACGAAGGTCCCCTCGCCGGCCGAGGGTGTGGCGGAGCTAGACGTGACCGAGCTCTTTTCTTACTAGAGGCGCGTAGAGGCGCGCCAAACCGCCGCAAATTGCGCGCGTATGGGCCGTCTGAGGGGCGAACGTCTGTTCGCCTAACTATCATAGATGGTAGATGCCGCAAAGCAACCAGATCGTCGTCTCGGGGGCCCGAGAGCACAACCTGAAGGACATCTCGCTGACGCTCCCGCGCGATGCCCTGGTTGTCATAACCGGGCTGTCTGGGTCGGGCAAGTCGAGCCTCGCGTTCGACACGATCTACGCGGAGGGCCAGCGCCGCTACGTGGAGTCGCTATCCGCGTATGCGCGCCAGTTCCTGGGGCAGATGGACAAGCCGGACGTGGACTCGATCGAGGGGCTCTCGCCGGCGATCTCGATCGACCAGAAGACGACCTCGCGCAACCCGCGCTCGACGGTGGGCACGGTCACGGAGATCTACGACTACCTGCGTCTGCTGTGGTCGCGTGTGGGCAAGCCGCACTGCCCGATCTGCGGGCGCCCGATCGTGGGGCAGTCGGCGGAGCAGATCATCGACCAGGTGATGGAGCTGGCAGAGGGCACGCGCTTCATGGTGCTCGCGCCGGTCGTGCGCGGGCGCAAGGGCGAGTACGGAAAGCTCCTGCAGGAGCTGCGCGCGGACGGCTTCGCGCGCGTGAAGATCGACGACCGCGTGCGCATGCTCGAGGAGTCGATCGTGCTTGACAAGCGCTACAAGCACGACGTCTCCGTGGTGGTGGACCGTCTGGTGATGCGCCACGACGTGCGCAAGCGCCTGGCTGACTCGATCGAGACGGCGGTGGCGCTCGCGGACGGCCTGGTCGAGGTTGAGATAGTGGGCTCCGGCCGTTCGGCCTTCGCCGATGGCAGCGCGGGGGACGACGCGGCCGATGGTGGCAAGGCGGTGAAGGGCGCGAAGGGGGCGAAGGGTCCGCGCGCGGCGGCCGCGCAGATCGAGCCCGGCGTGAAGCCCGAGCCGGGGGCGTTGTTCACGTTCTCAGAGCGCTTCGCCTGCCCGGAGCATGGGCCCTCACTGGTGGAGCTCGAGCCGAGGATCTTCTCGTTCAACTCGCCGCACGGGGCGTGTGAGCGCTGCACGGGCCTGGGCTCGCAGATGGAGATCGACCCCGACCTGGTGGTCCCCGACCCGTCGCTATCGATCAGCGAAGGCGCGATCGCGCCGTGGGCGAACAGCGCCTCCAACTATTACGAGCAGATGACCGAGGCGATCGCGGAGCTCTACGACATCGATCTCGAGGCCCCGTGGGAAGACCTGTCGGATGAGCAACGCGACGTGTTCCTCAACGGCACCAACGGCGAGCCGGTGCAGGTCACCTACCGCAACCGCTACGGTCGCCGGCGCTCCTATGCGGCGAAATTCGAGGGGATCGTGAAGAACCTCGAACGCCGCTATCGCGAGACGGACTCGGAGTGGACGCGGGAGAAGATCGAGGAGTACATGTCGCTGCGCGCTTGCCCGGTCTGCGGCGGGGCGCGCCTGCGCGCGGAGTCGCGCGCGGTGCTGGTAGCGGGCACGCGCATCGAGGACTTCTGCGCACTGTCGGCGCGCCGGGCGCTTGAGTGGCTGGATGAGATCGAGCTGTCGGAGACCGACAGGCACGTGGCGCGGCTGATCCTGCGCGAGATCTCAGAGCGCCTGCAGTTCCTGGAGAACGTGGGGATCGGGTACCTGTCGATGGACCGCGCGGCGGCGACGCTCTCGGGCGGCGAGGCGCAGCGCATCCGCCTGGCGACGCAGATCGGGTCGTCTTTGGTGGGCGTGCTTTACATCCTCGACGAGCCGTCGATCGGGCTGCACCAGCGCGACAACTCGAAGCTGATCGGCACGCTGGAGCGCCTGCGCGACCTGGGCAACACGGTGATCGTGGTCGAGCACGACGAGCAGACGATGCGCGCCGCCGACCACCTCGTCGACCTCGGTCCGGGCGCGGGCGAGCATGGTGGGAGGATCGTGGCGCAGGGAACGGCCGTGGAAGTGGAGAAGGTGAAGGAGTCGCTCACCGGCCAGTTCCTCGCGGGCACGCGCACGATCGAGGTGCCCAAGCACCGGCGCACGCCGAGTGGGTACATCGAGATCCAGGGCGCGACCGAGCACAACCTGCGCGACATCGACGTGCACGTGCCGCTGGGCGTACTCACGTGCGTCACAGGCGTCTCGGGGTCGGGCAAGTCGACACTCGTCAACGACGTGCTCTACAAGGCCGTCGCCAACCGTCTGCATCGTGCGCGCAAGCGCCCGGGCGCGTTCCGTTCTATACACGGCCTGGACCAGCTGGACAAGATCATCGCCGTCGACCAGTCGCCGATCGGGCGCACGCCGCGCTCCAACCCCGCGACGTACACCGGCCTGTTCGACGTGATCCGCGATCTGTTCGCCAAGACCCAGGAGGCGCGGGCGCGTGGTTACAAGCCAGGCCGCTTCAGCTTCAACGTCAAGGGCGGGCGCTGCGAGGTGTGCCGCGGCGACGGGCAGATCAAGATCGAGATGCACTTCCTGCCGGACGTGTACGTGCCGTGCGAGCAGTGCCACGGCAAGCGCTACAACCGCGAGACGCTCGAGGTGCGCTTCAAGGGCAAGAGCATCGCCGACGTGCTCGACATGCCGATCGAGCAGGCGGTGAAGTTCTTCGAGCACATCCCCAAGATCCGCAGGCGCCTGGAGACGCTCGAAGCGGTCGGTCTCGGTTACGTACGCCTCGGCCAGCCCGCGACCACGCTATCCGGCGGCGAGGCCCAGCGCGTGAAGCTCGCCACCGAGCTCTCGAAGATCGCCACCGGGATGACGCTGTACATCCTCGACGAGCCCACCACTGGGCTCCACTTCGCAGACACACAGCGTCTGCTGGTGGTGCTGCAGCGACTCGTGGATCAGGGCAACAGCGTCGTCGTGATCGAGCACAACCTGGACATCATCAAGAGCGCGGACAGGCTGATCGACATGGGACCCGAGGGTGGGGAGGAGGGTGGTATGGCGATCGCTGTGGGCACCCCCGAGGAGGTCGCCGCGGAGCCGCAGTCCTACACCGGGCAGTTCCTCGCCGAGCTGCTCACGCCGGCCGTCAGGCGTCGCACGGCCAACACCGGTAAAGGACCGGCGCGCAAACGGCGCGCCAAGCTCGCGGCGTAGCGACACGAGCCCCGTATGGTGGGGGACGTGGATGATGGGCACGCCTCCCCGCTCGCGCGCGAGATGCGCCTGTGGGCGCAGAAGTGGCGCTGGTATGAGCGCAGCTCGCTGCCATGGAACCGCGTGCGCATCCATTGGGAGCTCATGCGACGCGAGGCGTTCGTGCGCTGGCCGGTGCACGGCAACGTGCTCGAGGCGCTGCGCGAGGGGCGCCTGGAGATCGGCGCCGGTGCCCTGCTGGAGCCCGGGGTGTGGATTACCGCGCCCGGTAGCGCACGCGTCACGATCGGCGCCGGCACGTTCCTGAACATGGGCGTGATGCTTGCCGCGCAGGAGCTCGTGGAGATCGGTGAGCACTGCATGCTCGCCAACGGCTGCTTCGTATCTGACGCCAGCCACCGCTTCGATGATCCCGATAAGCCAATCACCTGGCAGGGCTTCCAGAGTAAGGGGCCCACGCGCATCGGTGACAACTGCTGGCTGGGCGCGAACGTGGTGGTGACGAGCGGCGTCACGATCGGCGAGCGCTGCGTGATCGGCGCCAACAGCGTCGTCACCCGCGATGTGCCGTCGTTCTCGATCGCCGCCGGCGCACCCGCCAAGGTGATCCGTCCGGTCGAGTACAAAAGCGGCTAGCGTCAGCGCATGGACCTGTACGAGGCGATGCGCTGCGCGCCGACCACCCGTAACTTCACGCAAGATCCCGTGCTCGCCGACCCGGACAGCTTCGACGCGAAGACGCTACGGAGACCCGCTGTTCTAGCCATGGGTGCGGGCATCGGCACGGGCGTGCGCCGGGGCACGTACTCGATCGTCGCGCGCGACCCCACCACGGGCGAGCTGGGTGTGGCCGTGCAGTCGCACTGGTTCGGCGTGGGCGCCGTCGTCGCGTGGGCGCGCCCCGGGGTCGGTGCGGTGGCCACCCAGTCTGTCGCTGAGGTCGCACACGGCCCCAACACACTCGAGCGGCTGCATGACGGACAGTCGGCACGAGAGGCCCTCGCCTCGGTCCTGCACGAGGACGCGCTCGCGCACTTCCGTCAGCTCGGCGTCATCGACGCGCACGGCGGCGTGGCCGTGCACACTGGCTCCGGCTGCATCCCCTGCGCGGGCGAGGCGGCGGGAGCGGGGTTCACCTGTCAGGCGAACATGATGACCAACGACACCGTTCCCACCGCGATGGCCGACGCCTACACCGCCCACGACGGCGATCTGGCTGAGCGGCTGCTGGCGGCGCTCGATGCCGCGCAGGATGCCGGCGGCGACGTGCGCGGCCAACAGTCCGCCGCGCTGCTCGTCGTCCCCGCCAAGGGAGAGCCCTGGCGCGTGCGTTTCGACGTTCGCGTCGAGGACCACGCCGATCCGCTCGGCGAGCTGCGGCGCCTCGTGCGCCTGGCACGAGCCTACGAGATGGCCGGCCAGGCCGACGAGCTCGCCGCGCAAGGCGCGCACACGCAGGCCACGCAGCTCTACCTCGACGCCGCCGAACTCGCCCCGGAGTGCGACGAGCTCACGTTCTGGGCGGGACTGGGCGCCGCCGCGGAGGACCTCGACGCAGGCCTCGAGCTCGTGCGCGGCGCGGCCGCGCAGAAGCCCGCGTGGCTGACGCTGCTCGACCGTCTCTCGCACGAGCTCGCACCCACCGCCGCAGCGGTCCGGGAGGCGCTGCGCGTCAGCTGAGCAGCTCGTGCAGCTCCGCGAGCTCCGCCGGATCGATCGAGTAGCAGTGCTCCGGCGCCGGATAGCGACGCGCGCGCACATCCTGTGCGTAGGCGCTGACACCGTCGTTCATGTCCTGCTGGATGTTCGCGTAGCGCTTCACGAAGCGGGCGCCAAGGCCGTCGCGGATGCCCAGCAGGTCGTGGAACACGAGCACCTGACCGTCCGTCGCCGGGCCCGCGCCGATGCCGATCACCGGGATCTCCAACAACGGCATCAGCTCCTCGGTCACGGCGCTGGGGATCGCCTCGAATACGATCGTGAAGCAACCCGCCTCCTGCAGCGCCAGCGCCTCGGAGGCGATGCGCGCGGCGGCGCCCGCCGTGCGGCCCTGCGCCTTCCAGCCGCCGAGCGCGGTGGAGGTCTGCGGGGTGAGCCCGACGTGGCCCATCACCGGGATGCCCGCGCCCACGATTGCGGCAGCACGCGCCGCTGAGGCCTTGCCGCCGCCCTCCAGCTTGACCGCGTCGCAGCCCGCCTCCTTGACCATGCGCATCGCTGTGGTGATCGCCTGCTCGTCGGAGACCTCATAGGAGCCGAACGGGAGGTCACCGATCAAAAGCGGTGTGCGCAGCCCGCGGCGCACAGCGCGCGCGAGCACCAGCATGTCGCCCAGCTCCACCGGCGTGGTCGCGTTGTAGCCGAGCATCGTCGTCGCCGCCGAGTCGCCCACGAGCACCAGATCCACGCTCGCCGCCTCCGCTGCACGGGCGCTCGGGTAGTCATACGCGGTGACCATCACAATCGGTTCGCCCAGCCGCTTCTTCTCCATCAGCAGCGGCAGCGTCATCGGCAGGCGACCAGGGTCTGAGGGGGCTTGGATGGTGGGACGGCTGGACATGGGGGGCTTCCTCTCTGAGGGCTGGTTGACGCTCGCTCTCTAAGAGAGCAGGGTCGCCACCTGCTCGTCGATCGTGATGATGCGGTTGGTGTCGGCCTCCACGTGCACAACGCGAGGCTCGTAACGCTGCAGGTCGGCCTCCTCGTAGGAGCCGTAGGAGATGACGATGATCGTGTCGCCGCGGTGCACCAGACGCGCGGCGGCGCCGTTTACGCGCATGTCGCCAGAACCGCGCTGGCCGGCGATCGTGTACGTCTCAAAACGTGCGCCGTTGTCGATGTCGACGACGTGCACCTGCTCGTGCTCGAGGATGTCCGCCGCCTCCAGCAGGTCCGGGTCGATCGTGATCGAGCCAACGTAGTGCAGGTCGCAGTCGGTGACCGTCGCGCGGTGGATCTTCGACTTCAGCATCACGCGCTGCATGTGGCATTCGCCTTTCCTGGGAGTGGCCGGGTGAGTGCCTCACCCGCGGCGCCGTCGCCGGCGGGGGAGAGAGTGACGTTGTCGATCAGGCGCACAGCGCCGATCCATGCGGCGAGGGCCAGCAGCGCGTGGCCGGCGAGCTGGTCGATCGGCTCGAGTGTGTCCGGGTTCACCAGCGCGACGTAATCCGCCTCGACGTCCAGCCGGCGCAACTCCGCCCGGGCTGCGTCCAGCAGCGCCTGCGCGGAGCGCTCGCCACTCGCCGCCAACGCCGACGCGGCCTGCAGCGACTGCGAGAGCGCCAGCGCGCGCGTGCGATCCTCTGCGCTGAGAAGCGTATTGCGGCTGGACATCGCCAGGCCGTCCGCCTCGCGCACAGTCGGCAGCGCCTGGATCCGCACGGGCAGGTTCAGGTCCGCCACCAGGCGGCGCACGACGATCACCTGCTGCGCGTCCTTCTGGCCGAAGTACGCAACGTCCGGCAGCGCCATGCACAGCAGCTTCGTCACCACCGTGCTCACGCCGCGGAAGTGCTCTGCACCACGTGAGGCTCCCTCGAGACGCTCGGTCACACCCAGCACCTCCACGCTCGTGGAAAAACCCTGGGGGTAGACCTCATCGACCGATGGGGCGAACAGGACGTCCGCGCCGGCCGCTGCTGCCGCTGCTGCATCCGCGCGCTCATCGCGCGGGTAGCGCTCGAGGTCGGCGCGCTCGTTGAACTGCGCCGGGTTCACGAACAGCGACACCACCACCACGTCGCATTGCTCGCGCGCGCCGACGATCAGAGAGAGATGCCCGGCGTGCAGCGCGCCCATCGTCGGCACCAGGCCAATCGAGCTGCCTTCGCGGCGTGCCGGCGCCAGCGCGGCGCGCAGCTCGGCCACTGTGCGCACGGTTCTCATGCGCGCGTAGGACTGCGGTAGTGGGTGCTCATCGGTTTCGGTCCAGTTCCCTTCGGATACCGGCGCGACTTCAGATGTACGACGGGGTGCTGCTCAGGTCCATCCCAACCTCGATCAGTGACGGCCTGCGCGGATTGTACCGCCCTGGAGGCCTCTCAACGAGCCGCTTCGGCTGTGTGCCCAATGTCACAGCCGGGCGGCGTTGCCTGCCGTCGCCGCCTCACCAGGCATCGACGTTCGGGCGCTTCTTCTCAGACCGGCGCCACCATTGGCCGGTGTACTCGTCGAATAGCGTCGCGATCCAGCGGCGCGAGTGGGCCGGGTCGATCACGTCGTCGATCTCGCCGTACGCGGCCATGTTCAAGCCCTGGCCGCGCTCGTATGCCGCCGCCACCAGTTGCTCGTACAGACGCTCGCGCTCCTGCGGGTCTTCGATCGCCTCCAGCTCGCGGCGCATGCCCAGCCGCACCGCACCCTCCAGGCCCATGCCCCCGAACTCCGACGTCGGCCACGCGACCGTGAACAGCGGCGCCTTGAAGCCGCCGCCGGCCATCGCCTGCGCGCCCAGGCCGTAGCCCTTACGCAGGACGATCGTGCCCGTCGGCACGCTCACGTTGGCGCCCCCCAGGAACATCCGCGCGAAGTGGCGCACCGTCGCCGTGCGCTCTGCTGCCGGCCCCACCATGAACCCCGGTGTGTCGCACAGGAACAGCACCGGGAGCTCGAACGCGTCGCACAGCTGCAGGAAGCGCGCTGCCTTGTCCGCCGCGTCCGCGTCGATCGCGCCGCCGAGATGCTTGGGGTCGTTGGCCATCACGCCCAGAGGGCGGCCGTCGATTCGCGCCAGCGCCGTAAGCATGCCTGCGCCGAAACCGTCGCGCAACTCCAGCACGGAGCCCTCGTCGAACAGTGTCTGCACGACCTGCCGTACCTCGTACACGCGCTTTCGCTGCTCTGGGATCAGATCGCGCAGGCGCTCCTGGTTGGGGACCACGCCCGGCTGGGCCGGGCCGCGGAAATAGGAGAGATAGCGCTTGGCCAGCGCCACCGCCTGAGCATCGTCCGCCGCGCGCAGGTCCACCACACCGTTTGCATGCTGCACGTCGATCGGGCCCACCTCCTCCGGGGCATAGACCCCCAGGCCACCCCCCTCGATCATCGCCGGGCCACCCATGCCGATGCTCGAATCCTCGGTTGCGATCACCACGTCGCAGCAGCCCAGCAGCGCCGCGTTGCCCGCGAAGCAGTAGCCCGAGGCGATCCCCACCAGCGGCACCAGGCCGCTGAGGTGCGCGAACAGCTCGAAAGCCCGGCAATCCAGGCCCGCCACGATCGGCATGTCCACGTCCCCGGGGCGCCCGCCGCCGCCCTCCGCGAACAGCACCACCGGCATCCGCCGGCGCTCCGCCAGCTCGAACAGGCGGTCCTTCTTCGCGTGGTTGCGCATGCCCTGCGTCCCCGCCAGCACGGTGTAGTCATAGGACATGGCCACGCACGTGCGACCGTGAACCTGGCCGATGCCACCCACCAGCCCGTCAGCGGGGGTGCGCGCGATCAGCTCCTCGCGCGGGCGCCTGCGCTCCTGCGCGGCAAACACCAGCGGCCCGTACTCCACCAGCGTTCCAGGGTCGAGCAGGTCCTCGAGGTTCTCCCGCGCCGTGCGCCGTCCGCGCTCGTGCCTGCCGGCCACCGCCTCCGCGCGCGCGGCGTCCAGACCGATCTCGTGGCGCTCGCGCACCGCCTGAAGATCCGCGCGCTCGCCGTCTGCGTGGAGCTCATCCGTGTCGCCCACGTGCGCGACCTCGGCCCCGCCGGGCTCGATCCGCGCCAGCAACTGGCCCTCCTCGACCGCATCGCCCACCGCGACCTCGAGGCTCGCCACGACGCCGCCTACAAGCGCCAGCACCTCGTGCTCCATCTTCATCGCCTCCAGGACCACAAGCGGCGTGTCCGCGCCGACACGCTCGCGCAGCTCGCGCGGGATCGCCACCACCACGCCCGCAAACGGGGCGGTGACCGAGTGCTCGGCAGCCGACGCCATCGCCAGATCATCGCTCACGGAGGTGTCGTCGGTCCGCCACATGCCAGACCGCCACACAGTGCGCTTGACCGCGCGCGCTCTCCCCATAAGCAATTACCATGCGCGCGGTGTCCGCCGTGGAGCCCGAGCGATCCCCCGCAGAGCGCCGTGAGGTACTCAAGGAGGTGTACGCACAGGCCTGCGGATGCACGCGCTGCCCCGAGCTCGCCGCCACGCGTAAAACGGTCGTCTTCGGGGCGGGCAACGCAAACGCCGACCTGATGTTCGTGGGGGAGGCCCCCGGCGCCAGCGAGGACGAGCAGGGCGTGCCGTTCGTCGGTCGCGCCGGCAAACTGCTCGAGACGCTGCTCGTGGAGATCGGACTGGAGCGTACGGACGTGTTTATTGCAAACACGCTTAAGTGCAGGCCTCCCGGCAACCGCGACCCGCTGCCGATCGAGATCTCCAACTGCCAGGACTACCTGCTGCGCCAGGTGGAGCTGATCGAGCCGACCGTGATCTGCACGCTCGGTAACTTCTCCACCAAGCTCCTGCGCGGCGATCCCACAGGGATCACGCGCCTGCACGGCCAGCCGGAGGTGATCGTGCTCGGCAGGCGCGCCGTGCGCCTGTACCCGATCTTCCACCCAGCTGCCGCCCTCTACACGCCGCGGATGCTGCAGACCCTTCGCGAGGACTTCACAAGACTGCCGGCGCTGCTGGCGCAGGGCGCGCCCGAGCAGCCGCTCCTCGAGGAGGTTCCGGAGCTCGCCGAGGAGGCGGCACAGACCCAACCAGCGCGGACGGCGGCCGGCGGTCCGGGATCCTCAGCGGTCGGTGCCGACGAGGGAGAAGCCGACCAGCTGGGCCTGTTCTAGTCGCCACTGGACACATGTCCAGTGGCGTTTTCCCTGCAAAAGAGGGGTTCTCAGGCCTTTGGCGAAGACTTTCTCGGAGGTCCTAAAGCAGTTTGGCAAGGTTGCCGATGTAGGTCATGTCTCCATCCCTCCAGGAGTAACGACCGGCCCGCGACCCATTCTCCCGCGGGTCGGTCTTTTTTTGGGGCGCGTTGGCCCTGACCGACACTGGCGGCGAGCGTCTCTAGAGTCTGCTCAGTGGCAGCACGAACCGTCGAAACCGCAGGTCCCGCCGAGACCGAATCGCTGGGTGCCGAGCTGGCAGCAACGCTCGCCGACGGCGACGTCGTGCTCGTGCACGGAGATCTCGGCTCGGGCAAGACCACGCTCGTGCGCGGCGCCGCCCGCGCGCTCGGCGTCAGCGACCCCGTCACCAGCCCCACGTTCAGTATCGGCCACCGCTACGCCGGCGACGGCCTGACGGTTTCGCATCTGGACCTCTATCGCCTGGAAGGTCTCGAGCACGAGGATCCAGACCTGCTCGCCGATTACCTCGGTCCCGGACGGATTGCGTTCGTCGAGTGGCCGCAGGACGCCCACGTAGAGCTGGTTCAGGCGCGCATCCGCGTGAGCCTCAGCCATCGCGGCGGCGACCGCAGGTGCGTCGAGCTCCACGAGATGGGCACTGCCGCAGGAGCGCACGAGGATCAGCCGCGATGATCGTGCTCGGCTTCGACACCTCCACGCGCGCCACCGCAGTCGCACTGCGGCTGCCCGACGGAGTCGGTGTCGAGGCGCGCGATGACCCACCCGCCGGAGCTCACCCGGGGCACGCCACGCGGCTGCTCGACATGGCCGGGCGGCTGCTCAGCGATGCAGGCATCGCCTGGAGCGAGCTCGATCGCATCGCCGTCGGCCTGGGTCCCGGCACGTTCACCGGCCTGCGTGTGGGCGTGGCCACCGCGCGCGGCCTCGCACAGTCGCTCGGCGTCGAGCTCGTCGGGGTGCCCAGCACGCTCGCGCTCGCCATCCCCGCGCTCGCCGCCGAGCGCCTTGACGCGATCCTCGCTGCGGACGGACGTGACGGCGCCGTGCTCGCGGCGATCGACGCCCGGCGCGGCGAGGTGTTCGCCGCCGTCTACGAGGCGGGCGAGCAGGACACGCCGCGTGAGCTCGCGCCGCCGCGGGCGCTGCCCCCGCATGAGGTATCCAGCGCGATCGCAGAGGCGACCGCCGCCGCCGGGGGGGAGGGCCTGAGCCTGCTTGCCGTCGGCGACGGGGCCGTTCGCTTCCGCGCCCAGCTGGAGGCTGCCGGGGCGCACGTCGAGCCCGACTCCTCACCGCTTCACCTCGTCAGCGCGACCGCCATCTGCGCGCTCGGTGAACTGGCCGACGCGCAGGGCCTGCAGGCGATCCTGCCCGACTACCGTCGGCGTCCCGACGCCGAGCTGGCGCTCGAGGGCTCGACGGCTGCAGGGGGCGCCTGAGATGGGCGAGCGAGCCACAGCGCACAACCGAACGGAGGACACCCACCCGCTGGAGATCCGTCGTCTGAGCTATCCGGACCTGCCGCAGGTGATCGGCGTCGAGCGCCGTGTGTTCCCCACGCCGTGGTCGCTGGCGATGTTCGTGCTCGAGCTCTCCAAGCAGTCTGGCATCTGCCTCGCGGCCACGCTCCCAAACGAGGCAGGCGAGCGACGGCTCGTCGGCTACCTGATCTGCTCGCGTTACGACACCGTCTGGCATGTGATGAACGTGGCCGTGGATCGCGACCGTCAGGGCCAGGGCCTGGCATCCGCGATGCTCGCCCACCTGTACGCGCTCGTCGGTGACCCGGATGCCCGCTTCACGTTGGAGGTGCGCCGCTCCAACGCCGTCGCCATCCATCTCTACGAACGCGAGGGTTTCCGCGCCGCGGGAACTCGCCGGCGCTATTACCAGGACAACGGCGAGGACGCGCTCGTCATGTGGCGCACCCCCGCCACGCTCCAGGGCTCGCTCAGCGACGTCCCCAACCCGGACGAGCGGGCGGGGATCTAATCGATGATCCTGGCCCTGGAGACCAGCTGCGACGACACGTGCGCAGCGGTCATCGACGCGGACGGCCGCATGCGCTCGAACGTGATCTCCTCTCAAGAGGCGCACGGGCGCTTCGGTGGCGTTGTCCCCGAGATCGCCTCGCGCCACCATCTGGAGCTGGTCAACGTGGTCGTCGAGGAGGCGCTGCAGCGCGCCGGTGCCACGCTCGATGACGTCGAGCTGATCGGCGCCACACAGGGTCCCGGGCTCGTTGGCGCGCTGCTCGTCGGTCTCTCCACCGCCAAGGCGCTCGCCGCCGCCAGAGAGCTGCCGTTCGCGCCCGTCGACCACCTGCAGGGCCACGTCGCCGCCAACTTCCTCCTGAATGGAGACTCACCCGGTCAGTTGCCGTTCGAGCCGCCGTTCGTGTGCCTGCTCGCCAGCGGCGGGCACACGCTCGTCGCGCTCGTCACCGAGCACGACGGCTTCCAGGTACTCGGCCGAACGCTCGACGACGCCGCCGGCGAGGCGTTCGACAAGGGGGCGCGGATGCTCGGCCTGGGCTACCCGGGCGGCGCCGCACTGGAGCGCCTCGCAGCAGACGGCGACCCCAAGGCGTTCAACTTCCCCGGCTCGCCCGGCGAGCGCACCCGCAGCCGCCCGCGCAAGGACTTCGCCGACAGCCTCGACTTCTCGTTCGCCGGCGTGAAGACCGCGCTGCTCTACGCCACCCGCGACCTCGGCGAGCAGCAGACGCGCGAGCGTGCCGCCGATCTCGCTGCGTCCTACCAGGCCGCGATCGTCGAGCGCCTGTACGCACGCGCCGAGCAGGCCCTCACCCTCACCGGGATCGATCGCCTGGCGGTCGGAGGCGGCGTGGCCGCCAACGGCGCGCTGCGCCGGCGCCTGGAAGAGCTGCCCGCCGAGGTGCACGTGCCCGCGCGCTCGCTCTGCACCGACAACGCCGCCATGATCGCCAGCGCCGCCCGCTTCGGCGCGCGCCTGTCCTACCCGGCCTACCTGACGCTCGACGCCTACGCCACCGGCGAACGCGCCCACTGAGCCGATCATGTGGAAAGATTGGCGTCGTGGACGACGCTGTGGCCCGCTACCGCTCTGCCTCTGAAGCCAACGACATCGACGCGCTGCTCGCCAGCCTCGCCTCCGATGCCGAGCTCGTCTCGCCGCTGTCCGCGCGCTTCGTGTTCCGCGGACACGACGACCTTCGCGTCCTCCTCGGGACCGTGTACGGCGCCATGACAGGACTGCGCTGGCACGAGGAAGTGGGGGATGGCGCGCTGCGCGTCGTCTTGGGCGACGGCAAGATCGGCCCGTTCAAGCTGGCTGACGCGATGGTCTGC
Source organism: Solirubrobacteraceae bacterium (assembly GCA_036513335.1). Taxonomy (GTDB): domain Bacteria; phylum Actinomycetota; class Thermoleophilia; order Solirubrobacterales; family Solirubrobacteraceae; genus Palsa-744. The sequence continues at coordinate 20,421 of DATBZG010000110.1, read as the reverse complement.
GAGCTCAACGACGCCGGGCTCATCCGACGCGTGAGGCCCTACCTGCGACCATGGCTCGGCGTCACGTTCTTCGCCCTCGTGCTCGGGCCGAAGCTGGCAGCGCACCCGGGCGTGCTGCTGCGCGCGGCGCGGGGCTGAAGCCGAACGGGGCGTGCGGCCCTCCCTGACCGCACGCGCCCCAACGATCACCTACGGACCTGAGTCAGGCGACGGTGTTGACCTCCACTTCTTGCGCGTTGACGAGTCGCGTCAAGAGCGCCTCGCCGGACTTGAATTTGAAGAAGCCGTCGATTGTGGAAGTGAGGACGTCCTGTTCACCCCCGTAGAAGTTTTCGACCGACTGATTGCCTTTGCTCTGGTCGAATTTTTCGTTTTCTTCGAGCAGCATTTTGTTCACCGACACCTGATGGATGACCGATCCCGTGACGACGATGCTGTAGGTGCCGCACGCGAATTCGGCGATCGGCCCAGACGCCGCGAACAGCGCGATGCCGGCGGTGTCTTTGACCGGTTCTGCCTGTTTCGTGATCAGCCCCAGTTCGCCCTCCAGGGGATTCACGACGATTTCTCCCGCACTCCCCGCCGCAGAATGGCACGAGGCCCCGACTTTTTCTGCTTTTTCGAGTTTGAGTTCACAGCCGGTGAACGTGGTGCGCACATTGGACACCGTATTCGTACCGCTGTATTCGCCGGAGGCGGTGAGCCCCAGGCATTCCACGCGCGAGCCGCTCGTCGTTTCCAGGATCACCGGTTCTTTCAGGTCTTCTTCCTGCCATCCTCGGTAGGCTTCTTCGCATTCGGATGTCGTGTAGCCAAGTTCTTCGGCTTCTTTCGGTTCGCCTTTCCTGATCTCGTCCCAGCAGGCGTGGGCCTTTACCACCGTTTCACATTCAGCTTTGGTGATTTTCCATTCTATGAGCAGTTCTTCCGCGTGTTTGGTGTTGCCCCTCTTGACTTCTTCCCACCAGAGCAGGCATTTTTTGGCTTTGCCGATCTCGACTTCCCGGGCTTCGGATGTGAACGTCGTCGTGGAGCCGGACAGCCATTCATATTTGGCTCCCGAGCCAGTCGCGGTCGTGCAACCGGCGTTTGAGTATCCGCTGCCTTCCGCTTTCGCCTTTTTCACGCACCGTCCGAATTCGGGCGCTGCCGCCGACGCCGTGGCTGCTGTCACCACGCCGATGGCGAACACCGTCAGCAGACAGATTGCCAGTGTCTTCAATCGAGTCATCGTCGATCCTCCCTGTTACCTCATCGGGTCTTGGTCGTTCAACATCGGGAATAGATGTGAAAACGTAGACGCGCCGCACACACCGAAGGCGTGACTGATCGACGACCCCGGCGGCGGCGCCTGCACCAGCCGGTGACGTTTCGCTTCTTCGACCTATCCAGTCCGCACCGCGCCCCCCGCGAGTCGCATCTCTCCAGACAGGGTCAGTTTCTTTCAATCGAATGTTGGCTGTCAATGGGATAGCACGATTTTTTCGTGCAAAGAGCGGGAATTTCGCGGGCTGATTCCTTCCGCCAGGCGGCGGTCGTCGAGAAACCGGAGTCTGTGCACCCGGCGAGTAGCCGCCTGACGGCGTCGAACGAGCGGCGCCCGACGCCTCGCTAGCCTCAGCGGTCGTGGGCGGATGCGGGCAAATTGCGAAGCTGGTGGTCTACTCGAAGCCCGGGTGCCACCTCTGTGCCGACGCGATGGCGCTGTTGCGCGATCTCCAGCTCGAGCTTGGCTTCGAGCTGCAGGAGCTGGACATCTCCGCCGATGAACGTCTCGAGCGCGCCTATTTCGAGCGGATCCCCGTCGTGATGCTGAACGGCGAGGAGCTGAGCGAGTACTTCGTCGATGAGGCCGCTCTGCGGGAGCGTCTAAAGTCCGTGACATGAGCTACGGAGAACGGACGACCGCTCTGGCGGGCGCCAGGGACGGCGCGGGCGCGACCACAGAGCGACTCTCGCTGGGTGTCGCCGCGCGCCTCTCGCGCTATCTGCAGGTGCTGACTCAGGCCAAGAAGATGGGCAAGGAGACGATCTCCTCGCAGGAGCTCTCCGATTACACCCACGTCAACTCCACGCAGATCCGGCGCGACCTCTCTGGCTTCGGGAAGTTCGGCAAGCGGGGCGTCGGCTACAACGTCGAGGCGCTGGTCTCGCAGATCCGCAAGATCCTGCGCACCGCCGGGCAGCACAACATCGGGCTGATCGGCGCGGGACATCTCGGCAAGGCGATCGCCTCCTCGGACATCTTCGCCGACCATGGCTTTCGCGTGGTCGCGATCTTCGACAGCGACGACGCGAAGGTCGCAACGCAGGTCGGCAGCCAGGCGGTGCGCCACATCGACGAGTTGCGCCAGGTGGTCGAGGACGAGGACATCGTCGTCGGCGTGCTGGCGGTGCCCACGAAGGCTGCGCAGGGCCTTGCCGACCAGCTGGTCGACGCGGGCGTGAAGATCATCTTCAACTACTCCGAGTCGCTGCTGGACGTGCCGCCGGAGGTGACCGTCCACACATCGAGCCCGGCGGTCGATCTGCTCTACGCGCTGTACTTCTACCTGACCTGACGCAAATGCCCGCCCGCCCGTACGCCGCGTGCGTCACACTGGACGTGCGAGCGCGCTGAGCAAGCCTCACGTAGACGCCAAGCGATGAACAGCCTGGATCTAGACCGAGCAGCCGAGACGTTTGCCACGGCCAGCGACCTCACCGTAGGAGTGGAGGAGGAGTTTGCGCTGCTCGACCCGAGCACGCTCGACCTGGCGCCACGCTTCGAGCAGCTGCGAGGCGCCGCTCAGGCGGACCCGCTGCTGCGCGACGGCGTCGCCGGTGAGCTGATCTCCTCCGAGATCGAGGTCATCTCCGGCGTCGGCTCCGATCTGCAGGATGCGCTCGCCCGCCAGCGCGAGCGCCGCCGGCGCCTGTTCGCGCTGGCCGAGCGCGAAGGCGTCTCGCTCGCCGCAACGGGCACGCACCCGTGGGCGGACTACCGCGAGCAGCCGATCATCGACACCGAGCACTATCGCCGGGTCGAGCAGGGGCTCAAATACGTCGCCTGGCGAAACAACACGTTCAGCCTGCACGTCCACGTGGGCGTGCGCGACATCGACCGCGCGATCCGCGCTGTCGACCGTCTGCGTCCGGTGCTGCCGCTGCTGCTGGCGATCTCCGCCAACTCCCCGTTCCTGGACGCCCGCAACAGCGGGCTGCATTCCGCCCGCACACAGAGCTTCACGAAGAGCTTCCCGCGCTGCGGCGTGCCAGACGCGTTCGGCGGCTGGGCCGCATACCGCGACTACATCGAGTTCCTGCTGAAGACCAACTCGATCGTCGAGTTCACGCAGGTGTGGTGGTCTGTCAGGCCGCACTTCAGCTTCGGCACGGTGGAGGTCCGCATCTGCGATGCGCAGGCCAGCGCATCGGAGTCCGAGGCGCTCGCCGGCCTGATGGTCGCCTGCATCGCCCAGGCCGTTCGCGACGTGGACGAGGGCGTCCCGTTCGAGGACCCCGCACCGCGCCTGATCGAGGAGAACATGTGGCGCGCGATCCGCTTCGGCATGGACGGGCACCTGATCGATTTGGAGCGTGCCGAGGAGTACCCGGCCCGCGAGGCGATCGAGCGGCTGCTCGCGTGGACCGCGCCGATGCGCGCGGAGCTGGCGATCGACCCGAGCTTTCCCGAGCGCAACGGCGCGCAGCGCCAGCGCCACATGATCGAGGCCGGTGCGACGCTCGAAGAGGCGTTCGCAGCAAGCGTGATCGAGACCACCGAGAGCTACCCCGAGGAGGTGACGGTTTGAGCGCCGAAGACCAGATGGCACAGGCGTCCCGGTCCGGACAGGACGCCGGACAGCCGAGCGAAGAGGAGCTGCGGGCCGCCTATGAGGCGGAACTGAGCCGCATCAGCACCACCGACATGATGGCCCAGGCCGCCGTGTCGCTTCTGAACCTGGGCGCTCGGCGCCTGGCGCCGGCGGACGAGCGAGACCCAGCCGCTGCCGGGCAGCGCGATCTCGCTCAGGCACGCGATGCGATCGACGGGGTCAGAGCCCTGCTGGAGATCCTCGAGCGCAGCATCCCGCAGGAGCTCGGCCCGCTCCGAGATGCGCTCTCGCGCCTGCAGATGGCATATGCGCGGGAGATGCAGATCACGGGCGCCGCCGGGCAAGCGCCGGGCGCCGCGCCGGGGGGTGGGCCGGGCCCCCATTCGGGGGGCGCCGGACCCGCCGGTGGCGCGGATGGCTCACACGGCCAGCCGGCTCAACCCGACGCCCAGCCCGGTGCCCCCGGACCGGCGGAGACGAGTGGCAGGCTGTGGGTGCCGGGACGATAAGAAACAGCACGCCGGACGACGCTGGGCAGGCATAGCGCCGTCCGGCACGATACACTGCGCCCGCGTTTGCACCGGGTAGACGCTCGCGCCGAGCGAACCGGGCGACAAATGTGCGCGCGACAGATCCTCGCGCGGCACGCCAATCAGACCGCGGAGGATTTCTGTTGAGCAGCTTTCTGACGAACCATGGGATCGTCGTCGCCCTCGTTTGCGCCGCCTGTGCGGTGGCATACGGCCTCGTGACCACGCGATCCCTGCTCGCGCTCTCGCCGGGCAACGAGAAGATGCAGAGCATCTCCCTGGCCGTCCAGCAGGGCGCGCGCGCCTACCTGAACCGTCAGTACATAACGATCGCCGGTGTCGGGGTGGTCGTGTTCGTGGCGCTGATCTTCATCCAGAACATCGCCGTAGCGTGTGGCTTCCTGATCGGAGCGCTGCTCTCCGGCTCGACCGGCTACATCGGCATGAACGTGTCCGTGCGCTCCAACGCGCGTGTGGCAGAGGCCGCAAGGGGTGGGGTCTCACCGGCGCTGAAGGTTGCGTTCCGCGGTGGGGCGATCACCGGCCTTTTGGTCGTCGGCCTGGCGCTGCTCGGCGTGTCCGGCTACTACGGCGCGCTGACGTCGATCTTCAACGACAGCCCGAAGACGGCCGTGGACGCACTCGTCGGCCTCGGCTTCGGCGGCTCGCTGATCTCCGTGTTCGCGAGGCTCGGTGGCGGCATCTTCACGAAGGCCGCCGACGTGGGCGCGGACCTCGTGGGCAAGGTCGAGGCGGGAATTCCCGAGGATGACCCGCGCAACCCGGCCACGATCGCCGACAACGTGGGCGACAACGTGGGCGACTGCGCCGGCATGGCCGCGGACCTCTTCGAGACCTACGCGGTGACCGCGATCGCCGTGATCCTGCTTGGTGTCCTCACCTTCCACGAGTCCACGCAGGTGGCCATGTACCCGCTCGTGATCGGGGGCGTGGCGATCATCGCCTCGATCATCGGCACGTTCGCCGTGCGCACCAACACGGGCAACGTCGAGCGCGCGCTGCTGCAGGGGCTGGTCGTCTCCGGCGTGATCGCCGCAGCTGCGTTTGCCCCGATCACCTACTGGCTGATGCGCAACCTCACGTTCAAGGTCGTGGGCAGCACCGTCAACACCCCGAGCTGGTTTCACCTGTACCTGTGCTCGCTGATCGGGATCGTCGTCACCGGCCTGCTATTCGGACTAACCGAATACTACACCTCGACCCGCTTCTCGCCTGTGAAGAAGACCGCCAAAGCGTCGATCACCGGCCACGCCACGAACATCATCCAGGGCTTCTCATCCGGCCTGCAGGCCACGGCGCTGCCGGCGCTGGTGATCGTGCTCGGGATCCTCGGCTCCTGGAAGCTCGCGGGCGGCGGGGTCACCGGCATCTACGGCATCCTCATCGCGGCCATGGGCCTGCTGTCGCTGACAGGTCTGATCGTCGCGCTCGACGCGTTCGGGCCGATCACAGACAACGCCGGTGGAATCGCGGAGATGGCGGATCTGCCCGAGGAGGTGCGCCAGGTCACCGACCGCCTGGACGCTGTGGGCAACACGACGAAGGCCGTCACCAAGGGTTACGCGATCGGCTCGGCGGTGCTCGCGGCCGTCGGCCTGTTCGCCGGCTTCCAGAAAGAACTCGAAAACAAGCTCGGACACATGATCTCCTTCGGCATCAACGAACCGCCCGTGCTGATCGGACTGCTGCTCGGCGGGCTGATGGTCTGCCTGTTCGCGTCACTGTCGATCGAGGCTGTGGGGCGTGCCGGCGGTGCGGTGGTGGAGGAGGTGCGCCGCCAGTTCCGCGAGCACCCCGGGATCATGGACTACACCGAAGAGCCCGACTACGCGCGCTGCGTGGACATCGTCACGAAGACCGCCCAGCGCGAGATGATTCTGCCCTCCCTGCTGCCGATCGGCCTGACGCTGATCGTGGGGCTGATCGACCAGCAGGCGCTCGGCGGCCTGTTGATCGGCGTGATCGTCGTGGGCTTCTTCTTCGCCGTGATGATGACCGCCGGCGGCGGCGCGTGGGACAACGCGAAGAAGCTCATCGAGGACGGCTCCTTTGGTGGCAAGGGCTCGGATGCGCACGCGGCTTCCGTCACCGGGGACACGGTCGGCGACCCCTTCAAGGACACCGCCGGACCGGCGATCAACCCGATGATCAAGGTCGCCAACATCGTCGCCATCCTGATCATCCCGCTCATCACCTGAGACGCTGGCGACGCGGCGTCGGCACCGGTCGGGCGGGCGGCAGCGGTTGGCGCCGTGCCGCCGCGCCCGGCGAGGCGCTAGGACCTAAGCTCAGCCTGAGATGAACGGCCGACACGTGCACCGGACGGGCACCTTGCTGCTATCGCTCGCGATGGCAGTGATCGGGCTGGCGCTGATCTCCCAGGCCCTCGGTGGCGACGGTGGTGTGATCTCGCCGCGGTTGCTGCTGGGCGTGCTGTTCCTCGCCGCGGGCGTGGCCCGTGGATATCTCGAGGTGAGACGGAGCCGAGGCTCATGAGTGCCGAGGAAGAGCCAGGCCACGCGCTGGCGTCGCGCTCGCGCGTGATGATCAAGCGCAGCCTCGGCTCGCCGATCCTGTTCACCGTCGTCTACTCCTCGCTGGCGAGCGCGATCTACTTCTCGCTCGGCGTGATCGCCAATCACGCGCTCGGGCTGACGCCGCTCGTCTTCCTGGTCGCGGCAGGGCTGTTCGCGATCACGGCGATGACCTACGTCGAGGGCGCCTCACTGCACCAGGAGCGGGGTGGCTCGACCGTGTTCGCGCGCTACGCGTTCAACGAGCTCGTGAGCTTCATCGCCGGCTGGGCGATCCTGCTCGACTACGTGATCCTGATCGCGGTCACGGCCTTCTCGGCGACCCAGTACCTAAAGGTCTTCTGGAGCCAGCTCGACCACCGTGGCGAGTCGCTGGCGCTCGCGCTGGCGTTCATCGCGCTCGTCGTCGTCAGCAACATTCGCGGCTTCAGCGGTCAGCGCGCGCGGCGCGTGGGCATGCTGCTGGCCGGCGACCTCGCGCTGCAGGCGTTTATCGTCGTTCTCGGTCTGGTGCTGTTCTTCAGCCCGCACACGCTGACCGGACCGATCCATCTGGGCAGCGCGCCGACATGGCCGCGGCTCGCCTTCGCGCTCACGATCGCGGTCATCTCCTTCACGAGCCTCGAGTCGGCCTCAGGGCTCGCCGGAGAGGTCAGGATCAGCCGCGGCGGCCTCAAGCGCCTCGTGGGCAGCATGACCGCCACCGTCGCCTTCCTGTATGTGGGGATCGCCCTCGTGGCTGTCACCGCGCTGCCCGTTCGCCATGGCCGGACAGAACTGGGACACCGCTACCTGGATGCGCCGATGATCGGGATCGTCAAGCAGGTGCACCCCCATTGGCTCGAGCACACGCTCACATATCTCGTCGCCGCACTGGCCGCCGTGACGCTGGTCGCAGCCGCCAACTCGGCGATGCTCGGCCTTTCCCGTCTGGCGTACTCGCTGTCGACGAACCGCCAGATTCCGAGCGGCCTTGGGAGGCTGCACCCGCAGCGCTCGACGCCCTATGTGCTGATCATCCTCGCCGGAGTGCTTGCCGCCGGCCTGGTGGTGCCGGAGAACCTCGACTTCCTCGTCGGCATCTACGCGTTCGGCGCCACGCTCGCGTTCACGATCGCGCACCTGTCGATCTGCCGGCTGCGCTACACAGAGCCCGACCGCGACCGGCCCTACCGGATCCCCATGTCGATTCGCGTGCGCGGCGGCGAGCTGCCGCTGCCGGCGGTGTTCGGTGTGCTCATATCCGCCGCCGGCTGGGTGGCGGTGCTGATCCTGCACGAAACCGCCCGCTACGTGGGGCTCGGGTGGATGGCGTTCGGAATCGTCCTGTATGTCGTCTACCGGCGCGCCGATGAGACCTCGCTGCTGCGTCGCGTAACCGTGGCGCCGCAAGTGCTGCGCGCGGAGCAGCCGCGGGAGGAGGACTACGGATCGGTGCTGGTGCCGCTGTTCGGAACCACTCTCGACGACGACATCGTGCAGACGGCCGCGCTGCTCGTCTCGGGCGAGCAGACCGACGAGGCCGCGATCGACGCCGCCACGATCGAGGCGCTGTGGGTGTTCGTGATCCCGATGTCGCTGCCGCTCGACGCGAGCCTGCCGGACGCGCAGATCAAATACGCCCGCCAGGTGCTGGCGCGGGCGAAGGCCGTGGGGGAGGAGTACACCGGGGTGCAGGTGGCGACCGCGACCGTACGCACGCGTCGCGCCGGGTACGCGATCGTCGAGGAGGCGCGGCGCAGGGGCGTGGAGGCGATCGTGCTCGGCGCCGAGGAGCCCTCGTTGATTCGCGGGGGCGCCCGGCTCGGGGGCCGGGGAGGACCGCTCGACGCGTATGTGGGAGACGTCACAAAGTACGTGATCCGCAAGGCGGAGTGTCGGGTGATCGTCACCGCGCCCCCCGCGAGTGCACCGCCCGCCGAGCCCACACGCCCAACTCAGGCCGGCGCCCCCATCGTCTAACCTGCCGGTCATGACCATCTGCTGCTCACCTCCATGTTCGTACTGATCGTCGGTGCCGGCCGCGTCGGCTCCGCGGTCGCCAAGTCAGCCCTCGCCTCCGGCCATCAGGTGTCCGTGCTGGACGAGGACCCTCTCTCGCACGAGCGCCTGGACGCCGGTCAGAGCAAGAGCTGGGAGGACTCCGGCGGCCAGTTCACCGTCGGCACCGCACTCGAGACGGACGCGTTGATCCAAGCGGGCATCGAGCGCGCAGACGCTTTCATCGCGTCCACCGCCGGTGACAACACCAACCTCGTGATCGCGCAGATCGCGCAGAAGCGCTTCGGCGTGGACAAGGCGATCGTGCGCGTGATGGACCCCGCTCGCGCGGACTGGTACAGGGAGCAGGGGCTGCAGACGATCTCCCCGACCAAGCACGCGATCGACATGTTCGAGCAAGCGATCGAGCCAGAGGCGGCATAGAGATGTACGCGATCATTGCCGGCGCGGGCAAGGTCGGGCGCAACCTCGCCCGCGAGCTCATTTCCAAGGACCACGAAGTCACGCTGATCGAGTCCTCCCGCGACTGCTACCTCGCCAACGAGGAAGAGTTCGAGCACGCGGTCCAATACGGGGACGCCACCGAGCTGTGGGTGCTCGAGCGCGCCGGCATCCAGCGTGCCGACCTCGTGATCGCGGTCACCGGCGACGACGAGGACAACATCCTCGTCTGCCAGGTCGCCAAGGAGAAGTACCTGTGCGACCGCATCATCGCCCGCGTCAACAACCCCCGCAACCACGACCACTTCAGGCTGCTGGGGATCCAGCCGGCGGTCTCGGCCACCGACCTGATCCTGCGCCTGATCGAGCACGAGGTGCCCCGCTACGGGCTCGTACACCTGCTCGCGCTGGAAGAGGAGCGTTTGGAGATCATCGAGCTCGAGGTGAGCTCCGACGCGCCGACCGTAGGCGAGCGGATCTCCGACATCGCGTTGCCCGAAGGCAGCCTGATCATCTCCGTGCTGCGCGGGCGCTCCGGCTTCGTACCAAAGCCCGACACCGTCATCGAAGCCGGCGACGAGGTACTGCTCGTGCTCGACCCCGGCCTCGAGGAGGCGATCACGGCCTACTTCTCGCCCAACGGGACGCCTGCCGCGTTCTGAGGAGCGACGTGCCGGGTTCGCTGGTCGGTTGGCTATTCTGTGCCAACACTGTCCGGGATAGTCCAATTGGCAGTGACGCCCGGTTCTGGTCCGGGAGATTGGGGTTCGAGTCCCTGTCCCGGAGTACGCTCGCGCCCCGCTGACCCGGGGCGCTTCGCGTTTTCAAAGCCCCTCTACCCGAGAGGCGGCGGCTGCGCTACGACATAGACTGTGGAGGCTCGCCACCCGCTCCACGCGCGCGCTGCCACCCACTCTTCGACGGGTCGCTCCCACGCTTGCTCCAGAACAGACGCTGCACCGGGTAAACGAGCATGAACCCGCCACCGGCGAAGCCGCCCCGCCCGGTGACCAGCGCCGCCACGAGGAACGCCAGGCCGAGCCCCAGAGAGACCCACCAGAACACGCGCGCGGCTCCGCGCGCCGGTTCCATGCCACCCGTTGTGACTGTCATCTCGTGGACCTCCTCAAGCCGCGATGGCGATCTCGAGAATTCCGAGAACGATGAAAAGGCAACCGCCCCAGAGCGTGTAGCCCGCGTACCAGTTGGATTCGTGTCGCCGCCAGAGGTGTTTCGTCGCCGCCGGCGCAGTGTCCTGACGCGCGTCGTGGAAGGCTTCGGCGCGGCGCGCATAGAAGCCTCTGAAGGTGATGTGAAGCACGCCGATGACCACGAGGGCGATCCCCCAGATGAGACCGCGGTGGTGAGTGGTTGTAGCTATCAGGATTGCCATGCCTCATGCGATACCCCTCGCCCGGCCCGGCAAACCCGACTTTGAGCCATCGTGGCAGCTACGCGGCGGCCGCCTGCGCGGTCCAGTCTCGATAGAGCTCGTAGTAGCGGCCCTCGGCGGCGATCAGCTCGTCGTGGGTGCCCTGCTCAGCGATCTGCCCGTGCTCGAGCACCACGATGCGTCCGGCCTGTCGGATCGTGGAGAGGCGGTGGGCGATCACGATCGAGGTGCGTCCCGCGAGCAGGCGGCGCATCGCCGCTTCGATCCGACCCTCTGTGTGCAGGTCCACATTGGAGGTGGCCTCGTCCAGGACGAGGATGCGTGGGTCGGCGATCAGCGCGCGTGCGAAGGCGATCAGCTGGCGCTGTCCGGCGGAGAGCTGCGCACCGCGCTCGCCGACCTCCGTGTCATAGCCCCGCGGCAGTTCGGCGATGAACTCGTCGGCGCCGACGGCGGTGGCCGCGTCATGGATCTGGGCATCATCGGCGTCGGGGCGCCCGAAGGCGATGTTCTCACCGACGGTGCCTGAGAACAGGAACGCCTCCTGCGGCACGATCCCCATCTGCGAGCGCAGCGAGTGGCTCGAGACCTCACGCAGGTCGTGGCCGTCGACGAGCACGCGACCACGGGTGGGGTCATAGAAGCGCGCGGCGAGCTTTGCCATCGTGGACTTGCCCGCGCCGGTCGCTCCCACCAGGGCGACCGTCTGCCCGGCGGGTATGTCGAGATCGACGTGCTCGAGCGCCAGCACCTCCTCGGGCTCGGGTTCGGTGGGCGCGCCGGAGCCGTCGCGTCCCTTCGACCGCGGCCGATAGGCAAACGAGACGTCCTCGAAGCGCACATCGCCGCGGATCGGCCCGAGCGCGGGCGCGTTCGGGATGTCTTCGAGCGTCGGCTTCGTGTCCAGGAGCTGGAATATCTTCTCCAGCGCGGCCATCCCTGACTGGTAGGTCGTGTACAGCTGGGAGAGCTGCTGGATCGGTTCGAACAGGAACGACAGAGTCGCCACGAACGCGACGATCGTGCCCACGGTGACGTGGCCGTTGATCGCCTGATCGCCGCCATAGAGGACGATCAAGGCGAGCGCTATTCCGGAGAGCATTTCCACCGCCGGGAAGTACGCGGCGTTGAGGCGCACGGTGACCATGTTGGCCGCTGCGTTGTCCTCGTTGAGCTCAGCGAAGCGGGCCTCGTGGACGGGCTCCTGCCCGAAGCTGCGCACCACGCGGATGCCCGACAGTGTCTCCTGCAGGTAGCCGGTGATCGAGCCGATCGTCTCACGGGTACGCCGGAACGCGCCCGCGGATACCAGACGGAACCAGATGCTCCCGCCCGCCACGAACGGGACGATGCAGAACGTCAGCAGCGCGAGCTCGGCGTCGAGGTAGATCAACACGCCGATCGCGCCGATCAACGTCAGTCCCGACTGGAACAACGTCACGACGGAGTCCGTGACGAGGCTTTCCAGCGCCTCCACATCGTTGGTCATGCGCGAGATCAACACGCCCGCCGGGCGGCTCTCGTAGAAGCCGATCGGCTGGCTCTGCAGGTGCTTGAAGATCCGGATGCGCAGGTCCGCCAGCGCGCGTTGACCGACCCAACCGACCAAATATGTTTGGGCGTACGTAGCGGCCCAAACGAGCAGCGCTGAGAGGAGGAACGCGACGACCACGATCGCGAGCGTGTGGGTGTCGTGCTTTTCGATTCCACGGTCGATCGCCAGCTTTGCCAGAAGCGGCGGCGCCAGCGAGGCGGCGGTGCCGAGCACGAGCGCGACGAGCATCGCCGTCGCGCGCAGCCGGTAGGGCCGCAGCAGCTGCAGCAGGCCGCGCAGGTTGCTCGCGCGACTGCCACGGCTGGGACGCTCGCCTGCCCAACGCTGCCCGCCGCGGGCACTTCCTGGACCCAGCCCCGCGCGAGCGCCGCCGCGCCCGCCGCCGCCCATGCCACCCATCATGCCGCCGGGAGGACTCATAGTTGCCCGCCTCGATTGAGCTGCGTGCCGTTGGCCGCGAGCACGTGCTCGGGCGCACCGTGACCGTTGCTCGACGCGGCGCCGCCACTGCTCGTCTGCGAGACGATCTCGCGGTAGAGCTCCGAGCGCTCCAGCAGCTCATCGTGGCTGCCCTCGGCGACGATCCGCCCGTGCTCGAGCACGACGATCTGGTCGGCCAGGGCGATCGTCGACAGGCGGTGGGCGATCACGAAGGTCGTGCGGCCGGCCATCGCCTCCGCGAGCGCCAGCTTGATGCTCTGCTCAGTGGAGGCGTCCACGGAGGAGGTGGCGTCATCGAGAACCAGTACGCGCGGGTTCGCCACGAGCGCTCGCGCGATCGCCAGCCGCTGGCGCTGGCCGCCGGAGAGCGTCAGGCCGCGCTCACCCACCTGCGTCTCATATCCCTGTGGGAGCTCGACGATGAACTCGTGCGCCTGTGCCCGCTTCGCGGCGTCTTCGATTTCGCTCTGATGCGCGTCGGGGCGCGCGTAGGCGATGTTCTCGGCGACGCTGGCGGAGAACAGGAAGGGGTCGTCGCTGACAACCGCCACAGCGCCTCGCACGGAGCGCACGGGCACCTCGCGCACGTCGGCGCCGTCGAGCAGCACCTCGCCCGACACGGGGTCATACAACCGCGAGATGAGCGCCACCAAGCTGGTCTTGCCCGAGCCCGTCGGGCCGACCAGCGCGACGGTGCGCCCGGCGGGGACGTCGAGATCGATGTCACGCAGAACCGCTCGCCCGCTGGTGTGCACGCTGGCGCCGTTGGCGCCCTGCGCGTTCGCGTTGAGCTCGTCGTGCGAGTCCTCGTAGCGCAACGTCACATCGCGCAGCTGAACGTGTCCGCTACCGGGCGGAAGGGGATCGGGGTGGGGGGGATCTGTGAGTCGCGGCTCACGGTCGAGCAACTGGAAGATGCGCGCTCCGGACGCTGTCGCGCGCTGCGCGAGGTTGAGCGTCACCCCGAGCGAGCGCATCGGCGTGATCAGCATGTTCAGGTACAGGTAAAACTCCGTGAACTGGCCGAGCGTGAGGTGGGCGTGGATCACCGAGTCTCCGCCCAGCAGCAGCACCGCCGCAAGCCCCAGCTGGGGCAGGAACCCGATCACCGGGTTGTAGGTCGCTTCCAGGCGCGTGGCGACCATCGCCTGGCTGAACACGCGCCCGACGGTGTTCTGAAAGCGCGTCAGCTGGCGCTCCTCGCGCGCGAACGCCTTCACCACGCGCACGCCTGAGATGTTCTCCTCGGCATCCGCGGTGAGCTCGCCGATGCGTTGCTGGGTCTCCTGGATCGCCGGGCGCGCGCGTCTGCCGTAGCGGTATGAGATCAGGACCACAAACGGCACCGGGATCAGCGCGATCAGACCCAATCCCGGGTTGATCACGATCATCACGATGCCAGCGAGTGCGATCGACAGGACCGACTGCAGGATGAAGACGAGCCCGTAGCCGAGGAAGAAGCGCACCGCCTGCAGATCGACGGTCGCGCGTGACATCAGCTGTCCCGTCTGCTGATGATCGAAGAAGCCGAGCTCCAGGCGCTGCAGCTGCCCATACATCAGCTCGCGCAGGTCGTATTCCACGCCGAGCGACAGCCGCCCGGCGATCATGCGCCGCCAGTAGGTCAGGCCCCAGCGCACGAGCACGACCGCGAGAATCACGAACGCGAGCACGAGCAGGGTGTGGTGCTGGTGCGAGCGGGCCGCGCTCTCGTGACGAGTGGCGTCCAACGCGCCCTTGCGCACCGATTCGACGGCGCTCCCGGTGAGCGCCGGCAGCGCAACCGTCATCACCATCGCGAGGCTCGCGAGCACCCACGAGACGATCAGGCCCCGCTTGTAAGGCCTCAGAAATCCCAGTAGTCGATTGAAGGTCGTCATAGTTGTATGGGCAACGATTATCGCAGGCGTTCGGCGACGGCCGAGCGTCCCGGCTCGAGCTGCTCCTAAGCTGCGCTCATGACTGAGCCCGGTTCGCTTCCCAAGCCGCCACCGTCGGCGGCAGGCCTGTGTGACAGCTGCGAGCACCAGCAGCTCGTGCGCAACACGCGCGGCTCCCGCTTCTCATTGTGCCGACGATCGCGCGAGGAGCCCCAGTATCCGCGCTATCCGCGGCTGCCGGTGTTCTCGTGCCCGGGATATGAGACCCGCACGACCCCGGAAGCTGAAGGCACGTAAGAGGCTCGCGCCCCGTCAACCGGCCATCGCTCCGGCGGGCTCGCGCTCGGGGCTCGCCGGTGCAGGTGCGGAGCTGACGAAGTCGCTGCCGCGCACGAGCGCGAAAGCCAGCGCGGCTCCCACGAGCGCGATCGAACCGGCGATGATCGCGATCGTCGTGAACGCGCCGGTGAAGCCGACGCGGTAGGAGTGCAAAAGCGCGGCACGCCCGGCCGCGGAAAGCGAGCGAGCGACGTGGCTGACTTCGCCGGACTCGAGCACCGTTCCCAGGTGGCCGTGCGCGGCGGCGATGACTTCGTGTGCGTGGCCGCTGGCACGCAGCGTCGCGGTGGTGCTCTTGGTGACGCTGTGCTGGAAGACGGCGCCTAGACCTGCGATGCCGGTCGCGATGCCCACCTGGCGGAAGGTCGAGTTGATGCCGGATGCCATACCGCTGCGCTCGTGCGGCACGACGCCGATCGCGGTCGATGCGAGCGGCGGGTTGATCAGCCCAATACCCGCGCCGCCGAGGACGAAGCCGGGAATCAGCACCGTCCAGCCGGAGCTGGCACTGACGGTGGTCATCGCCAGCAGGCCCACGCCGGCGAGTACCAGCCCGGTGCCGAGCAGCAGACGCACGGGCACGCGCACGCTCAGCTTGCCGGCCACGGGCGCCACGATGAACGAGAGCACCGTGACCGGCAGGAAACGCAGTCCCGCCTGCAGTGGGCTGAAGTTGAGCACGTCCTGGATGTACAGCGTCAGATACAGGAACATCGCGAAGAACGAAGCCGAGATCGCGAACGCGACAATGTTCGCGCCGGCGAACGCCGGTCGTCGGAACAGCGAAAGGTCCAGCATCGGGCGGCTCTGCAGGTGCTCGACGAGCACGAACGCAACCAGCAGCACCGCCGCGGCGATCAGGTACGCCACTATCTGCGTCGAGCCCCAGCCCTTTTCGTTGCCCTGCACGAGCGCGAACACGAGCAGGAACAGCGACGCGGAGAAGGTGACGAGGCCGGCCCAGTCAACGCCCGTCGCGTTGGGGTCGCGCGAGTCGGCGACCTTCATCAACGTCACCGCCACCGCCACCGCACCGATCGGCACGTTGACGAAGAAGATCCACTTCCAGCCGATGCCCGAGGTGATCACGCCGCCGAGCACCGGGCCGACCGCGACGGCCGCACCGGTTACCGCGCCAAACGCCCCGAACGCGGTGCCGCGCTCCTTGCCGTGGAAGGCCTGGGCGATCAGAGCCAGCGAGGTTGCGAACATCATCGCCCCGCCGGTGCCCTGAACTGCGCGCGCGAGGTTCAGCATCAGCGGCGAGGTGGAGAGGCCGCAGACCGCCGAGGCGATCGTGAACACGAATAGGCCGGTCACAAAAACGCGCTTGCGCCCGATCAGGTCGGCGACAGCGCCGGCCGTCAACAGGAACGCGGCAAGGGTCAGCGCGTAGGCGTTCACGACCCACTGCAGGTCCGAGAACGAGGCGTGCAGCGAGCGCTGGATGTCGGGCAGCGCCACGTTGACGACCGTGATGTCCAGCAGCAGCATGAAGATCGCCACGCAGACGGCGATCAATGTCCACCATTTACGCTCCACCTGTCACTCGCTTCTCGTCGATGACTCTTGTTCTAGCGCGCTGGCGCGCGAGTCCCGGCGGTGCGCTCGGGCTTGGGCTTGGTGCCCGTTTGCAGCTCTCGCAGCATGCGCCGTGCGCGCTTGCGTGTCTCTGAAAGCTCGCGCTCGAGCTTGCCGAGCTCTGTGGAGCGGTGGCGGACGAGCTCGAGCTGACGGTCGATGTGACCGAGCGCCTCCTCCAGGAGCTGCTGGCGGCGCCGCGGGTCGACGTCGTCGCGTCGCAACTGCGCACGCACCTCAGCCCTCGCCTCCTCGGCTGTCAGAAGGGTCTTCAGCTCATCGAGCGAGACACCGAGCAGCTCCTTCAATCGCATCACCTCGGCCAGCCGCTCGACCTCGGCCTGCGTATAGACACGGTGCCCTCCCGAAGGGCGGGTCGGCGCCTCGGGGATCAGGCCGATCTCCTCGTAGTAGCGGATCGTTCGGGGCGTGGTCCCAACCAGTCGCGCGACGTCGCCGATGCGCAGGCACTCCGTGGCAGGCTCGTCGCTCACCGGAGCCTGCGCGCGCTCGGAGGTCTCGGGGGCGGCGGCGCTCAACGCGTGCTCGCAGGAACTGCGTCGCTTGCACGCCCGCCACCCAGCGCAGCCGCATGCAGCTCGTTGGCGCCCGCGGGTGCGAGGAAGGGCTCGGAGGAGACCTCGGGGCGTACGTGGCGTGGGCGTAGAAGGCAGACGAACATACCCAGGAACGATACGGCCGCGAGCACCCACAGAGCGGTGTGCATGTTGGCGATGAACGGAGCGAGCTTGGCCGCCGAGAGCCCCTTGGCGAGTCCGGAGAACACTGCGAACAGCGTCGCTTTAGGTACCGCCGAGGTGATGATCGCCAGCACGAACGCGATCGAGAGCACCGCGCCGGTGTTCTGCAGCAGCGTCCGCGCACCGGCGGCGATGCCACGGCGGTTGGCGGGGACGACGCCCATCATCGCCGCCGTGTTGGGGCTGTTGAACATGCCCGACCCGACGCCCACCAACGCAAGCCACAGCGCGCTCTGCCAGTAGGGGGAGTGCACCTGGAGCGTCGTCATCGCCGCGAGGCCCGCAGCGCTCACGAGCATGCCCAGCGCGGCCAGCGTCCGCGACCCGTGACGGTCGGCGTAGATTCCTGCGAGCGGCGAGGCAACAAGCATCCCCAGAGCGAGCGGTATCAGCTTGATGCCGGCGTTGATCGGCGAGTCGCCCTGAGCGCCTTGGAAGTAGAAGACGAACAGGAACATCAGCGCGAAGCGCGCGAGGCCGTTGATGAACGCGGCGCCGCTGGCGGCGGCGAACAGGCGGTTTCGGAAGATCTGCAGGTCGAGCATCGGCGCGCGTGAGTGACGCTCGATCAGCACCCACAGGGGCAGGAGCACCGCAGCGGCGGCCAGGCCTGCGATCACGATCGGGTCGTTCCAGCCGCTCAGGCCGCCACGCGACACGCCCAGCACGAGGCCGGTGAGGCCGACGACGAAAGTGATTGTGCCGAGAACGTCGAAGCCGCGCACGGAGTCGGGTTTGGCGAGCTCGCGCAGGATCAGCGCGCCCCAGACGGCTCCGGCGAGAGCAAACGGGACGTTGAACCAGAAGACCCAGTGCCAGGAGATCGATACGAGCGCGCCACCGAGCACCGGTCCCAGCACCAGCCCGATCGCGGCGACCATCGTGTTGGCGCCCATTGCCAGACCAAGTTCCTCCTTGGGGAAGGCGTCCGTTACCAGTGCAGCCGCGTTGGCGAAGATGAACGAGGAGCCGATCCCCTGCAGTACGCGCCATAGGATCAACACCGTGGCGTCGGATGAGAACCCGGCGCCGAGCGAGGCGACTGCGAAGACGACGAAGCCGCCGACGTATGCGCGCTTGCGTCCGAACAGGTCGCTCAGGCGTCCCGCCATCAGCACGAGCACCGTCGCGGCGATCAGGTACGCGAGAATCACCCACACGAGTGCGAGCAGACTGGCGTGCAGTGAGCGCTCGAGATCGGGCAGGGCGATGATCAGCGTGCCGGAGTTCGTGGCTGCGAGCAGCATGCCGAGGCTCGTACAGGACAGCGCCCACCACTTGTAGTTGGCATGCCCCGCGGCGACGCCAAAGCGCGACCCCACCGGGCCGCTGGTCCGTCGTGACGCTGTCCGGTTCTTGTCCATATCGGTCAACTGCCTACCTCGTGAGTCTTTGAATCTGACGTGAACGTTAACTTCATGATATCACGCCTGATCGGCCGCCGGGCAACTGCTAAAACGTTGTCATGGCGTCCAGCGAGCCTAAGGTCCTGAAGAGCGATGAGGAGTGGCGCGAGCAACTGACGCCAGCGCAGTACGAGGTTCTGCGCAAGGCGGGCACCGAGCCGCCGTTCACAGGCGAGTACGTGTACAACAAGGACTCGGGCGAGTATCGCTGTGCTGCGTGCGGGGCGATGCTCTTCAGCGCCGACACGAAGTTCGACTCGGGCACGGGCTGGCCGAGCTTCACCGAGCCGGCTGTGGCAGAGGCTGTCGAGCTGCGTCCGGACAACAGCCTCTTCATGCGCCGCACAGAGGTTCTCTGTCGCACCTGCGGAGGCCACCTCGGGCACGTATTCGACGATGGTCCCGGACCCGACGGGCAGCGCTACTGCATCAACTCGGCGGCGCTCGCATTCGAGCCGCAGACGCCGGCGCCGGACGCCCACTCGCAGTCCTAGAGCCGGTAGGCTCAGCCGTCATGATCATGATGGACCAGTCCAAACGGCTGTCTGAGCCGCTGCGCTGGGGCAAGCGTGAGAAGACCGTTGTGGGCGCCGTGCTCGCGTGCACGCTGGTGGTCGTGCTCGCCCTTGGAGCGTACGCGTTCACGAGCGGCTCTCCCGCACGCAAGGATTGCATCGAAGTCAACTTCGCCTCCACGCTGGGGGGCGCCACGGAGCACGCCTGCGGGGCACAGGCCCGAAGGGTGTGCGCCTCGCCCGACTCGTTCAAGCACGTGGCCGCCGAACTCGAAGCCTCCTGTCGTCGAGCGGGGTTCCCGTTCGCACCTCGCAGCTGAGCCGCAACAGGCTTGCTGCGTTCGTACCTCTCACGCCCCTCGCGAGGAGCCGAATGCGCGCCTGCGAATCGGCTCCCGTAGGAGCTGGAAAGGCCTGCAGGAGAAGCCTTTTCGGCGCCCAGCTTGAGGTTTTCCGGGGCGTCTAGACAAATGTCGAAACCCCTGCTGCAAGTGTTGGCCAGGTTGGCCCTACCCCGGTTATCGCGTCCCGGATTTCATACCGGGACTGTCATTGGTGAGCGGCGTCCGTGCTGCGCAAGTGGGCGCTCAACCGCAAACAACCGTAGGAACGGAGGCACATGACCTGGCTGTCATACCCAAGTTGGCTGAACGCGGGGGACAACGCGTGGCAGATGACCGCAGCGACGTTCGTGGGGCTGATGAGCCTTCCGGGCCTCGCGGTCCTGTACGGCGGTGTTATGCAGAAGCGCTGGTCGGTCAACGCGATGATGCTCACGTTCGTAGCGTTCTGCGTGACGCTCATCGTCTGGTGCCTCTGGGCGTTCAAGATGGGCTTCGGTAGCCCGATCGCTCACAGTGGCTCCGGCATCACGGGGACGAAAGGGTTCTTCGGAACGTTCCTCGGTGAACCTGGCAGCGTGCTGAGTCATACCGGTGAGGAGGCGCAGGCGATCATCCCGTCGGTGACGGAAGGACCGCCGTTCCACTTCCCTGAGGCGTCGCTGGTGTACTTCCAGTTCGTGTTCGCGGCGATCACGCCGATCCTGGCATTGGGATCGGTTCTGGGCCGCGTCAACTTCAAGGCGTGGATCCCGTATGTGGCGCTTTGGATCACGTTCGTCTACGCGGTCAACGCGTTCCTGATCTGGGGCGGTGGCTACTTCGCCGCTCACGGCGCGTTGGACTACTCGGGTGGATACGTCA
>DATBZG010000109.1:0-16861 GCA_036513335.1 Solirubrobacteraceae bacterium | reverse complement strand
TAGCTGGCCGGACCTACCGTACCGGCATCGTCTTTGACATGGCGCACAACGCCTATCGCTCGACGCTCGACGGCAAGGCGCTAGGGCGGTCCGACGATGTGCGGTAGACCCATTCCGCCGCCCCAGGCGTCGAGCTTGAGTGAGTCACGGCGTTGTACCTCGCGGAACGCGAGGTACACATCGGCATCTTGCGGGTCGCGGCCGACCGCCCTCGCTACATCGTCACCGTCGATGTAGTTGTGGCTCGTGGCATTGAGAAGGCGTTCCGCCTCGACGGTGAGCTGGTTGGCGAGAGCTGCGTCGGGCATTAGCGAATGCCGAACCTAGCGTGCCGCGGCCTGGACGACTCCCGTGAGTTGCTTCACGACGGCGCGCATAGTCCCAACATCCGTGTTCGAGATCGGTTTGGACAGGACCCCTTGGCCCCGCTTGCCCTCCTCGGCAGGGCTCATGGCCATCACGACCGGATCGTTTGGCTGCTTCTCCTTCGCACCCGCGAGGAGCACGTTGAAGATCTGCGCGGTCTGCCACGACGGATACGTCTCGGCCTTAAACTCTTTGAGGCTCTCGTCGAAGTCCTTGAGGCGCTTGTAAAGATTGTCCATGGCGCGCGAGTCTAGCCGATTTATTTGAACTCGTCCCCCATGCGGATCGAAGCCTAATCGCGACGCAAAGTCACGCGCGACGCCAGATAATCCGCATGATGGTCGCCACGAGTGCCCCGATCGCGGCACCGGCAAAGAGGTCGTGTGAGGCACCGAAGCCAACGACTGCAATGACGGCGATCAGCTCGAAGCAGACGAGCGTCTCGAGAACGAACCGACGCCAAGCGACGAGGGCCGGCGAAGAGCGACCGGTGATGCGAGCGGTGCGGCGCGACGGCTCTGGCATAGCGCTCCTCACGTTGCCCCCCTTGTCGAAGTCGTGATCGCAGCTATGCAGGAACTGTGCGGGTGACCCTAGCCGACAAGGGGCTAGAGCTCACATCAGGAATTGAGGCAGTATAGACGATGCCCCGGCGCCTTTTCGGCATGTCCCCGCTTATTCCTGGAGGTTGGAGGCGCTCAGACGATCGGATCGGCGGCCCGAGTATCGACCAGGGCTAGGCCGAGCTAGGCCGTAGCGCGCGTATTCGGGGGGCCGGAAAATTGATCGAAAACTGTCGGGTACGCCCAGGCGTGGGCGACCAGTATTTCCGCGTCGGCCACCACGAATCGCGCGAAGCGGTAGCCGGCCGGCGCCAGCCACGCGCTTCTGCATGTCATCCGACGCAGTCCGCTGATCAGACGGTGACGTCGAACCCGAGGTCGACGTCACAGGCAGCAACGCCCCCACGAATCCCCCAGTTGGTGAGAGCAATGTCGCGCACAACGATCGAGACGTGGTCTCCCGGAATGCCGAGCGGCTCGAGGCTCTCGACGATCTCGCGGTACAGAGCGCGCTTCGCGTCGAGCGAACGTCCAGCGAAGGCGTCGACGCTCACCAGCGTGTAGCGATCGGGCTGAGCCTTGCCGGGGGGACAGGCAAACCGGTGCGGCTCGTGAGCCACAAGCCGGACGTGTCGGTCGCTCGGCGGAATCCGGAACGCCGTTCGCAGCGCCGAGTGGACCGCATCCATCAGCGCTATCTCTTCCTCCGGCGAGTACTCCCGGCGCACCTCCACTAGGACATGAGGCATCAGGCCACTCTATCGGCGCCAGATACGACGCCTCAGGCCCCCCACCAAGCAGCCAGCACCCGACGCCAGTTATCCCACGCGATCGCCTTAATCTCATCCTCGACAAAGCCATCGCTGGAAAGCGCGTCAAGCAGAACAGGCAACCCCATGACATCCCCGATCGCGTCGGGAACAGCAGTCCCGTCGAAGTCGGACCCGATCGCGACATGCTCGACGCCGATGCGATCCGCCACGTAGCGGGCATGCTCCACGATCAGCTCGAGGCTCGTGCTGAGGTCATTGGCGAAGTCCGGCCTTAGGAACCCGGGAGCGAACACGATCCCCACGAGCCCGTCGGTGGCGCCGATCTGATCGAGCTGCCTGTCTGTGAGGTTGCGCGGGCCCGCGGAGATCGCGTGCACGCCGGAGTGGCTGGCCACGAGCGGACCGACGTCGAGGCGCGCCACGTCCCAGAAGCCCGCCTCGTTCATGTGGCTCAGGTCGATCAGGATTCCCATCTCCGCACACCGCCTCACGAGTCCCACGCCGGCTCCCGTCAGGCCGGGGCCCGTGTCGGGCGAGGAGGGGAAGACGAACGGCACACCGTGGGCGAACGCGTTTGAGCGACTCCACACCGGCCCGATCGATCGCAGCCCGGCCGCGTACCAGAGCTCGAGTGCTTCAAGGCCTGGGTCGATCGCCTCCGCGCCCTCAAGGTGAAGGACCGCGACAGGCGGGCCCGAGTCCTCGCCCGCCGCGTCGACGTCGGCGATGCTTCGCGCCACGCGCAGGGCCCCCGCACGCTCGAGCGCGAACAGGCGCCCGGCGGCAGCGGTCGCATGTCCTGCGGCCACGTCGTGGTCCAGTTCCGCAGGAGAGCCGGACGGCCCGTCCCTCTCGCCACCGGGCCGGGGATCTTCCGTCGGCTTGGGCGAAGGAGTGAAAATCGCGAAGATCCCGCCGCGAACCCCGGCAGCGCGCATGCGCGGGAGATCGAGGTGACCGCCGCTGCGACCGTTCGCGAAGTTACCGTGATCGGGCTTTGTCAGCACGTCGTTGTGCCCGTCGAAGATCGCGATCATCGCAACGGGCTCACGCGCTCACCGGCGTCGTTCCCCGCGGCTGCGTGCCCGTGCCAGCGCCCGTCTCCGCGGGGCCGCCAACCGCCGGACCCACCGGTCGCGCCGGCGCTCGCCGCGGCGCGCGCGAGAGGAACATCGAGGAGAGGTGACCCTCACCGCCGAACAACGACGCTGCGAGCGTCAGCGCGAGCAGCGAGAACGCCAGCAGGAAGCCGACGTCCGTACCCGCAGAGAACTCCACGGGGCTGAGGACGTGCGGCTCACCGGCGAGCATCGTCTGGCGCATCAGGTCCACACCGTAGGTGAGCGGGTTGATGCGCACCAGAGGCTGCAGGTATCCGGGCAGCTTTTCCGCCGGATAGAGCGCGCCACTCAGGAAGAACAGGGGGAAGATGACGAAGTTCATCGCCACCGTGAAGTCCTCGAGCGCCTGCACGAACGACGCGACGAGCATGCCCAGGCTCGAGAGTGCCAATCCGGTCAGCAGCACCGCGCCGACGAAACCGAGATAGGACAGGAAGCTGGTGTCGATGTGAAACAGCCACGCCAGCGGCGAGAGTACGATCGCGAAGGCCGCCCCGAGCAGCGTCGCGCTGATCGTCTTGCCGAACACGATCAGCCCGCGCGGGACGGGTGCGACCAACAGCATCCGCATCGGCCCGAACTGGCGATCGTGCACGCTGCCGAGCGCGCTCAGCATCGAGGAGAACAGGATCGCCATGCCGATGATCCCCGGGAACAGATACTTGTGGTACTCCCCGCCGGGAATTAGCGCAGAGAACCCCGCGCCCACCGTCACCAGCCACAGCAGCGGCCGCGCGAACGTGCTGAGGAGGCGTCCCCGCTGTCGCTGCGCGCGCTTGAACTCGCGCTCGACGACCGCAATCAGCGGCCCGACACCCACGGGCGCGAAGGCCCGCTTGGCCTCCCGCGCGCGACGCGGTGCGCGAGACAGGAAGATCGCCGACAGGTGCTCCTCGTCGCCGAACAGCGACGCCGCGAGCATCAGCGCGAGGATCGAGAAGGCGATCAGGAAGCCCGCATCTATTCCGGCAGAGAACTCGACGTGGCTCACCGACTGAGGCTCCCCGGCCAGCATCGTCTGACGCATGAGGTCCACGCCGTAGGTGAGCGGGTTGATGCGGATCAGCGGCTGCAGGTACCCGGGTAGCTTGTGCGCCGGGTAGAGGGCGCCGCTCAGGAAGAACATCGGGAAGATCACGAAGTTCATCACCACGGCGAAGTTCTCCAACTGCCTCACACGCGAGGCGACGAGCATCCCCAAGCTCGAGAGCGCCAGTCCGGTGAGCAGTGCTGCACCCACGAATCCCAGGTAGGACGCGAAGCTCACGTGGATCTGGAAGAGCAGCACCAGCGGTGAGAGCACGATCGCGAACGTCGCCCCGATCAGCGTGGAGCTGATCGCCTTGCCGAGCACGATCACCTCGCGCGGAACCGGCGCGATCAGGAGCATGCGCATCGAGCCGAACTCCCGGTCGTGAATGCTCCCCAGCGCGCTCAGCAGCGAGGAGAAGAGGATGACCATGCCGATGATCCCCGGCAGCAGGTACTTGTGGTAGGAGAAGCCGCCGCCGGGAACGATCGCCGAGAAGCCGGAGCCGATGATCACCAGCCACAGCATCGGCCGCACGAAGGTGCTGACGAGTCCACCGCGTCGCCTCAGCACGCGCTTGAACTCGCGCTCGACGACGCTGAAGAGAGCCCCGCGGATCACTGGGCGCCGTCCGCGCCGGTCGTCACCGCGACGAACACGTCGTCCAGCGTCGGGCTGCGCACGCTCACGCTCTCGATCCGCGTCCCGATCAGCGGAAGCAGCGCCGAGAGCACCGCTTCGGCGGAGTCGACCGACAGCACCAGCCCGTTCTCGGTGGGACGCGGGTCGAGGCCGGTGAGCCGGGCGATGTCCGCGAGCAGCGTCTCGTCGGGCTCTCCCACCACCACCTCGATGCTCTCCTGTCCGCCGAGCTCGCGCTTGAGCTCATCGGGGGTTCCTTTCGCGACGACGCGACCGTGATTGACGATCACCACGCGGTCGCACGGCTCAGCCTCCTCGAGGTAGTGCGTGGTCAGGAACAGCGTCATGCGCTCCTCGTGAGCCAGTCGCTCGAGGAAGCCCCACACGCGCTGACGGTTGACCGGGTCCAGCCCGAGCGTCGGCTCGTCCAGGAAGAGAACGGTCGGCCGGTGCAAGATGCCGCGCGCGAGGTCGACCAGGCGACGCATCCCGCCGGAGAAGGTGCGGACGCGATCGTGGCGGCGCGCCTGGAGCTCGAACAGCTCGAGCACCTCATCGATGCGACGAGTGAGATCGGCTCGCTCGAGCCCGTAGAGCCTGCCCGACAGGCGCAGGTTCTCCTCGGCGGACAGCTCCCCGTCAAGCGAGGTCTCCTGGAAGACGAGACCGACGTTCTTGCGCACCGCCAGTGGTTCCTCAACGACGTCGTGTCCGGCCACGAGGGCAGATCCGCGAGATGGGCGGATCAGCGTCGTCAGCATGTGGATCATCGTCGTCTTGCCCGCGCCGTTGGGTCCCAGGAAGCCGAAGAACTCTCCGTGTCGCACGGCCATGTCGATCCCCTCGACCGCGCGGATCCTCCCGTAGTCCTTGCCCAGGCCAATCGATTCGACTACGTGCTCGCTCGGCACGGTCGCTGGCTGCGGGGCGCTCATCGCTCAGGCGCTCGCGGGCGCGATCGCGCTGAGCGTGCGAGGCACGAGAACGCCATCCTGCGAGCGTCGCGCGGACTCGTCTCGGTTGGCGGCCTCGCGGGCATCGACGACGAGATCGTGGTTGGGCGAGAGGTGGCAAACCGGATCCGTCGCCGCCGCGTCTCCTGTGAGCGCGAGGGCCTGGCAGCGGCAGCCGCCGAAGTCCTGCTCCTGCCTGCCGAGGGGGCAGCTCCGACAGGGCTCCTGCATCCACTCCGTGCCGCGAAAGCGCTGGAACATCTCCGACTCGAACCAGATCTCGGCCAGCGATCGCTCGCGGACGTTCTCGAGCGCCAGCCCCGGGATCGAACCCGCTGCCTGGCAGGGAAGCACGTCGCCGTTGGGCTGAACGAGGATCGCGTCATGGGCCCAGCCTCCCATGCACGGCTTCGGCAGCTCCTCGTAGTAGTCGGGCAGCACCCACAGGATCTCCATCTTCGAGCCCAGCCGCTCACGGGCACGTGCGACGGAGCGCTCAGCCGTCTCGAGCTGCTCGCGCCGCGGCATCAATGCCGATCGGTTGACAAGCGCCCAACCGTGATATTGGGTGTTCGCGAGCTCCAGTCGTCGCGCCCTGAGCTCCTCGGCGAGCGCGATGAACGCGTCGACGTGATCGAGGTTGCGCCGGTGCAGCACGACGTTGAGCGTAAGCGGAAAGCCGAGCTCGCGGGCCAGCGCCGCAGCTTCGATCTTGCGCGTGAACGACCTCGTGCCGGCGATCGCGTCGTTCCCCACGCCGTCGCTGTCCTGGAAGCTGATCTGCACGTGGTCGAGCCCCGCGTGCTTCAGGCGCTCGACACGCCCACGCGGGAACGGAAGCGCCGAGGTCACGAGCGTGCTGTAGAGGCCGTTCTCGGTGGATGAGCCGACGAGCGCGACGATGTCCTTGCGTGCCATCGGCTCGCCACCGGTGAGCGCCAGCTGCAGGACGCCGAGCGAGGACGCTTCGGCGAAGACCCGCTGCCACTCCTCGGTGGAGAGCTCATCTTGGTAGCGGCTCGCGCCGATGTCCGTGGGATTTGAGCAATAGGGGCATTTCAGCGGACAGCGATAGGTCAGCTCCGCGATCAGCAGCAGGGGATTAGGAGTCGCCATCCACCACCAGCCCCCGCTCGGCGATCGCGCCCAGGAGTTGATCGACATCCTCGCGCACGTCGGCGCCGGAGTAGCGCTCGCTGAGGGTCGCTGCGATCTCCTCGACGCTGCGCTCCCCGTCGCACAGCTCGAGCACGTGCACGGCGGTCTCGTTCAGCGCCACCGCGCCCTCCGGGAAGAGCAGCACCCAGCGTTCGCGCACCTTGTCCCAGTGCAGACGCACCCCCGGGGCCAGTTGCGGGCGCTCGAGCGCCACCTTGGCCATCAGTCCGCGCGCGGCTGTGTGTCGCCGCGTTCGATCGCCTCGAGCTGCGCCCACAGCAGCTCGCACTTGAACGCGAGCGCGGCGACCGCGCGGTTCTGCTGCTCGCGGGTGCGGCAGCGCTCGACGACCACCTCCAGCGCGTACTGCGCATCCCGAGGCGCCTGATGCAGCCGCGCGCGGAAGTACTCGAGCCCAGCCGGGTCGATCCACGGGTAATGGCGCTCCAGCGCATCTAGGCGCACGCGGATCGCACCCGGCCCGAACAGCTCTGTCAGCGACGCGGCGACCGCCTCGACCCATGGGCGCGTGCGGCAGAAGTTGACGTAGGCATCGACGGCATAGCGGACACCGGGCAGGACGAGCCGCTCGTCGGTCAGCGCGTCTCGCTCGACGCCCAGCGCCGCGCCGAGACGCAGCCACGACTCGATCCCACCGGCGCCCGGCTCGGTCCCGTCATGGTCGAGGATGCGCTGGATCCACTCACGGC
This sequence comes from Solirubrobacteraceae bacterium, assembly GCA_036513335.1. Taxonomy (GTDB): domain Bacteria; phylum Actinomycetota; class Thermoleophilia; order Solirubrobacterales; family Solirubrobacteraceae; genus Palsa-744. The sequence goes on along the minus strand of DATBZG010000109.1, from coordinate 9,545 downwards.
GAACATCAGGATCGGGGCAGTTCGAGAGGATCGCGGCGTCCTTTATGGGGATGCTGCGCTGGTAGTAGTAGCGGTTCGCCACCCAGCGCTGCAGCTCCTCGCGCGAGAGCTCACCGTCGTTCATGCGCACGTGGAACGGGTGACGGTCGTGGTAGCGAGCGCCCTGGATACGCAGCGCCGCAACGAGCTCCTCGGGACTCCAAACGGCGTCGTCGGCCTGCACGGAGGGCGGCATCGAGCTCACAGCTCGATCTCCAGCCCGTCGTAGCCGACGTCGATCCCGCTTGCGCGCACCGCTGCGCGCTCGGGCGAGTCCTCGAGGAGGATCGGGTTCGTGTTGTTGATGTGCACGAGGATCGTCCTGGTGTCTAGTCCCGCGAGTGTCTCGAGCGTGCCATCCGGGCCCGAGAGCGGGACGTGCCCCATCGCGATCGCGTCGCGCTCGCTCAAGCCGAGATCGGGTAGCTCCCGCCTTTGCCAGAACGTCCCATCGGCGAGCACGCAGTCGCTCGCGCGCATCCGAGCCTCGAGGTCCCCGTCGAGCTCGGCGATCGCCGGCGCGTAACACAGCATGCTGCCGTTGGCGTCGCGTATCGTCAATCCGATCGCCCCCGGACCGGGCGCGTCGCCCATGTACAGCGGCGCATCGCCCCCGGTCGCGAAAGCCTCGAGCTCCAACGAGGAGCCCTCGAGCGGCGTGACGCCCCCCTCCACCAACGCGCGCCACTCCACGCCGCAGTAGCGCTCGAGCATCGCCAGGACTGGATAGTGATCGGTCAACGCCCCACGGACCGCCTCTGTGCAGTAGATGCGCAACGGCGTGCTCGACTCTCGCAGCAGGAGCAATCCCGCCGCGTGGTCGATCTCTGCGTCTGTGACGATCACCCCGGCGAAAGGCGTCGAGCGCAACTCGCTCGTGTCGTCGACCGGCAGCTCGGAGAGCTGTTGGCGAAGGTCTGGCGAGGCGTTGACGAGGAACCAGGGCTCCTCATCCGAGCGGAACGCGATCGATGACTGCGTGCGGGGGATCGCGCCGCCGCCACGCGCCGCCTCGCATACGCGACAACTGCAGTTCCACTGCGGAAGGCCGCCCCCGGCAGCCGAGCCGAGAACCCGGACGCGCATCATCGGTCAGAGTACCGAGAGCTGGTGAGGTTCACGCGAGCCACGCGGGACCGGGCCCGCGTGGGACTCGCGCAAGCCTTGCTACCGGTTGTACCGGTAGGAGGTGACCTCAGAAGCGAGCTCGAGCATCTCAAACTCGGGTTTCGTCCAGACCATGCTGCACCTCCCCATCGAGGATTGACGTTTACGGCTCTCCACGTACACGACAAGAGTACCGAACGGTATAGCGAGCATACCGAACGTTGTTCAGGCAACGAGTCGCGCCGGAGCTCACCCTCAGGGAGCAGAAGCGTCAGAGAAACGGCTGAAGCGCGCGTGGATCGTTCCGACGCCCTGCACTTCCGCCGTCATCGTGAGCTTGCCGGGGGCCGTGAAGACGGCGCTCAGAGAGCCGACCACCGGGCCCACGAACGCGCCGCCGTTGATCACCGCGCGATGCGTCGCACCGTGCACGGTGAGGGAGGTCAGGTACAGCAGCTCGGTGCCCAGCGGAGCGGGGGCCTGCAGGCTGAGGATTCCGCTCGGGATCAGCGGCGCGTTTTTGTGTTCTTCTCGCATGAAGAGCGTCAGCTCGCCGCTGGTCAGTCGCGTCGCGGAGGGCGCGCTGTAGCTCTGCTCGGTCGCTCCGAGGAGGCGGTAGCGACCGATGTAGGTCTTTTCGGCCCCCCAACTCGTCGGCTTCGCCGTGGCCGTCGACGGAGCGGCCGAGTTGGTTTCCGAGGAGTTGCCGCCCGAAGATATGAGCCCCGTGGCAATCGCCACCACGACGAACAGGAGCGCGAGCACAGCCAGCCACTTCACGGCCGTCACAGACGAGCGGCGACTCATGCCGGGGAGGCGGAACGCACCGCCGGTGCTCTCTCGTCCGTCGTCCATCGGTGATCAGTTTGACAGCCGCGGGGCAGACCTCAGTCCGCCCGGCGCAACCCGGCGATCGCCAGCGCCGCAACGCCCTCGCCGCGCCCGACGAACCCCATCCCCTCGCCGGTGCTGGCCTTCACGTTCACGCGTGTGCCCTCGACCTCGAGCACCTCCGCGAGCTTCTGCTTGATCGCCCCCCGATGGGGCGAGAGTTTGGGCGCCTCCATCACGACCGTGCAGTCGACGTTGACGATCTCCAGACCCTCTGTGACGACGTTCTCAACGACGCTCGCCAGCATCTCCATCGAGTCGGCGTCGCGCCAGCGCTCGTCGGTGTTCGGGAAGCGCTCGCCGATGTCGTCCTTGCCGCAGGCGCCGAGCAGCGCGTCGATCACCGCGTGGGCGAGGACGTCGGCGTCGGAGTGACCGTCGAGCCCACGCTCGAACGGGATCTCCACGCCGCCGATCACGAGCTTGCGCCCGGCCGCCAGACGGTGTGAGTCGAAGCCGATCCCGACGAGCATCATCCCCCGTGCACCTCGCTGGAGCCGGCGTGCGCCTGCGCGGAGGACCCGGGTGTGCCGATCGGCTCCAGGCGCCGCTCGCGGCCTTCGAACACGCACAGCTCGCGCACGCCGACGGCGTCGAGCTCCTCCAGCGCGCGCTCATAGCCTGCGCCGATGTCCTCGGGGCGGTGGGCGTCGCTGGAGAGCGCCACGGGGATGCCCGCGTCGACGCACATCTCAAGGAACCCCCGTGCGGGGTACAGCTCACCCACGGGCTTGCGCAGCCCGGCGGTGGAGACCTCGACGGCGATGCCCGCTTCGGCGATGCCTTCGACAGCCGGCTCGTAGTAGCGACGCAGGTCGCCTTCCGGGGTGCGGTGGGGATGGGCGGAGCCCCAGATCTTCACCAGGTCGGGGTGCGCTGCGATGTCGAACAGGCCGCTGCGGGCAGCATCGGCGATCGCCTGGAAGTAGCGCGTCCAGACCTCCTCGGCGCTGCGCGCGCTGCTGGAGTCCCAGACGCTGTAGTCGTCCATGTCGACGGCGCCGTCACGCATGAAGTGAACGGAGCCGACCACGTAGTCGAAGTCGCGCGCCTCGAGCAGGTTTGCCATGCGGTCCTCTGCACCGGGAACGAAGTCGGCCTCGATGCCGAGGCGCAGATCGGTCTGCTCGCGCACGAACCCGCAGTACGCATCGAGGTCGTCGTGGGCGTAGGTCTCCCAGAAGGGATGGCGCCAGACCTCGAGCGCCTGCGCGAAGCGGTAGACGTGTTCTGAGACCCCCAGCTCCGCGATCCCCTGCTCATCGGCGGCGGCGCGATAACGCTCGGCGTTGGCCTGGGTGTGGTACTCGGCCACATCAGAGCCGGCACCGTCTGGGCGTAGATGGACGTGGTAGTCGCTCAGCATCTGGATCGCTGCGATTCAAGCACGATTCACGCTGACGTCCGCGGCACGCCTGCAATCGCGCCGCGTTCGGCTAGCAGGAGCTCCGCCACCCGGAGGTCAAGCGGTGTGGTCACCTTCAGGTTCTCATCGCTCGCGGCGACGACGATCACCTTGCCGCCGTCGCGCTCGATCAGCCACGCGTCGTCGGTGGCACGGGCGAGCTCCTCGGCGCCGATGTCCAGTGCGCGCTCGAGCGCATCGCGACGGAACACCTGCGGCGTCTGCACCGCCCACAGGGAGCTGCGGTCGAGCGTCTCGTGCACGGCGCCGGCGCTGTCCACGCGCTTGACGGTGTCGGTGACGGGCATCGCCGCGATCGCCGCATGCGCGTCGGCGTCGCTCTCCAGCGCCGCGATCACCGCCTCCGCCAGATCGGGGGTCACCAGCGGCCGCGCGGCGTCGTGAACGAGCACCAGATCGTCCTGCCCCCCTCGCGCCTGGACGGCTGCGAGCGCGATGTGCACCGACTGCGAGCGCGAGGACCCGCCGTCGACGAACAGGACCCCGGGCCGCGGCTGCAGGCCGCGCGCCGGGTGGGCGCCCGCGGGCAGCGCCACCACCACCTGCTCGATCGTGCTCACCTGTGCGAGCGCATCGATGCTCCACTGCACGAGCGGGCGCCCGCCGACTTCGACGAGCGCCTTCGGCCGTCCCGCACCCAGGCGCTCGCCGCTGCCCGCGGCCACGATCAACGCAACGTTCATCGCCTGGGGCGCTCGCGCACGCGGCATGGTGGCTGCCGCGTGCGCGAAAGCCTCGCTACTTGGCTCCGGCGGCCGCCATCTGGTGGTCGGCCGAATCCGCCAGGAGCTCGTCGAGGTAGTTCTCGGCCTCCTCCTCGTCCTTGTCGAGCGCGTACATCAGCTCGGAGGCGAGGATCTTCTTGGTGCGGGTGAACATCTGCTTCTCGCCCGTCGACAGCCCCTTCTCGCTCTCACGCAGCGAGAGGTTGCGCACGACCTCGGCCAGCTCATAGATGTCGCCCGTCTTGATCTTGTCGCGGTTGTGCTTGAAACGACGGTTCCAGTTCTTCGGCATCTCCGAGACTTCGTCGCGCAGCACGTCGAGGACCTTCTTCACGGTTTCCTCGTCGATGACTCTGCGTAGGCCCGCAAGGGCGGCGTTCTCGGTGGGAACACGCACCGTCATGTCGTTGTGAAGGATCTTGATGGTCAGATACTCGCGGCGTTCGCCGAGGATCTCCATCTCCTCCTTCTTGAGCACCTTGCCCGCGCCGTGGTGGGGGTAGACCACATGGTCGCCGAGCTCGAACTCGATGTACTCGACCTCGCGTGTGACGACGAGGTCCTCCGTCAGCGTGTCTTCTTCGGTTGCTTGTGCGGGAATGGGTGTCCTCCTTCGTTGCGACCGACCAGAATGGCGGCCCTTTGTTTCAAGTCTGTAGGTAGCGATCCACGAGGTTCAGCTCCTGCAGCCTGCGCAGGCCCTCGCGGATGTCCTTCGCCCGGATCTCCCCCACTCCCTCCACCGCCTCGAGCTCGGCGTCGGAGGCAGCCAGCAGCTCGTCCAGGCCACCGAACTCGGTGACGATCTGCGTGACGACGAGCTTCGGCAGTCTGGGGATGCGCCCGAGCACGCGGTAGCCGCGCGGCGAGACGGGATAGTCGAGCGTGTTGAGCTTGCGGTCGTAGCCGAGCAGCTCGGCCAGCCGACCGAAGTCGAGCAGGTCCTGGTGGGCGAGGCGGCCGATCTCCTCGAGCGCGCCGCCAAACGCCTCGTCGGAGTAGCTGGCGAGATAGTCGCGCACGAGCGCGGCCTTCTCGGCCGCGGCGCCGACCATCGTCTCCTCGAGCTGCATCTCGATCAGCCGGCCCTCACTGCCGAGCTCGACGATGTAGCGCTCGATCTCGACGGCCATACGCGTCACGAGCTCCGAGCGTTGCAGCACGGTCAGCACGTCGTGCAGCGTCGTGCCGCCCTCGAACTCGAGCGCCGTCAGTCGCGTGGAGACCTGATCGAGACGGGTGCGGAACTTGTCCAGCGTGGCCAGCGCCTGGTTTGCCTTGGCGAGCACCACGGGGATGTCCTCGAGGATGTACTTCATGCCGTCCACGTACACCGAGACCACCTCACGCCGCTGGGAGATGGCGATCACCAGTGCGTCGGTCTGCTTGGAGACGCGCTCGGCGGTGCGGTGGCGGGTGCCCGTCTCGTGCGAGAGGATCGTCGGATCTGGCATCAGCTGCACGTTCGCCATCGTGATCTTGGTGGCGTTCGCGTTGAGGATGATCGCGCCGTCCATCTTTGCGATCTGGTAAAGGAACGCAGGCGTGTAGTCCATCTCGAGCCTGATGCCGCCCGAGTTCAGGAAGCTGAGGTCTTCGGGCTCGCCGATCACGATCAGACCGCCCGTATGAGCGTGGAGGATGCTCTCGATCCCCTCGCGCAGCGCGGTGCCCGGAGCGATCATCTCCAGAGCCCGCATCAACCCCGGATCCGGTCGTACCTCACTGTCTAGGTCTTCTCCGGATCTTGGAGCCACAGCCCCAATTCTAGGGCATTTAGCATTCGCTCAGCAGCTCGTACACTACGCCCACACCGAATTCGCCGCGTGGATAGGGCGTTTTCGCCAATTTGGGCGCGCGTTCAGCTGCTGCTGGCCGCGGGATCTGGAGCGGGACGCAGGGCCCTCTCGCCGGCGGGCCGGCGGCGGTCCTGGACGCGGGTCAGCGGCGGCTCGGAGGCTTCCGGCACGGTGCGTGGACGACCCTCCGGCGGGCCTCCCGGCAGAGCCGCCGCGAGCGCCGCACGCAGCGTTGGAACCTCGCATGCGGAGGGGCCGCTGTCCACTGGGGCGATCACGTCCGTGAGGCCGTGCTTGGCGGCCTCCTCGAGGCGGCGCTCGGGATGTCCGACCCAACGCAGCTCGCCCGTCAGGCCGAGCTCGCCGAAGCACGCCCTGGGGGTACCGCGCGGGGGTATCCCACGACTCGCGCTTGCCACCGCCAGCGCGACCGCCAGGTCGCACCCGGGCTCGTCCACGCGCACCCCGCCGACGACGTTCACGAACACGTCCGCGCCGCCGGTGCGCACGTTGCCGTGGCGCGCGAGGATCGCCAGCACCAGCGCCAGCCGGTTGCGGTCGAGACCGGAGACGACGCGGCGCGGCTGCTCGAGCTCCGAGGGCGCAACGAGCGCCTGGACCTCCACCAGGAGCGGCCGCGAGCCCTCCATCGCGGCCAGCACGACGCTGCCCGGCGATCGCGTCGCCTCGGCGACGAACCTCGCGGAGGCGTCCAGCACCTCGACGAGGCCGCCCTGGCGCATCTCGAACAACCCCGCCTCGTTCGTGGAGCCGAAGCGGTTCTTCAGGGCACGCAGCTCGCGGTAGGGGCGCTCGCGCTCGCCCTCGAACTGAAGCACGCAGTCAACGAGATGCTCGAGCACGCGCGGGCCGGCAAGCGCACCGTCCTTGGTCACGTGGCCGACCAGGATCACCGCGATGCCGCGGGCCTTCGCGAGCTCCATGATCCGCGCCGCGACCTCGCGCACCTGCCCCACCGAGCCGGGCGCGCCGGAGAGCTCGGCTGCGCGCAGCGTCTGCACCGAGTCGATCACGCACGCCTGCGGCGCGTACGTCTGCAGCGCCTCCAGCACGACGTCCAGGTCGGTCTCCGCAAGCACGGGGACCTCCAGTGCGGGGTTGGCGGACGCGACGCGCGCCAGAGGGCGCACGTTTTCGGGGTGGGTCGGGCCCGAGGAGCTCGAGGCAGGCGGGGTGGGCGGGGACCACATCACCAGCCGCTCGGCGCGCAGGCGCACCTGCTCGGCGGACTCCTCGCCGCTCACGTAAAGCGTGCGGCGACCGGCCTGTTGCAGGTGTCCGAGCACCATGTTCGTGAGCGTCGACTTGCCGATTCCCGGCGAGCCGCCGAGCAGCACCAGCGAGCCGGGGACGAGCCCGCCGCCGAGCACGCGGTCGAGCTCGCCGATGCCTGTCGCCATGCGGTTGACCGGTGCGGCGCCGACCTCGCCCAGCGGGACCGGGGTCGATCTGGGTGCGCCGCCGCCGGCGCCCGCGCCTGAGCGCGCCTCACGCTCAGCACGCAGGCCCTTCCCGCGGACGGGCGCGACACGCTCCTCGACGAGCGTATTCCACTCCCCGCACTCGGGGCACTGGCCGTGCCACTGCGCGGACTGCAGGCCGCATTGCGAGCACACGTGAACGGTTGTTCTGGCCACCGCGTGAGCGTACGCGGCGCGGGGGATGGATCAGCGCAGGCGGCTAGGGCTCGCTGGGAGCGTCGATGCTCGGAGCCGTGTCCTCGGACGGCGCCGCGTCCTCGACGATCTCCTCGGAGCTGGCGCCTTCGGCACCGACGCCGACGGGAGTCTTCGCCTTCTTGGGCTTGACGATCGAGAGGCGAACCTCGCCCTCCTGGTCGCCCTCGGCCGGGTCTACGACCACGGTCGCTCCGGGGGTCAGCTCCTCGCGCAACACGAAGTCGGCGAGCGGGTCCTCGATGTAGCGCTGGATCGCGCGGCGCAGCGGGCGTGCGCCCATCGCCGGGTCCCAGCCCTTGTCGACCAGCAGGTCCTTGGCGGGCTCGGTCAGCTCGAGCTGGAGCTCGCGTTCGGCCATCGACTCGCGGATCCGCAGCAGCAGCAGCTCAACGATCTGCTTGATCTCGTCCTTCTGCAGCTTGTGGAAGACGATCACGTCGTCGATGCGGTTGAGGAACTCAGGGCGGAAGACCTTCTTCAGCTCGCCCATGATCCGGTTCTTCATGTCGTCGTAGGTGATGCCCGTCTCGTCGTCGGAGACCGCGAAGCCGAGCGGCGTGTTGCGCGCGATCTCGGCGGCGCCGATGTTGGAGGTCATGATCACGATCGCGTGGCGGAAGTCCACCGTGCGTCCCTGCGCGTCGGTCAGGCGCCCGTCCTCGAGGATCTGCAGAAGGATGTTGAACACGTCCGGGTGCGCCTTCTCGATCTCGTCGAGCAGCAGCACGCTGTAGGGCTTGCGCCGTATCGCCTCGGTCAGCTGGCCGCCCTCGTCGTAGCCGATGTAGCCGGGGGGCGAGCCGACCAGACGGGAGACCGCGTGCTTCTCCATGTACTCGGACATGTCGATGCGGATCAGCGCGTCGTCGTCGCCGAACAGGAACTCGGCGAGCGTGCGTGCGAGCTCGGTCTTGCCGACGCCGGAGGGGCCGAGGAAGATGAACGAGCCGGTTGGGCGCTTGGGGTCCTTCAGGCCCGCGCGCGAGCGGCGGATCGCCTTGGAGATGACCTCGATCGCGGGGTGCTGGCCGATCACGCGCTTGTGCAGTTCGTCCTCCATGCGCATCAGCTTCTGAGTCTCGGCCTCGGTCAACTTGAACACGGGGATGCCGGTCCACATCGAGACGATGTCCGCGATCTCCTCTTCGCCGATCGAAGGACGCTCACCGGACTCGCCGGATTCCCACGCCTGCTCGAGCTCGCGTTTCTTGTTCGTCAGCTTGCGCTCCTTGTCGCGCAGCGACGCTGCCTTCTCGAACTCCTGAGCCTCGATCGCGGCCTCCTTTTCGCGGCGCGTCGACTCGACTTCACCCTCGAGCTCGCGGTTGGCGGGCGGCGAGGTCATCGACTTGATGCGCATCCGCGAGGCGGCCTCGTCGATCAGGTCGATCGCCTTGTCGGGCAGGAACCGGTCTGAGATATAGCGGCTGGCCAGTTCGCCGGCGGCGCGCAGCGCCTCGTCGGTGATCTGCACCTTGTGGTGCTGCTCGTAGCGATCGCGCAGGCCCGTGAGGATTTCGACGGTCTGGTCGATCGTGGGCTCGTCAACGGTGATCTTCTGGAAGCGACGCTCCAGCGCGGAGTCGCGCTCGAGGTACTTGCGGTACTCGTCGAGCGTGGTCGCGCCGACCGTCTGCAGCTCGCCGCGCGCGAGCGCCGGCTTGAGGATCGATGCGGCGTCGATCGCGCCCTCTGCGGCACCGGCACCGACGAGGTTGTGGAGCTCGTCGATGAACAGGATGATGTCGCCGCGCTGGGTGATCTCCTTCATCACCTTCTTCAGGCGCTCCTCGAACTCGCCGCGGTACTTCGAGCCGGCGACGAGCGCCGCCAGGTCGAGCGTGTAGATCTGCTTGTT
>DATBZG010000108.1:0-2717 GCA_036513335.1 Solirubrobacteraceae bacterium | reverse complement strand
ACGGATCGTCGTTCCTGGCAAGGACGCAAGGAGCGTGGCGTGCTTTGCACGCGAGCGACTGAGGACGCAGCCAGGGGCGGCGAGACTAGGCCTGACTTACTCCCACTCGATGGTTCCTGGCGGCTTCGACGTAATGTCGAGGACGACGCGGTTGACCTCGCGCAGCTCGTTGATCATGCGCGAGGCGATCGTCTCCAGCAGGTCGTAGGGAAGCCTGGCCCAGTCGGCTGTCATCGCGTCGTCGCTCGTGACCGCGCGCAGGACCACGACGTAGCCGTACGTGCGCTCGTCGCCCTGCACTCCCACCGTGCGTACGTCCGGGAGCACGCAGAAGGACTGCCACAGCTCGCGGTAGAGGCCGGCCTTGCGGATCTCCTCTTGGAGGATGTGATCGGCCTCGCGCAGCACGTCCAGGCGCTCCTTCGTCGCTTCGCCACCGACCACCCGAATCGCCAGTCCGGGACCGGGGAACGGCTGGCGCCAGACGAGGCGCTCGGGTAGCCCCAGCTCGGCGCCCACAGCGCGAACCTCGTCCTTGAACAGCGCCCGCAGCGGCTCCACTAGGTCGAACTGCAGATCGTCCGGCAGTCCGCCCACGTTGTGGTGGGACTTGATCGTCGCCGCGCCCGTGCCGCCGCCCGACTCGATCACGTCGGAGTAGAGCGTTCCCTGCACGAGGAAGCGCGCCGGCTCCTCGTCCTCGGAGCCGTCCGTACCCATACCTGCGAGCTTGCCCGCCTCCTCCTCGAAGACCCTGATGAACTCCGCCCCGATTGCCTTGCGCTTGGCCTCCGGCTCGGTGACGCCCTTGAGCTTCTCCAGGAAGCGTGTCTCGGCGTCCACCGCCACCAGCGGCACCTTGAACGTGTCACGGAAGGTCTGCACGACCTGCTCGCCCTCGTCCTTGCGCATCAGCCCGTGGTCCACGAACACGCACGTCAGCTGATCGCCGATCGCGCGGTGCACCAGCAGCGCCGCCACCGATGAGTCAACGCCGCCCGACAGGCCGCAGATCACCTTGCCATCGCCCACCTGAGCGCGGATGCGCCGGATCTGTTCCTCCACGATCGACGCCGCAGACCACGTGGGCTCACAACCGCAGACCTCCGTCAGGAAGCGCGTGAGGATCTCCTCGCCGTAGGGGGTATGCACCACCTCCGGGTGAAACTGGATGCCGTAGATGTTGCGCTCGGCATCTTCCACCGCCGCCACCGGCGATCCGCTCGAGGACGCCAGTGCCGTGAAGCCCGGCGGCGGCTCATACACCGTGTCGCGGTGGGACATCCAGCAGGTCTGCTCGCGGGGCATCCCCTTCAGCAGCATGCCCGGGTCCGCCACCTGCAGCTCAGAGCGCCCGAACTCCCCCACCTCCGCCTGCTCCACGCGGCCGCCCAGCGTGTGCACGAGCAGCTGCATGCCGTAACAGATGCCCATCACCGGCACGCCCAGCTCCAGCAGGCCCAGATCCAGCGGCGGCGCCCCGTCCGCGTACACGGACGCCGGGCCACCCGAGAGGATGATCCCGCGCGGTTTGCGCCTCGCAACCTCCTCCAGCGCGACGTGATGTGGCAACAGCTCGCTGAACACGCCGCAGTCGCGCACCCTGCGCGCGATCAGCTGCGAGTACTGCCCGCCGTAGTCCAACACCACGATCTCCTGCGTCTCGGTCGACGCAGGCGTGATCCTCTCGCGCTGCTCTACCTCCGGCGCCAGCGCCGTGGCGGCGGGGTTAGTCATTTACGAGCGCGGCTACCTTCCCGCCCGTGGCGCCCATGCCCACCTGCTGGTCGCGCTGAAGCGCCTTGCCCTCTGTCTGCAGCGACGGCGCCACCACAACCTCGGCCCGGTTGAACTCGGCCAGGTCCTTGTGCCCGCAGGTCGCCATCGAGGTACGCAGACCGCCGAACAGGTTGAACGTGCCGTCATTCTCACGCGCCGGACCGACGAGGATCTCCTCCAGCGAGCCGTTCTGCGCTGTCGCCACACGCGCCCCGCGAGGGAGCGTCGGATGGAAGGTCGCCATGCCCCAGTGAAAGCCGCGCCCGGGAGCCTCGTATGCGCGCGCCAGCGGCGATCCGATCATGACCGCATCCGCGCCCAGCGCGATCGCCTTCGACACGTCTCCGCCGTTGCGCATGCCGCCGTCCGCGATCACCTGGCAGTACTCGCCCGTCTCCAGCATGTGCGTCGAGCGAGCGTGTGCCACGTCCGCGATCGCCGTCGCCTGCGGCACGCCGATGCCCAGCACTCCGCGCGTCGTGCACGCCGCGCCCGGACCCACGCCCACGAGCACTCCTGCCGCGCCCGTGCGCATCAGGTGCAGACCCGTGTGGTAGGAGGCGCAGCCGCCGACGACCACCGGCACTTCCAGGCTCGGGATGAACTCCTTCAGATTCAGAGGCTCCGACACCGTTGAGACGTGTTCGCCGGAGACGACCGTACCCTGGATCACCAGCACGTCCAGGCCAGCCTCCATCGCGATCTCGTGGTAGTCGAGAACGCGCTGGGGCGTGAGCGACGCCGCAACCACGACTTTCTGCTCCTTGATCTCGCGGATGCGCTGCGCGATCAGCTCAGGCTTGACCGGCTCCGCGTAGATCTCCTGCATCTCGCGAGTCGCCTCGTCCTTCGGCAGCAGCGCGATGCGCTCGAGCTGTTCCTCCGCGTCCTCGTAGCGGGTGAAGATGCCCTCGAGGTTCAGCACCGCCAGGCCGCCT
>DATBZG010000107.1:0-4791 GCA_036513335.1 Solirubrobacteraceae bacterium | reverse complement strand
CGTGAGTTCGCTGACGACGAGCTGGACGTAGCCGACGCCTACGTAACTCTATGCGTCCACGCCGGGATCGCAGCCGCGGATGTCATCTGCTGCGTTTCACTGGGAATGCACGCAGTCGGCGAGAGCCACAGCGAGGCGCTCGCGTTGCTTGAGAGTGTCCGCCCGGACGGCTCCGAGCTGGCCAAGTCGCTGCGAGCGCTGCTCGGCATGAAGACGCGTGCGGGCTACGCTGCCGAGCCCGTCGCTGCCCAAGACCGTAAGCGTGCTCGGCGCCAAACGGAGCGGCTTGTCCGCGCAGCTCGCGATCGAAGTACGACCCGGTGACAGTCTCGGGCGTTACCTCGACCACGGCTTGCGAACAGCGGTTGGTGAGTGGGCTCAGCCGGTGGGTCGGCTCGGCGGCGGGCCGTCGCTGTTCCAGATGTCGTGGGCCATCAGCCAGTCGTCGCCGGGCTGTCGCCGGTAGATGGTGATGTACTTGCCGCTGTCGCGGAGTGGATCGCCGGCCACGTGGATCGCGCGCGCCCGGTCGAGTCCTGCGAGCTCAGTTTGCTGAGTGTTCATGGGGATCTCCTTCTCGGCGTGCATAGGTGTCAGGCGGGGATGCCGGGTGGTCCGATGATCTGCAGGCCGAACGTCGCGGCGAGTTTCGTGAGGCCGTCGACGTCCGGCGGCTCCGTCGCCGGCGGGGGGATCTCACGGCTTGCGGCCGGTTCCCCGAGGGCGCGTGTGAACCGCTCGAACCCGGCAGGCTCGGTTACGAGCAGGAAGCGCGCCGTCTCCGAGCTGACGATGAACGTGTGCGGCAGGCCCTTCGGTCCGTACACGAACGAGCCAGCGGGCGCGACGCTCACCTGCCCGTCGACCCAAAAGGTCAGCTCGCCCTCCAGGACGTAGAACCACTCGTCCTCGCGGGTGTGAACGTGAAGCGGCGACCCGTGGCCCTGCGGGGCCAGATGCTCGATCACCGCAACCCCTCCGCCGGTGGTCTCGGTCGATGCCTTGATCGTCGCGAGGGCGCCGAGGAACCAATAGGCGTCGCCCTCGCCGGGGGCGATGAGGCTCGGCTCTGTGGTGGTCGTGGCGTTGCTCATCTGTTCGTTGTCTCCTTTGGCGTGCAGTGATGTGTTGAACGGAAGCCTCGTGCAGGGGGCGCGACGTTTCCATCCCCCGCGAGCGGGGATCTTTCGCGCACGTTGGTGGCGGTGGATAATGGGGGTATGGCGTCGCCGCACTGGTCAGTTGACCGGCTCCGCGAGGAGATCGAGCTGCTCGGGACTCGCGGCCTGCCACGCGACGAGTACTTCGCGGAGCTGGCGCCGCGGCTACGGCGCGTGATCGACAATGACGCGAGCTGCTGGCATACGCTCGACCCGCACACCCGCCTCATGACCAGCGACGAACCCGCGGAGCTGGTCGACCACGGGATCTTCACGGCTGAGACAGCAACCACTGCGGGCGAACTGCTGGTTCGCAGCGAGTACCTCGTGCCCGACAGCAACACCTTCGCCGAGCTCGCCGCGCGACGGATCCCGGTCGGGACACTCGACCAAGCCACGCGCGGACATCCCGAGCGCAGTGCGCGCTACCGCGACATGCTCGAGCCGGCTGGCATCCCGCATGAGCTCCGTGCAGCGTTCGTCATCCGCGGGCGGGTATGGGGCGCAGTCCACATCGCGCGGCGCGCGCAGAGTGGTGCGTTCGCGCAGCAGGACGCTGATGCCCTCGCGCGCGTCGCGGGGGCGATCGCCAACGGCATTCGGGCATCGCTGCGCTTCGACGCCGCGCGACGCGGCTCGAGCACCGAGGCACCGGGGCTGATCGTGGTCGACGCCGCAAACGCGGTCGAGCTGATCACGCCGCCGGCGCGTGCGCTGCTTGACGCGCTCGGCAGCAACGCCCTGGCGTACTCAGACGGGTCGCTCCCCGCGACCGTGCTTGCGCTGGCGTCACACGTCCGGGGTAGTGGCCACCGCGCCGGGGTCCAGAGCAACGTCGTCACCGTGCCGAGCCCCTCCGGCTGGATCACACTGCACGCCTCACAGCCAAGCGCCGGCGACGGACGCGTCGCGATCGTCATCGAGCCTGCGTCAGGGCCTCGGTCGGCGACGCTGCGTCTCGAGATCAATGGCGTCACCGCCCGCGAGCGCGAAGTCGCAACCCTCCTGGCCAGCGGTCTCAGCAACACAGACATCGCAGCGACGCTTGTGCTCTCGCCGCACACGGTGCAGGATCACGTCAAGAGCCTGTTCGAAAAGCTCGGCGTCGCATCGCGCCAGGAGCTCGTGGCACGCGTGTTCCTCGACGAGTACCTCCCGGAGGTCGTCCAGCGCACACCACTCACCTCACGCGGACGCTTCGACCGAGACTGACGAACTTGGGCAGGACGCTCGCATTCGCCCAGATGCGAGCGCCCCGTGCGAGGTCCCTGCTCACGCTCGGATCGGACGAATTAGCAGCAGCCAAGCGGACGCTCGTCGGTGCGCTCGCTCTCACGCGCCAAGCAACAGCCCCGGCGTCGGCTCTCTGAGCGCTCCGAATGCGAGATGCGGAGGCAGCCGATTCTCCGGGAGGTAGCACTACTGCTACCCTGAAGGCGATGGCGACGATCCCTCAAAAGGAGCTACGCAACCGTGTCGGCGAGGTGCTGCGGCGCGCCGAGGCCGGCGAGCGGATCACGATCACCGTCTCTGGGCGTCCCGTGGCCGAGCTCGGCCCCGTGCGCTCTCGGCAGTGGGTGTCCAGCACTCAGCTGGCTGACCTCTGGGCTACGCCGCCAGATCCCACGCTCGAGCGGGATCTGCAGGCGTTGGGTGGGCAGCTCGCAGACCCCTGGGCCACCAACTGACGGTTGGCGGTCCTGCTCGATACCTCGGTCTTGATCGCGGCCGACGAGGGGCCTGGCGAGGACGCGGCGATTAGCGTCGTCTCGCTGACAGAGCTGCACTTCGGAGTTCTCGTCGCACGCGACGATGAGACCCGCGCGCTGAGAGTGCGCCGGCTCGGAGCTATTGAGGAGCACTTTGATGCGCTGCCGTTCGACGCGGCCGCGGCGCGAGAGTGCGGGCGCCTGCATGCCCTCGTCGCCCAACGCGGAGGAGCGCCACGGCGTCGAGCGATGGACCTGGCGATCGCAGCCACCGCCAATGTTCACGGCGTGCCGCTGATGACCTACAACGTCAAGGACTTTCAGATCATCGCGGACAAGGTGGACCTCCGTGAGCCCTGAGGGCCGGCGTTGTTCACCCCGACGCCGCCGAGCTGCGCCACTGCGGAATGCCCAGCATGATCATCTGCAGCTGGCGTCGTGCCGTGGCTGTGATCTCGACCTCTGCGCTGGGGTTGTTCGGCGGGGCGTCGAGGATCGCCTCGGCCGTTGAGACCATCGCGTTGACCATCAGCCCGGCCAGCAGCTGCAGGTCCTCCGTGCTCCAGCGCTCGAGGTAGGGAAAGCGCGCGAGGTCTGTCGCGAGGTCGCTGGCGAAGAGGCGGATCTCGACGCGGATCGCCTGGCGCAAGGCGGCGACGCCGCCGAAACGCTCGCGCGCGATGAAGCGGAAATGCGTGTCGTGCTCGTGCACGTAGCCGACGAGCAGCTCCACCGAGTTGCGAATCACGCCACCGCTCGTCCGCGGGTTCGCGCGCGCCGCGCGGATCATCGTCCGCAGTGTTCGGAACGACTCGTCGATCAGGGCGAGCCCGAGCTCCTCCATGTCGTCGAAGTGGCGGTAGAAGGCTGTCGGCACGATGCCTGCCGCGCGCGTCACCTGGCGCAGGCTGAGGCTCGAGAAGCTCTGCTCCTCGAGCAGCTCGAGCGCCGCGTCGAGGAGTGCCTGTCGCGTGAGCTGCTTGCGCTCTTGGCGGGTGGCGCTCTCTGGTGTACGAGTGTTCACGTTCACGCTCTGACTGGGACAGATGTGTATCTATCCGAGTGTTCCCGTGTAAGTGTACTCTGTGAACATGTGTGCACCGACTGAAGCAGGCGGAGGATAGCTTGCGCGCCGTGGCCACGCCCAGTCGCGTTGGCCGTCTTCTGCTTCGCTCGAGCCTGCTCGAGGCGCTCGCCTATCCGCACGGCGTCGACCGCTACCTCGAGATCGTCCGCCCGCTGCTCGTGAAGCACGACGTGCGCGCCGAGGTTACGGCCGTCCACTCTCAGACCCCCAAGAGCGTCACGCTGCGCCTGCGCCCGAACGAGAACTGGCGCGGTATGCGCGCCGGGCAGTTCGTCGCTCTCAGCGTGGGCATAGATGGAGTGCGCGAGACGCGTCCGTACTCCCCCGCCGGTTCCCAGCACGGTGCCGGCGGCCTGCTCGAGCTGACCGTCTCGACGCACCCCGAGGGAAAGGTCTCGCGCCATCTGCGCGACCACGCGAGGCCGGGGATGATCCTCGGCCTCAGCCAGGCTGAAGGCGAGTTCGTGCTGCCCGAGACGCTGCCCGAGCGGGTGCTGCTGATCAGCGGCGGCAGCGGCATCACACCGGTGATGGCCATGCTGCGCACCCTCTGTGACGAGGGCTTCGCCGGCGAGATCGGGTTCCTCAACTACGCGCGCTCCTCGGTGCTCGCGCTGTACGGCGCGGAGCTCGATCGCCTCGCGCAACGGCATCAGGGGCTTCGCGTCGCCCGAGGGTTCACGCGCGGGAATGGGCAGCCGCTCGTCGGTCGCTTCCATCGTGAGCATTAGCCCGCCGTCATCTCGCAGCACGCCGATGCGGCGACCTTCGTCTGTGGTCCGCCGACGCTGATCGACGCGGTTCGCGCCGTTTGGCGGCAGGACGGTCTCCCCGA
>DATBZG010000106.1:0-31806 GCA_036513335.1 Solirubrobacteraceae bacterium | reverse complement strand
CATAGCCAACCCCATCAAACGCGAGCGTCTGCACCAACGGCAACGGCTGCGTACCCTCACGCGGCCTACTCTCCCGATAACGCCGCTCCGCCTCCTGCGTACGCTCAACAAACGGCATCGCCTGAATCAAACCCTGATAGGAGCCCTGGATGCTTTGACCGCTGGAGCTGGCCCGCACGAGGATCAGCACGACCGCACCGAGTGCCCCGATGTGGCTGGCCCCCGTCGCGTGGACGAGAAAGAGCGCACCCACGAGCAGTAGGTAAACGAGGCTCTGTGAGATGTTCGAGCCGACCCTTGTCAGCAGTTGCGTCTCGAAGAGAAGCTTGCGAGAGGCGGCTACACGGGTCGCAATTCGCTTACGCTGAGCCGCGGCGACGCCGAAGACCTGTGACTCTTCCGCAATGCGGATCGACTCAGCGATCGCGCGCGCGTAGCGAATCTGTGCGCCGGAGAGCTCGCGAGCGCGGCGAACCCCCATACCTCGCAGCGGGCGAAGCAGCGCGAACATGCTGATCGCCATCGCCAGAACGACGGCGGCGGCGAAGAGGTTCAGCAGGAACGCGGACGCCAGCAGGACCAGGAAGGTGAGTGTCGAGGTGATGAGGCCGAGGAGACTGCCGACGCCCTGGATCGCCGCTCCCACCTGGTTGGTCATGATCTCTTGGAGCTGTCCCTCTCGATCGCGAGACTGTGACTCCCAGGATGCGTTGCTGAAAGCCTCGAACAGGTTTGTGCGCAGACGTGCAGCCACTTCGGTGATGATCCGCGCCGGCAGCACCGTGAGCGGGATCTGGACGAGCACGAGGCGTGCCACGGCGATGATGAAGGCCGCAAGGATGAGGGTCTTGGTAGGCGCATGTATATGCAACAAGGTAAGGCGCACATGGTCGCCTTTGGGCCTCACGAGGGAGGCCGCGATCTGGGCGAGAAGCGCGAGGCTTGCGGCTTCGGCGATCGCCGAGAGGATCGCGAAGAACGCCACCGCCCCGATCAGCCTGCGCTGATCGCCGATGAGCGATCGCATGCGCGAGCGCATCGTCGGCTGCCGCGGGGCGGCGATGCTGCGCGGCGGGGAGCTCATCTCGCGGTCTGCGCCGCGGTCCCGGTCCTGGGCCAGGTGCCCCTGAGGCGGCACGCGCATCGCCGATGCGCACTCCGTGGGGACGAGGAGCACTCAGCGAGACAGATCTCCATGCGTACCAGTCTGGACGAACCGCGGTCCCCCGAAGCCATTATGAGCGCGGCGGACATCGTGTCTACGTCGTCGGTTTCGTTCATCGGCTGTTCGATCCCGCCAAGCCGTTCGCGGAGCATGATATCGATGGTTGGCCCGGCGGGCGGCAGTCAAAGATAGCCGGTCACGGTGCCAATCGACAAGCCGCTCGGCGATGGTGGACGCGCAAGCAAACCGTGCAGCTCCGCGCGCTGGGTCGCCCACGGTAGACCGGATATGATCGTGATCCAAGGAGGCACCCCATGCTCTATGTCGCCACCGTCCACTACAAGTCACCGCGTTGGATAGATATTCAAGCTAGTTATCTGCGGCGGCACCTCGCGATTCCGTTTGAGACATGGACGTCGCTCGAGGGCATAGATTCGTCGTATGCATCCAAATTTGACAGGGTGCTCGAGCAGCGCGGCCAGCACGCCGGGAAGCTGAATCACCTTGCGCTCGAGATCTCTCACACAGCTTCCGATGACGATCTGATCATGTTTCTCGACGGGGACGCGTTCCCAATCGCAGACCCCATGCCGCTGATCACGGAAAGCCTCGATGTGGCGCCGCTGGTCGCAATACGTCGTGCCGAGAACGTGAACGAGCCGCAGCCACATCCCAGCTTCTGTGTCACCACTGTCGGCACTTGGCGCAGCCTGCCCGGAGACTGGTCCGTCGGACCCGTGTGGCCGGCAGTCAAGGGTCGCCTGGTCAGCGACGTCGGAGCGAATCTGCTGCGGGCGCTGCAGCTCTCCGAGACGCCATGGGTGCCAATATTGCGAACCAACGGCGCCAGGCTCCATCCTCTCTTCTTTGGTGTGTACGGCGATATCGTCTATCACCACGGCGCAGGCTTCCGCGACAACGCCGTGCCGCGCGCCGACCGTCAGCGTTTGGAGGCACGCCAGCCCAAACAGAAGGCGCGCCATCCAGCACGACGTCTGTTGATGGCCGGCGTGAATCGGGTTCGCGGCAGTGGCTGGAGCGAGACAGTGGAGCGCAACAACGAGCAGTCCCGCGTCATCTTCGAGGCAATTCGAAGCGAGGAGCCCGACTGGTTGGCTCAGGTGACTGAGGCCGCGCCACTGGAGCAAAGCTCCTGACAGCGCAGGTTGGCAGGGTGCCTGACTTCTTCATCGTCGGGCACGCCAAGAGCGGCACCACCGCTCTTTACGAGATGCTGAGGCATCATCCTCAGATATACATGTCGCAGCCGAAGGAGCCGTGGTTCTTCGCTCGGGAGAACCCGAATCCGCAAGCCTCGGGGGCGCGGTCGATGACGTTCACCGGTAGAAAGAGCGAAACCCTGGCTGAATACCTCTCCCTTTTCGCGGCGGCACGACCCGATCAACGCCTGGGAGAGGCATCCTCCTCATATCTGTGGTCGCACACCGCACCGGAGAGGATCGCCTCGTTGCGGCCCGACGCGCGGATCGTCGCCGTATTCAGAGAGCCCGCGAGCTTCCTGCGCTCTCTACATCTGCAACTGCTGTCGGCTCACGAGGAGACCGAGAAGAGCTTTCGCAAGGCGCTCGAGCTCGAAGGTGCACGTCGCGAAGACCGGCACCTGCCGAGATACGCATACTGGCCGCAGACCCTCATGTATGCGGACCGGGTCAGGTATGTCGAGCAACTGCAGCGCTACCGCGACGTCTTTCCGCAAGAGCAGTTGCTGGTTCTCATATACGACGACTTCCGGGCCGATAATGAGGCGACGGTACGCCGCCTCATGCGTTTCCTGGAGGTGGACGACACGCAGCCCGTACGCGTCGTCGAGGCAAATCCCACGATCGGCGTGCGCTCGGTGTGGCTCGATGAGCTCAGGCGTTCGCTGCGTGCGGGTCGCGGTCCTGCCCTGCGGACTCTACGCTACGTCGGCAAGGCACTCACGACCTACCGTCTGCGCAAGGCTCTCTACTACCCGCTCATGCGCCGGACGGTCTACTCCCAGCCGCCGGCTGCCGACACGGAGCTGATGCTGGAGCTCCGCCGCCGTTTCAAGCCCGAGGTAATCTCGCTGGGCGAGTATCTCGACCGGGATCTGGTGAAGCTGTGGGGCTATGACTCGATCGGCTGAGTGTTCGCGGGAGCGCTCCATATTGCCCGTGCTGTCGTGTAGGCGTCCAGGATCGCCGCAAAGTGGCGCTGCGGGGAGAAGCGCGCGTTCACCGCTTCCCGCCCTGCTGCTCCCATCGACTGCTGCAGCTCCGGATCTGCGAGCAGCCGGTTCAACGCGCCCGCGAGCGCGTTGACGTCGCCCGGCTCGACGCAAAGGCCGCTCACGCCGTCGTCCAGCCAGTCCCGCACGCCACCTGTTGCGCTCGCGACCACCGGACGACCGGCCGCCAGCGCCTCGATTCCAACGAGTCCGAACGGCTCCGGCCAGAGCGATGGAACGACCACGACCGACGCGTTCGCAAACTCCTCCGCGAGCTGCTCGGAGCTCAGCCAGCCGCGGAAGGCGACCCGGTCCTCGACACCGGTCTCGCGTGCCAGCTTGCGCATCTCCTCGAGCTGGCGCCCGTCGCCACAGATGACGAACTCGCCATCTACCTGGCGAGCGGCGCGGATCAATACAGCGACGCCCTTCTGGCGCACGATCCGTCCCGCGAACACCACCCGACGCCGGGTCGCGTGCCCAGAGCCCTGGCGCGGAGCGATCGTCGCCGGAAACGGGACGATCTGGCGCCGGGTCAAGCCGTTGGCCGCCAGATGCCGATCGACCGCGGTGGAATAAGAGAGGACGAGATCGGCGTGCCTGAGTGCGTCGACGCGCCGCGAGGCATTTCGGTAACGCGCCGGCAGCGGTTTAATGTTGCGTGTGTGCGCGCATCCTCGCGCGAGCAGATTGAACACACATCCGGGGCCATGGGCACGAGTGCATTCGTGGCCTGGTTTGAAGTAGTACACGCCCGAGGTACATGCGGAGTAGACGTGTGCACTGATCACCACGGGCGCACTGGCGCGCATCGCCTGAACGACATCGGGGCGGTCGACCTGGTGCAGGTGAATCACATCTGGTCCGAAGGCGAGTGCCTCGCCAATGCGTGTGGACATCGGCACGTCGTCCTTGAACAGGTCGGGGCATCGGTACAGCGTCACTCCAGGAATCTCCTCCGTCGACTCGACGCGCGCGGCGATCACGCGCACATCCAGGCCGTGGCGGGCGAGCGTCGCGGCGCTCGTCTGGACGTGGGCAGAGACGCCACCATCGCGGGTCCACCGCGGCACTCCGAGCAGGACAGAACGGGGGGGCGGCGAGCCTGACGTCGCGGTGGAGAGGGGTAGGTCGCTGGTGGCCATGTGAGCGGCAACGATAGCCGCTCGCAAATGGCGCGCGAGAGGGCGCGGAGGTGGCTGCAGCGCTCCGGCGAGGCCGCGTTGGCGGCGATAGCTGACTGATAGAGTCGCCCCACGATGGGCTCTGCCTCGCTGACGGGAAACGACCATCGCTGGGGCCCTGTGTGACTGTGAACACGCAGCGCGCGGTCGTGCTCGGCGCTCCTCGCTCCGGTACCACGTTCTTGATCAGCGCACTGAGCGCGCTGCCCACGGCAGAGTGCGTGAGTGGCAATCTGCTACCGGTGGGCATCGCTCACCTGGCCGCGCAGGAGCTGCCGGCGGAGGTGCGAGAAGCCCTCGAGCGCAGCTTTCGCGTCGGCCTGGCGGACTACCTCACGACGAGCCTCTATCACGCCCGCTCGGCGGCGTTGCGAAAGTGGTGGACGGCGAGCAGAAGCGCGAGGACCCTGAAAGACGCCCTCGAAGGCAGACGCAATGAGCAGATGCTGATCTACAAGGAGCCCTTCCTCGCCTTCGCGCCGGACTTGGCCTACGCGGCACTGCCCGAGGCGCGCCTGCTGTACATATCCAGGGACGGACGCGACGTCGCCGATTCGCTCGTGCGCACATACGGCGTGCTCACCGACGAGAAGCTGGCTGATCTGGAGACAGACGAGGTGCCGATGGGACGCAAGGTGGGCGATCGCTATGTGCCTTGGTGGGTGGACGAGCCAGAAAGCGAGTCGTTCCTGGAGGCCAGCCCATTCCTGCGCGCCGTGTGGATGTGGCGCGAGATGGTCAGGCGTTGCCGCGAGTTCTTCGACCGTCCTGAGGTGATCGCCTCCGGGCGTGTCCTGCATGTTCGCTACGAGCAGCTGATCGGCGACCCGCTAACACAGGGTCAGAGGATCGCCGAGCACCTCGGAGAGCGGCTCAGCCCGCTGATGCGGGTGCGGCTCGGCAACGCTCACCCTCGCTCGGTGGGAATTCACTCACGGCGCGAGGATGCCGAGATCGCGGCGGCCGAGCAGCTCGCCGGCGCCGAGCTCGGGGCGCTGGGCTACCAGCTATTGACGAACGCCAAGCCCGCCCGTCTGTAGCGGGCGAGGCTGTCCCGCCGTTGGCTCAGGATTCTGTGACTTCGAGCGAAAACGGATCGCTCGCGATGCTCTGAAGCTGGGAGTCGCCCGGGACCTGAATCCGCAGCACTTCGTCGCCGGCCGCGGGAAATGTGTAGGGGATCGCGTATTCGCCACCGGTGTTGAGCACCGCTGTGGCGATCACGCTGTAGGTGCCCGCAGGGATGGTTTCGCGTTCGAGATCGACCACCTGTCCTTCGCGAGATGGAGCCACGGTACCCGTGAAGGTTACTTCTGTGCCAGCCGCGACGGTCGCCGGCGCGGGAGTCGCAGTGAGCTCATAGGTGACGCTCTGCGCGAGAGTCGCGGAGCTGGCGCCGCCACTGATCACTCGGTAGTTGGTGTTCTGGGTGGGTGACTCGCTGAAGCTGTATTCCTTGCTATTGCTGAGGACTTGTGCAACTGGGGTGAAGGCGCCGGCGCCGATCTGTGCGAGCAGCGTGACGGTCTTCTCGCCCCCGCTCTCGAGGGTGCCGGAGATCGTCACCGGCTGCCCGTACACGACCGGGTTGGCTGACGAGTCGATCGTCATCTGGCGAGAGCGCCGGCGCGCTATCTGGTAGGTGACGGGTGCCGAGTCGCTCGTCATGAAGAGGTGGTGGGAATGCACGACCACGCGGACAGTTGCCTCACCAGGCCTTAGGAAAGTGTGGGTGATCGAGTAGTCGCCTTCCTCGTTCACCACGCCGCCGCCGCCGATTCGATGCCACGCTCCTTGACGATATTCGCGCTGCAGCGAGACCGTAGCGCCGGCGTCGGCGGCAGTCACAGTGCCGGTGAAGCTCACAGCGCTCGAGTCCTCGGCGCTCGCGCGTAGCGCGCGGTTGGTGCCCGTGAACAGCTCCGTACCGGCGGTCGGGCTCACGATCGTGATCTGCGGTGCCACCTTGACGCTGGTGCGCGCGCTGGTGGCGCCGTCGGCGGTCACGTAGAAGACGCTGTTGGCTTCAAGGTGCGTAGGTGTGAGCTCGAAGCCCCCGTCCGCTTCCGTGCTCGTGGTTGCGGCTTCGGTGAAGCCGGGCGTGCGGGCGAGCTTCTGGTAGAGCGTCACCGTCTGCCCGGAGGCGTCTTCCGGCTCCGCGCAGCTCAGCGTCCCCTCGAGCGTCAGAGCAGCCCCCGCGGTTGCGATCCGCTTCGAGGCCTTCAGGTCGATCGTGCACGTGCCGGTGCTCTGCACGGCCTGGCGATCCGCTCGTCGTTCTTCACGCAGCTTCTGCCGTTCCTCATGCCGTTCGCGCCGTTCTTCACGGCGTGTCTGGGAGCTCGATTCTCCGGCCGGTTCCTGAGGAGAGCCACCGGGGACTTCGGATTCGCTGACCGCTTCCTGGAGCGTTCCGGTCACGGATTCTTCGCTGACGCTCGACTGCAGTCGAGGCACCCCGCGTGCACCCGCGGCCGGGGCGAACAGGAGGCACAGGCCGGCGACGAACGCGGCGAAGCTGAGGATCGGTGGGAGGCGCCGCGCACGCCGGCGCGGATTCAGGTGCATGTTGGTGGTCATTCCCTGGTCTGAGGACCGAATCGAGGATGGGCGCAGCATGGATCGGCATCAGAACGGTCCTGCTTGAGCGCGATCGCGCTCAGGAACGGCCGGATCTCGCGCCGAGCACGCCGGAATAGACCTGCTCCAGACGCGCCGCCACCGCAGCCGGGTGATAGTCCGAGACTGCGTCGCGCGCCGCGCCTGCGAGCCTCTCCCTTTCGCTGGGATCCTCGCTCAAAGCCCGCATAGCTGCGCAAAGCGAGTCGAGATCGCGACTACGGAAGAGACGGCCGGTCTGTCCATCTGCGATCACGCTCGCCGGTCCGCCCTCGTCCGCTGCGATCACAGCCAATCCCGCCGCCATGCCCTCCAGCACGACCGTCCCGAAAGGCTCCGGGATGACGGACGCATGTACGAGAACGTCCAGCGATGCCAGCTCCGCCCACACGTCCTCGCGAAAGCCGCGGAACTCCACGCGCTCGGCGATCCCCAGGGAGGCGGCGAGCGCATGCAGCTCGCGCTCGTAGCGCTCCTCCCCGAACATCGCCGAACCGACCAGGACGGCCCGCTCGCCACCGTCTGGGAAGGCGGTCGCGAATGCGCGCAGGAACAGATCCTGGCCCTTCCATGGGGCGATCCTCCCCAACATCCCGAACCTCGCCGGCCCGGACGGGGTCGGCGGGGGGTAGGGGGAGAGCTCGACCGACCCTGGGATCACCCAGTTGAGGGGTCCCCTGACGGCCGGGGGAAGCGTCTCGAGCGTGGCGGTCGAGTTCGCCACGACGCCGT
This sequence comes from Solirubrobacteraceae bacterium, assembly GCA_036513335.1. Lineage (GTDB taxonomy): Bacteria > Actinomycetota > Thermoleophilia > Solirubrobacterales > Solirubrobacteraceae > Palsa-744. The sequence goes on along the minus strand of DATBZG010000106.1, from coordinate 23,894 downwards.
CGGCGAGGTGGCGGATGAGCGCGCGCACCAGATGCACGGCCGCGCGTGGGATGTAGTCATCGGCGATGCGATCACGCACGTGCCACACGAGCGGGACCCCCGCCGCCTTCGCGGCGATGCTCCCGTAGACCCCCGACTTCAGCGAGTTCGTGTGCACGACGTCCGGCTTCAGCGCGCGCAGCCGCCGCGTCAGCCTTGCTATGTACGCGAGCGTATGCAGCGCCGCCAGCGGCGAGGCCGCGCCAAGCGTGACGGTTTCTCGGCGCGCGTCACGCGCCGAGGCGGCGATCGGCAGCACCTCCACCGAGACGCCGGCGCGCACCAGCCGCTCCGCCAACGGGCCGTCCTCTCCAAGGATCATGTGGGCGTTGATGGCCTTGAAGTGCGGCAGCAGGCGCATCAGCGCGATCTCGCCGCCGGACAGGCGCGCTACGTGGTCGAGGAAGACCACCCGCGGGCGCTCATCGCGCGCGCCACGCAGCACGCGAGCGTAGAGGTCGCGGTGGCGGTTGGCAAGACGCTCCCACGAATATCCCTCGGCGAAGCTACGCGTGGCCTCGCGTGTCGGCAGCGATCCTCGCGCGGCGGCCTGGATGCGCCTCCCTAGCGCGTCGACGTCGCCGGCGGGCACCACCAGCGACGGGTCCAGCGCGCTCACCGCCTCCGGCAGCCCGCCGGCGTCGGTGACGATGCTCGGCGTGCCGCACGCGGCGGACTCCGGGATGATCAGCCCGAAGCCCTCGAGCGCGATCGACGGCACCACAGCCACGTCTGCGGCACGGTAGGCGTCGATCAACAGCTCGTCGGAGAGCCGTCCGAGCACTCGCACGCGGCCGGCCAGCGGGCCGCTTGCAGCGCGCTCGGCGAGCGCGTCGCGCAGCTCGCCATCGCCCACGAGCAGCAGCTGTGAGCCGTCGGGCAACGTCCCGGCGAGCGCGGCCCAGGCGTCCAGCAGAACGTCGATCCCCATGCGCGCCACCAAGCGGCGAACGCACACGGCGACGAACGCGCCCGAGGCGAGCTCCAGGCGCTCGCGCGCGATCGCCCTGTCACCCGGCGTGAACACTTCGAGCGCCACGCCCGGGTCCCAGACGTGGACCTCCCAAGGACGCACCCGGTAGCGCTCAAGCAGCGTCCTGCGAAAGGCTGAGGACAGCACCACATACGCATCGGCGTGACGCAGCACACGCCGCTCGAGCGCGGAGCGCAGCGCGAACTTGATGCGCGAGCCGTCGCCCGCTGCGACGTTCTCATCCGCCCACGGGCCGTGGAAGTGGAATACCAGCGGGCGCGCGCCCAGCGCTCGCGTGAGCAGCGGCGCGGCCGCATAGAGGGCGAAGTGCGCGTCCACGAGCTCCGTGGCGGCGGCGGCGCGGCGGGCGGCGCGCGAAAAGCTCAGCAGGCGAATCGGAAGCTGCGAGCGAGCGACCACGTTGATGGAGGGTGGAGCGTCATCCGACGGACCGACCACGACACCCAGGGCGTCCGGCAGCTGCTCGAACAGCGAGCGGTAATAGCGGTTCAGGCCGCCCAGCGACCCCGGGAACCAGCCCATCCCGAGCATCAGCACGCGCGGCGGGCCATGCGCGGGCCCGGTCGACCGGGAAGAGGGGTCCTGTATCGGTGTGCTCACGGTCTTGGCGGGCCAGGCGGCCTGCTCGCAGCTCTATTCGTCGGCAGGCAGGCGCACCGTATCAAGGGCTCGAGCCGGCGCCGGCCGGCGCACCGTGCGCCCCAATCTTGAAAATCACGCACTCGCAACGTAATGTTCACTCGATTCAAGCGCCACCAGTTCAGCCTTGGGCTCGATCGTCACGGGCCGAGCGACCAATGAGCCAGCACGGATGCCAGCCACCTATCACCTGACCCACCTACGCACGCTCGAGGCGGAGGCCGTGCACGTGATGCGCGAGACCGTCGCCGAATTCGAGCGACCCGTGCTGCTGTTCAGCGGCGGCAAGGACTCGATCGTGCTGCTGCGCCTCGCCGAGAAGGCGTTCCGCCCGGCATCTTTCCCGTTCCCGTTGCTGCACGTCGACACCGGCCACAACTTCCCCGAGGCGATCGAGTACCGAGACCGACGCGTGCAGGAGCTGGGGGAGAGGCTGATCGTCGCCTCCGTCGAGGACTCGATCAGCAACGGGCGTGTCGTGGAGGAGACGGGGCCGCGCGCGTCGCGCAACGCGCTGCAGACGGTCACGCTCCTGGACGCGATCGCCGAGCACCGGTTCGACGCGGCGTTCGGTGGAGCGCGCCGCGATGAGGAGCGGGCCCGCGCGAAGGAGCGGATCCTTTCCTTCCGCGATCAGTTCGGGCAGTGGGAGCCCCAAAAACAGCGTCCAGAGCTGTGGAGTCTCTACAATGGGCGCATACGCAAGGGTGAGCATGCTCGGGTGTTTCCGATCTCCAACTGGACTGAGCTCGACGTGTGGCAGTACATCGCCGAGGAGGATCTCGAGGTGCCCTCGATCTATTTCGCGCACGAGCGTGAGGTGTTCGCCCGTGACGGCATGCTCTACGCCGTCAGCCCGTTCGTCGAGTTGATGGACGGTGAGGAAGCCTTCTCCGCACAGGTTCGCTACCGCACAGTCGGCGACATGAGCTGCACAGGAGCGGTGGAGTCGAACGCCGCGAAGCTCGAGGACGTCGTGGCGGAGATCGCTGCCACGACGGTGACCGAGCGCGGCCAGACGCGCGCGGATGACCGCGTGACCGAGGCCGCCATGGAGGATCGCAAGCGGCAGGGGTACTTCTGATGGCGGGGGACGAGGTGGACTCCACGCGCGGGCTCGCGGTGAACGGCAACGGCACCGTGCAGGCCGATGCCGAGCCGCACAGCGAGGAGGGCGCAGCGGCGCTCTTCCGGCGCCTGAGCGAGCGTCCGGCCGACCTGCTGCGTTTCGCAACGGCCGGCTCGGTGGACGACGGCAAGAGCACGCTGATCGGGCGGTTGCTCTACGACTCCAAGCAGGTGCTCGCCGACCAGCTGGCGCACGTCGAGCAGACCAGCCAGCGGATGGGGCACGAGTTCGTCGATCTCTCGCTGCTCACAGACGGTCTGCGCGCCGAGCGCGAGCAGGGGATCACGATCGACGTCGCCTACCGTTACTTCGCCACCGCGCAGCGGCGCTTCATCATCGCCGACACCCCCGGCCACGAGCAGTACACGCGCAACATGGTCACCGGCGCCTCCACCGCGGACCTGGCGATCGTGCTCGTGGACGCGCGCAAGGGCGTCGTCTCGCAGTCCAAGCGCCATGCCTTCATCAGCTCCATGCTGGGGATCCCGCACGTCGTCGTGTGCGTGAACAAGATGGACCTCGTCGACTTCGACGAGGCGGTCTTCAACGCGATCGTCGAGGAGTTCGACACGTTCGCAGCGCGCCTGGAGATGCCCGACGTCACCTTCATCCCGATCTCCGCGCTGCTGGGGGACAACGTGGTGGACCGCTCGGAGGCGATGCCCTGGTATCAGGGTCCGCCCGTCCTCTACCACCTCGAGCACGTCCACATCGCGTCCGACCGCAACCTGATCGACGTGCGCTTTCCCGTGCAGTGGGTGATCCGCCCGCCGGCCAGCAACGTCGTCGACTACCGCGCCTACGCAGGGCAGCTCGCCGGCGGCATCATCCGCCAGGGCGACGAGGTCGTCGTGCTCCCCGGCGGACAGCGCACGACCGTTGCCGGCATCGACACGTTCGAGGGGCCCGTGAAGGAGGCGTTCACGCCGATGTCCGTGGCGCTGCGGCTCGAGGACGACATCGACGTCAGCCGCGGCAGCACGATCGTGCGCGCGCAGAACCAGCCGACGGTCTCCAACCGCTTCGAGTGCCTGATGTGCTGGATGTCAGAGGAGCCGCTCAGCCCGCGCAGGCGCTACCTCGTCAAGCACACCACACGCTCGGCGATGGTCGGCAAGATCGACGTTCGCTACCGGATCGACGTCGAGACGCTGCGCCGCGACTCCAGCGCAACGACGCTCGAGCTCAACGACCTCGCCCGCGTGCAGATGGAGCTGAGCTCGCCGCTGGTGTTCGACTCCTACCGGCGCAACCGCGTGACCGGCAGCCTGATCGTGATCGACGAGGCGACCAACGACACCGTCGGCGCGGGTGTGATCCTCGACACGGAGGTCGAGGGCGAGGAGATCGAAGCCAAGAGCGAGCGCAGCCCCAATGTGCGCTGGCAGGGCACACGCATGACCAGGGAGCGGCGCTGGCAGTCACTGGGCCACCCCGGCGCCACGCTGTGGTTCACCGGGCTGCCTGGGGCAGGCAAGTCGACGGTCGCCGCTGCCGTGGAGGAGCGGCTGCTGGAAGCCGGCCAGGCCGCGTTCCTGCTCGACGGGGACAACCTGCGCCACGGTCTCAACGGCGATCTCGGGTTCGACGAGAGCGCCCGTCGTGAGAACGTGCGGCGCACCGCGCACGTCGCGCGGCTGCTCGCCGAGTCGGGCACGGTGGCCCTCGTGAGCCTCGTCAGCCCCTATGCGGCGGACCGCGAGACCGCCGCCGCGCTGCACGAGGCCGATGAGCTGCAGTTCATCGAGGTCTTCGTGGACGCGCCGCTGGAGCTCTGCGAGCAGCGTGACCCCAAGGGCCTCTACGCCCGTGCGCGGGCCGGAGAGCTTGCCGGTCTGACGGGGGTTGGCGCTCCTTACGAGGCGCCCGCGAATCCCGACCTCGTGCTCGGCTCCGACGGCGAAACCGTCGAGGAAGAGGTCGCACGCGTGATGGACCTGCTCGCCGCCCGCAAGCTCCTCTAGCCCTTCTTTTTCTTCCTCTTCTTGCTGTCGGAGGGCGCTGCGTGAAGCAGCACCGTCGAGCTGTGTCCCGATGCGAGCGGCCCGGGCAGCACGTCCACGAACGCGCGGTAGTGCCCCGAAATGCGAATGCTGACGATCGCGCTGAAGCGTGCGAGAGACCTCGTGCCCGGTTTCACCACGGTGCTGAACTTGGTCAGGAACGTCGGGCCCTTTTCTTCTTCGTGTTCAGACCTGCCTTTGCTCTTCGCCGGGTTTTCCAATCGCGCCGGCTTTTCGCTCGTCGGCGGTCCTTCTTCGGACTTGGGAGCCTTTTCGAGCTCGAAGTACACGTGTGCACCCACCTCCGCCGGTGTGACCGTCCCGTATAGACGCACGAGCCCCTTGCTGATCGTGCTGGTGCGTACTTTCAGCGCCACACGGACCGAGACCTGGGCGGGGACCACCAGGCTGTAAATGGGTTTGGTGCCGACCGTCGCGATGCGGAACTTCGTGCCGGTGTCGAGGTGGGCCACGACGAAGGTGAAGTGGCCGGTAGCTGTCGTCACGATCGGGATCCCGACATCCGTGTACGCCGTCGTGTACGGATAAGGCGTGGCCTGCAGCACGATCTGGCGATTGGCGCCACCGGTCCCGGTGAGAGTGCCGCTCAGAAGGAACGTCCCGCCGCGCGGCGTCGCCTTGTAGGTCTTCGGCAGCTCGAACGCGGTCTTCTTGCTCGACTCCAGGCTGAACGTGCGATCGTGGCCTGACCTTTGACCTTCTGAGTTGCTCGCCACCAGGCGGTAGTGGTAGCCCGGCAGCAAACCTGTCACCGGCTGCGAGACCTTCACCAGCGTCGTACCGGCAGTCAGGGTGGCCGCAGGCGTCTGCTGGCCGTAGGTCGCGGTTGGCCCGTACTGGAAGTAGTACGTGGTCGTCAGCGTGCGCGGGTTGATCGAGCCCTGGAGCGTCGCCGAGGTTCCGCTCACGCGGGTCGTCCCCCCGGTGCTCACCCGCGGGGGACCGGGCGTCGTGTTGGGGCTCGTGGCCGCCTGCGACGCAAATGGCAGGACGAGCGCGAGGCTCGCCAGAGCGAGCACAGGGCCGACCAGCAGACGCTTGACCTCAAGGCTCTTCATCGCGGCGTGTCTCCCCTGTCCTTGGATTTGACTGAGCGCTCGTGCGCCGGCTCCGGCCGCAGCAAATTGACCACGCCCCGGCAGCCTCGTCGTCCATAACCCCGTTGGCGATGGTTCGATGCGGTGCGCCTGAGGACATTGTCACGAACTCGAGATCAGCGCCTCGATGGCGCGGCCCACGGATGCTAGCGCAGGCCGCCACGCTTGACGGCAAGGATCAGGTCGTTCGCAATTCGCGGCAAGTGCGCCCTGCGAGGCCCCATTCGCACAGTCGAAGACCTTGATGACTATAAATCTGATATGCTTGGTGAGGAATTGACCACCCGACCTCGGAGCCCGCAATGACCCTCCTGCTGATCGTTGCCGCCTGGCTGATCTCTGTCTCGCTGGTTGCCGGCCTTTGCATGGCAGCGCGGGCGGGCGACCGCGAGCCGCTCGCGCGGCCGCTCGCCGACGCCGACCAGCAGGGCGCGTCGACGCTCGTGTGGGAGCAGGCTGACGGCGTCGGGATATACGCCCGCGCGAACGTCGGACGCACACACACGGCTGAGTCGGGCGTTGCCGTGCTGCACGGCGATGGCATCGCCGCCTAGCGGCGCCTTCACAAAATCATCACGCAAGAGGGGCCGCTTGCAGCGACCATACGGCCTAACAGCGCGTAGCGCTCCCATGCGCACGTCCGGAGTCGCTCCTGCGTCACCGGCGGCATACACACGAAGGTAGCCACCCTGTCCACGGAATCGATCGCAAGCACGTCGCAGCCGCTCGCAGGCGCAGGCGCCCAATGCGCCGGCTGTGGGGCGCCGCTCGCGCCGGACCAGCGTTACTGCCTGGAGTGCGGCGAGCGGTGTGTTCCCATGAGCAACTTCCTGCGCGGCGAGCCGCCGGCCGCTTCGCCGGCCGTTCACTCCGCGGATCCCCCAAGCTCCCCGTCGAGCCCGCCCCCCAGCGGCGCCTCCAGCGCTCAGCGCAACAACACGCTGACTGTCATTGCCGGCGTCGGGGTGCTGCTGCTGGCGATGGGGGTGGGGGTGTTGATCGGGCGCTCTTCCGGCTCCTCAAAGCAATCCGCGGCGGCACCGCAGGTGATCAGCCTCGCGCCCGCGTCCACCTCGACCGGCACCGCCACGACACCGGCGAGCGAAGCTTCGTTCACGAGCAGCTGGCCGACCGGCAAGAGCGGCTACACCGTGCAGCTGCAGACGCTGCCCGAATCAGGCACCTCGGTCAGCGCCGTCGAAAGCGCCAAGTCTGCCGCCACCGGAAAGGGCGCCAAGGCGGTCGGAGCGCTGAAGTCCGAAGAATTCAGCAGCCTCACCACCGGTAGCTACGTGATCTATTCCGGCGTGTACACGAAGAAGGCCGAAGCGGAAAAAGCGCTCACCGCGGTGAAGAAGAGCTTCCCCGGCGCAAAGGTCATCAAGGTGTCCAACGGCGGTGGGTCGGCCTCCACCTCAGAACCTCCCACGACATCGCCCGGCGGCGTTGGACAGAGCGAGAACCACCCCGCTCCGCCATCCGTGCTCAAGAGCCTGAAGTCAGTCAAAGGCAAGAGCTACGAGGAAAAATCCAAGAACCTGCCCGACGTCGTCGAAGACTGACGGCTGGTCTGGAAAGGCATGGCGATCCCTCGCGACACCCTGGAGCTTCAGCGTAGGCGCGATGCGCTGGCCCAGGAGGTGACCGAGCTGCACTGGGACCTCGGCGGGCTCGCCTACGAGATGGCGATCCGCGACCACTTCCGCCTCGACGTGCTCGTCCGCCGCGCCGCCGCATTGCAGGAACGCGATGCCGAGCTGGCAGAGGTGGAGCGACTGCTGCGAATGGAGGGCGACGGGGTGGCGGGCGCATGCCCGAGCTGCGGTTCTCCCCACAGCCGCGGCGCGCTCTACTGCTGGCAGTGCGGAACCACGCTGATGGAGCGCCTGCCGAGTAGCGCCACCGGCGAGCCTGACGGCTCCACCGCGGTGATGGAGGAGCTTTTCGCACGTCAGGCCGCGCCGGCGCACGACTCGGCTGCGAGCTCGGACGACTAGGAGCGCCGACCGTGAGCGTCGAGCGCCCCCAGCTATGCGAGGACTGCGGCTCGCCGGTCGCCGAAGACCAGCGCTACTGCCTCGTGTGCGGAGCGCGCGTGGGGGAGCGCAGTGCGCAGCTCGAGGATCTGCTGCGCCGCGTCGGGGGCGAGTCGCACAGCGAGTCCGAGGCAACGGAGGTTGGGAGCTTCGCTGCGACCGCGTCGCCTGCGCCGCCGGAGAGCCCGGCAGCCGCACCGGCGCCCTCCGGCCTGAGGCTTCCCTCGCGCCCGGTCTCCGCGCTGCTCGTGCTCGTGTTCCTCGGCTTCGGCGTGCTGCTCGGCAACACCGCCGGCTCCAGAGTCAGCGACACGCTCGCCTCCTCACGCGCGCCGCTGAAGGTCGAGCTGCCGTCCTCAGTCTCCGCGGCCGGGAGCACCACGACGTCCACGACGGCCTCCGCGGAATCGAGCGCGGACGGCTCCGGCGGTGAATCATCAGCCCCCGAAACCGACGCCGAACCGACCCTCACGCCTGCCGCGAGTCCGAACACGACAACCTCTGAAGCGCAGACGACGTCCGGCTCCTCAGGCTCCGCGGGCTCGCAGGGCGAAGCCGGCGGGTCCAAAAAAGGCTCGTCCGGCTCGCAGGGCGCGGGCTCTGAATCGAGCTCCGAAGGCCCGCTGAAGAAGCTGCCGCCGATCAAGCACGTGTGGGTGATCATGCTCTCCGACGCGCCCTACGCGTCGGTCTTCGGGCCGGCCTCCGCCGCGCCCTACCTGTCCAAGACGCTCGAGCACCACGGTGAGCTGCTCGCGCGCTACGACGCGGTCGCACACGAGGAGCTAGCGGACGAGATAGCCCTGCTCAGCGGTCAGGGGCCGACCGCCGAAACAGCAGCCAACTGCCCCAACTACACCGAAATCGCCGCGTCCGGCGCGGGCCCCGAAGGACAGATCCTGGGCAGTGGCTGCGTGTACCCCTCCTCGACGCAGACGCTCCCCGGAGAGCTGAGCGCCAAGCACCTCGAGTGGCGGGCCTACGTGCAGGGAATCGACGAAGCGGGCACCCAGGCGGGCGCCTGCGCGCATCCCACGCTCGGACAGGCCGACCCGACCGCCGAACAGACGGCCAGCACCGGCCCCTACGCGACGTTCCGCAACCCGTTCGTGTACTTCGCCTCGATCCTCGACGCGCCCGCCTGCGCCAGCGACGACGTCGGCCTCTCCGCGCTGACGGGCGACCTCGCGAGCATCAAGAGCACGCCGAGCTTCTCCTACATCGCGCCCGACCGCTGCGACGACGGCAATCCCACGCCCTGCACCCCTGGAGCGCCGGCGGGGCTCGTTCCCGCGGACACGCTGCTCAAACAGGTGGTCCCCGAGATCACCGCGTCGGAGGCCTACAAGGAAAGCGGGCTGCTCGTGATCACCGTCGACGAGGCGCCCTCCAGCGGCGAATTCGCGGACTCCAGCTCCTGCTGCGGGCAGCCGCTGTTCCCCAACGACCCCGTCAAGAGCCTCGCCGGTGCGCCGCGCGGCGGCGGCACCGTCGGCGCGCTATTGCTCTCGCCGTTCGTCAAAGGCGGCACGGTCAGCCAGGAAGAGTTCAACCATTTCTCGCTGCTGCGCACGATCGAGGACCTGTTCTTGCTCCCGCACCTCGGCTACGCGGGTGCCTCCGCGGTGAAATCCCTCGAACCGTCGATGTTCACCGCCAAGGCGAAAGGCTGACTTCAGAGCCGGCGCCGGCGCCCACGCCCCCGTTGGCCGCTACACGCGCGCGGGGAGGACTGGGGCGCTCGCCTGGGGGCGCTCGGCGCACACCATTTCCTCGAAGGTGATCGCGTCGCGTTGGGGCGCGTTTCGCCCCAGGACCCACTCGAGCGCGAGCATGTGGCGAGTGTGCTGGAGGTCGGACGGGTGCAGGTCCAGACGCAGCGTTCCAGCGCCGCAGAGCAGGCCGCCGGCTCGGATCAGCGGCGGCGAGAGGATGTGGCGCACGCGACCGTTGCTGCCCATGCCCCATGCCGGGGCCAGCCACTTGGAACGGGCCTCGTCCTCGACCAGCTGCGTGCGGTGCAGGCGCATCAGGCTCGCCCACCAGCGGAACTTGCGCGGCAGCGCGCGGCGCAGGGCTGGTGTGTAGGCGTAGGCGGGCGCCACGAACCCGTCGGGCTCGACACCTGCGAGCTTCAGCACCCTCCAGCCGGCGTCGACCGCGCGGCGCGTCTCCTCCTCGTCGAGCCCCACGAACTCCGCGCCGCGGCCGCCGCGCGCCGGCCTGAGGCTCTGGCGCGCGACCGGGCCGCGTCGCAGCTGCTGGTGCTGGAAGCCGTGCTGGGCGATCGAGTCGCCCGCCAGACGGCGCTCGTTCAGCCACCGGACCATCTCCGGGCAGCGCTCTCCCAGCGGGTGCAGGTCGCGGGCGGGGATCACGAGCAGCGTCATGCGGTCCACGCCGTGGTCCTCCAGCCAGTCGCGGATCAGCGCGCAGCGCTCAAACGTCGCCGGCTCGATGTCGTGCAGCGCCACCGCGATCCGCGCCGGGCGCGACGGAGCGTCGCTATGCCGCACGGAGGGCCTCCGGTACGTCGTACTCGGGAAGCACGCGCCGGTAACCGGTGGAGAGACGCTCGAGCGTGCGCTCCCACGTGCGCTCCGCGACGGCCGCCAGGCCGCCGCGCGAGAGGTGCTCGCGCAGCAGCGGCGAGCCGGCCAGCTCGAGCACGGCATCGGCCAACTGGCCGGCGTCCGCCTCGCAGAGCCGTCCGCTGACACCGTCCTCCACCAGCGACAGCGGGCCACCCTCGGCAACGGCGATCACCGGCAGGCCGCTGGCCTGCGCCTCGAGGATCACCTGGCCGAAGGTGTCGGTGGAGCTGGGGAACAGGAAGATGTCCGCTTCTCCGTACGCCTGTGCCAGCGCGTCTCCCTCCAGCCAGCCGAGGAAGCTCGCGTGCCCGCCCAGGCGTTCGCGCAAACGCTCCTGCTCGGGCCCGCCGCCGGCGAGCGTCAGGTGCAGGCGCGGCTCTCTCGAGCGGGCCAGCAGGAACGCATCAGCGAGGAGCTCCACGCCCTTCTCGCGGGTGATGCGCCCGGAGTACATGACGTTGATCGTCTCCCCGCGGCGGGTGTCGCGCGCCGTCGGGCGAAAGCGCGCCGTGTCCACCCCCCGATCCCAGCGAAGCACGCGATCGGCCGGCATTCCGATCGCCGCCAGCGCCTCGTCGGCGGCGCGGCTGGGGGAGAGGACCACGTCGCACGCGTGATAGAAGGCGCTCACGGCCAGCGCCGTCGCGTCGGCCACGCGACGCTCGCCCGAGCGCAGGCCCGCGTAGGCGGTCAGCTCGGTGTGGTAACTGCCGACCAGCGGCAGGCGCAGCGCCCGAGCCACGAGCGCGCCGGCGATTCCCGCGGGCCCCGGCGAGCAGACGTGGATCGCGTCGTAGCCGCGCCCGCCCAGGCCGGAGAGTGTCTGCACGGCGGCAGGCAGGCTTGGCACGCCGATGCGCAGGCCCGCATAGAACGGCACGTCGATGTCGGCGACCGAAGGCAGGCGCGCGTCCACCTCCGGATCGGTGCCCACAACCTCGATCTCGAAGCCCGGAACGCCGCGCTGGCGGATCTCCTCGATCGTGCGCGTGACACCGTGTGTCGAGCCGATACCGTCCGCCAGGATCGCCACCCGCGGACGCTCGCCGTCATCACGTCGGGAGTGAGGGATCGCCGCCAGCTTGGCCTGCTCGGCCGCCAGGAAGGCCGTCGCGGGCGCGTAAGGGATTGCCGCCACGCAGGCTTCGAACAGGCCCTCCGCGGCCGCAGGGATCTCGGCCTCGCCGATGGCGGCAGCCACCGCCACGCCCACCGCGCGGCGCAGCTTGCGCTCGTGTAGGCGGCACGCCCGGCGGTACAGGTCCGAGTGGCTGAAGCCGTCCTCCTGCATGTACGCGACGAGGCCGCGCTCGTCCAGGTGCTCGAGCTCGAGCGCTCCCAACCAGGCCTGGAGCAGGCAGCGCGCGTCCTCGGGGCTGAGGTCGCTGCCCACCGCGCCGTGGCGCGCGTCGCCCTCGCTGAGCAGCCTGCGCATCATCGTCATCACGCGCCCGGGGTCAGGGCGCCGGCGCGGCGCGTCCGGCTCCGCGCCGGCTCCGAGGGCGCGCGCCGCCAGGGCGATCGCAGCGTGCGCCCACTTGGCGGCGCTCCCCTGCGCGCCGCGCGCGAGCACCTGGCCGCTGCGCACATGCTCCAGGAAGTCGCGCGGGGTGCGCGCCGCGGGCGCTTCCGTGTACGTGCGCCCGATGTCCACGCCAGCGTGATCGTCCGAGCCGCCGATCCCGGTGACCTCGCGCGTGACCGCATACGTCGCGGCAGGGCGGTTCAACTCCGGCGCGCGGGCCCCGTTGCGGGTCTCCCACACGCCGAACAGCTCCGCCAGGCGACGACGGTGACGCGCGCCCAGCGGGGCGGCGACCGTGTAATACGGGTGCGCCAGTGCGCACACGATCTCACGCTCGTAGAGGTAGGCGGCGCACAGCTCCACATCGTGGCTGTTGGCCTGCAGCCACTCGTGGTCCTCCTGTGTGATGCCGTAGCAGAGCACATGCACCGCTTGCGGCTCGCCGCGGAAGTGCGCGGTCAGCTCCTCGGAGATGAACACGTCGGGGCGATCCGCGATCTCGAGGACGCCGGCGATCGTGTCGTGGTCGGTGATCGTGACGAAGTCCATGCCCCGTCGCTTGGCCAGCTCGTAGACCTCCTGCGAAGGCGTCGCGCACTCGGGCAGCCCCAGCGCGCGCTGGACGCCGAGCTTCGACTCCTGTGAGGCCGTCGAGTGGCAGTGCATGTCGACCTTGGCCCGTGGCTGCGTCGGCTGGGTGTCCGGAGCCTGAAGCGGTGTCGCGTCAGCGTGGGGGGCGGTTGTGAACGGACCCTGCATATCAAGCAGATTCCCCTGCAAACAGCCGCCTTTTGTGACCATGTGGGAATGATCGTGTGAAGTGATGGTAAAGATCCGCAGCGATGTCTCTCGTTGGCCACACCCCCGTGACTGTCTGCGGCGTCTCAGGTCGGGCTGGGAGCGCCGAGCGTGACCGCGACCGCGCCCGCGCATCCGCACAGCAGCAGCGTCGGCACGACGGCGCGTCGCAGCAGCAGCAGAGACACCAACGCGGTAGTCAACAGCGCGTACTGCCAGTCGCTGCCGATCGCGGCCGCGAGGGGAACGGCGGAGCCTATGATCGCCCCCGCGGCGGCCGGCGCCGCACCCGCCAGGAATGTGACCACGCGCTCGTTCGCAAGCAGCCGCTCGAAGCGCTGGGCTCCTATCAGGATGAACGAGAAGGAGGGCGCGAAAGCGACAGTCGCGGCAAGCAGCGCGCCTGGCAGCCCGTCGGCCGCGTAGCCCACGACCGCGACCGTCTGAACCAGCGGTCCGGGCGTCACCTGCCCGAGCGCCACCGCATTCAGGAACTGGGTGTGGGACATCCAGTGGTAGGTGCCCACGGCATCCGCCTGCATCAACGGCACGATCACGAAGCCGCCGCCGAAGGCCAGCGCCCCTACCTTCAGGGCGGTCCACGCGAGGGCCAACAAGCCACCCGGCTCCGTGACCGCAGCCAGCGGCGCCCAGGAAGCCATGCCCGCGCCGCCCGGCGGATGGCGGATGGCGAGCTCGAGCGCGCCGCAGCCGAGCAGCACGAGCACCAGCCATGGTCCGGTGAGCGCCGCCGCCAGCGTCCCCGCGATCCCATACGCGAGCACGCGCGCGCGACGCTCGGTTGCTCGCGCCCAGATCGGCCGCGCGATTTCCAGCCCCGCGCGCAGGGCCACCGCGGCGACAGCCGCGCCGGCGCCCATGCCGGCCCCGCGCACCCACCGCGGCGGAGAGCCCTGCAGGAAGAGCACCGCCAGCGCGATGATCGCGATCAGGCCAGGCGCTATGAAGCACAGGCCGCCGATCAGCGCGCCGCGACCGCCGCGCAGGCGCCAGGCGCAGTAGATCGCCAGCTGCGTTGAGGCCGGGCCAGGAAGCAGGTTCGTCGCCGCAATCGTTCGCTCGAACTGCTCGTTCGTGAGCCACTGGCGGCAGCTCACGCACAGCTCGCGAAGCAGCGCCACGTGCGCCGGTGGGCCGCCAAAGCCCACACAGCCGATCCTGCCCCACTGCCGCGCGATCTCCCACAGCGACGGCTGCGGCTGCTGCTGCTGCCGCCGGGGCGTCGGTGGTGGTGATGATGGTGCGTGCTCCGCAGGCTGGCGCGCCGACCTTATCCCGCTGGCGTCCCCGGGCATCGATCGAGAGCGTATGTGAAGCGGGCGCGGGTGAGGCTGGGAGGATGTGAACGTGATGTGACGGGGCGTGGGCCGGGGCAGCCAATAAGCTCCCGCGTCAATGCTGGCCCACCAACTGACGATCCCGCTTGCCTCCGCGCTGAGCTACTTCCAGGCGATCGTGCTGGGGGCACTGCAGGGCGTCACCGAGCTGTTCCCGATCTCGAGTCTGGGGCACACGGTGCTGTTCCCGACCCTCTTCGGTTGGAACCAGCTCGTCGACGAGCAGTCGAAGAAGGAATCCTTCTGGGTGGCGTTCGTGGTGGCGCTGCACGTCGGCAGCGCCCTGGGCCTGCTGGCGTTCTACTGGCGTGACTGGGTGCAGATCGTGCGCGCGTTCTTCCGCACGCTGGCCACGCGCCGCGTCGAGACCTCGAACGAGCGGCTGGCGTGGCTGATCATCGCGGCGACGATCCCCGCGGGCGTGCTGGCGCTGGCGCTGCAGCACCCGCTGCAGACGCTCACGGCGAAGCCGAAGGTGGCGGCGGTGTTCCTGATGGTCAACGGTCTCTTGTTGTTCGCGGCCGAGCGCTTCCGCAAACGCGCGGAGGTCCGAGAGCTGGCCGTGCGCGAGGGGGCAAAGCCCGACGGTGCGCGCGAGCTGAACACGATGGAGTACCGCGAGGCGGTCGTCATTGGCGTGGCCCAGTCGAGCGCGCTGGTCTCCGGCATCAGCCGCGATGGAGTGACGATGGGCGCCGGCCTCGCGCGTGGGCTGGACCACAGCGATGCGGCGCGCTTCGCCTTCCTGCTGGCGACGCCGGTGATCCTCGCGGCGGGTCTGTTCAAGCTGCCAGACCTGCTCGGCCACCAGGGCGACGGCATCCGTGGCCAGGCACTGGTCGCGACTGTGGTCGCAGGGATCACCGCCCTCATCACCGTTCGCTTCCTGGTCGGCTACTTCAAGACACGGACGCTGAGGCCATTCGCCGTGTACTGCCTGCTGTTCGGTCTGGCGATGGTCATCTACACGCAGACCTAGCGCACGGGGGATCGCAGGCCGGCGGGCGGCGATGCACCATGATTAACGCGATGCCCGTGCCGAAGACCCCGCCGAAGATGTTCGAGACGCGCAGCCAGTCCTGGCAGGAGGTCGGTCTGCTGCGTCAGATCAACCCCGCTGTCGTCAAGCGCGCGCGGCTTGAGGCGCTGGTGCTGGTGCCGCTGTTCGTGGCGATGGTGGTGATCTACGACAACCGCGTCAGCCTCTTCGGGAAGACCATCCCTGAGAGGCTTAAGCACGGCCTGCCACCGGTTCCCGCGCACATGGTGCTCGAAGAACCGCTCGAAGCGATCGTGCGGATCATCACCGTGATCGTGCTGGTGATCCTCGGTTGGGCGATCGCGCGGGATATCGGCCGTGGCCTCGGGCCGCCGCTGTTCAGGCGGTTGGAGCCGGCGACGGCAGGGACGCTCGGCTTTCTGATCCGGCTTGCAACGATCGTGCTGGCGCTCGTGGTGGCGTTGCAGGTCGCAGGCATCGAAGCGCGCACGCTTGAGCTGGGGACGGCCTTCACCGCTGTGATCTTCGGTCTGGCCGCGCAGCAGACCTTCGGCAACCTCGTCGCCGGCATGGTGCTGCTCAGCGCCCGTCCCTTCCGTGTGGGCGAGCGCGTGCGCCTGCAGGGCGGCAACCTCGCCGGTCAGGTGGAGGGCACGGTCAGCTCCCTGGGGCTGCTGTACACCACGTTCGCCACCGGCGAAGACGCAATCCTGGTACCCAACAGCGTCG
Organism: Solirubrobacteraceae bacterium; assembly: GCA_036513335.1. GTDB lineage: Bacteria > Actinomycetota > Thermoleophilia > Solirubrobacterales > Solirubrobacteraceae > Palsa-744. Next base: position 7,932 of record DATBZG010000106.1, on the reverse strand, counting down.
TGCTGAACGTAGCGGTGCTGCCGTTGCGCGAGCCCGAGGCGGTGAAACTACGTGCCCGCCTGCGCGCCGGCATGACCCCCGGCGACCTGCAGGAAATCCTCGAGAAGTCGCTGGAGACGCCACTTCGCGACCCGCCCAGGATCACCCTGGAAGAGCTGGACGGCGACGAAGTCGTGGTGCAGATCGCCGCCACTCCCCGTGCCGCCTCAGAAGGCCGTCAGTTGGCCAGCGAGCTCCTGGGTATCGTCTCGCGTGAGACGCGTGCGCACGCGCCCACTCCCTGACTGCAGCTCACGCGCCCACGTCGTAGTGCAAGAACAGACTCGAGTCTGCGTGCAGCACACTGAGCAGCTTTAGCTCCACCGGTGGCTCGAGCTCGTGGCCGGCGAGGATCCGCATCGCCTCGCCGCCGGCCGGCTCGCCGCCGGCCAGCAGCGGCGAGAGAGACAGGAACAGCTCGTCGACGAGTCCCGCCGCGAGCAGCTGGAAAGCGAGATGGGGGCCTCCCTCACAAAGGATGCTGGACACATCGAAGCGCCCGCACAGCTCGGCGATCCCCGCGGCGAGATCGAGTCCGCCGTCCTCACCGGTGCGGATGTAGTCGACATGTGCGCGAACGGCGGGCAGGCTGGCGCCGGACGCGGTCATGATCGCCACCCGGGCGTCCGGCTCGCGCAGCAGTGGCAGGTCGGGCTCCAGCGCCATGCGCCCGGAGACGATGCATGCGAGCGGCTCCGCGGTGAGCCCACGCGCGACCCGCTGCGAGCGGGTCGCCGCATCCGAGATGATCCGTCCGTAACGCTCTGTGCGCACCGTCCCCGCGCCCACCAGCACAGCGTCGACGGCGCTGCGTAGGCCATGGAACAGCTGCCGATCGGCGCTCGCGCTGAGCGGTCCCGAGCGCCCTTGCAAGGTGGCGCGCCCGTCGACGGTGCTGACCATGTTGACCATCAGGCGGCGGGTGCCACCGTGACTGTCCCACAGCCCCAGATCCTCCACGATCTGCGCCACACCGGAGGGATCGCCCGGGGGCAGCAGCCGGTCCAGCTCAGCGCCTCCCTCATCGCGTGGGGTGGGATCCTGCTTTGCCGGCGCGTTCATCGACTCACCCTAGCCACCGCAGCTGCGCCGGGACGGCTCCGCGGGGGTCGGGATCCGGCAACAACTCCACAACACAGGAGCCCGTTTACGTGCTACGGTCGTGCTGTATGGCCGGCGCGTAAGACCGGCGAAAGTAGTGCAAGCGCTCGCAGGTCGAAGCTTTGAGAAGCATCCTCCGCGTGCAGCACGCACATACCGTGGAGGAAATTCACACCATGCCTACTGGCACAGTCAAGTGGTTCAGCGACGACAAGGGGTTCGGATTCATTACCCCGGATGACGGTGACAAGGACCTGTTCGTCCATCACACCGGCATCAACGGCGAGGGCTACAGGTCCCTGCAGGAGGGGGCGAAGGTCTCCTACGACCCCGAGCAGGGCGAGAAGGGTCCCAAGGCCGTAAACGTCCAGGCCATCTAGGCCGGACACGCAGAACCGCTGTTCGAGGGCCCGCTTCGGTGGGCCCTCTGCATTTGGTCGACACGGCCCCCGGCGGGGACTGTGAACCGGCCCGGGGGATATCGTGCCCACGCTGAACAAATGTCTAGCGACGCGAGAACCCTTCCCCATGGTGGCACGCCGGCCGCCGAGCGCTGGCCGATAGGCCGACGCTGGCTGCCGAACCGCGGCACGCGCGAGCTCGCCGGCGCCGAGGAGGGCGTGCTCACTGGCGCGCTGGCCCTGGGCGCGATCGTCGCGCTCAGCCTGTTCGTGGTGCTGATCGCGGCGAACCGTCCGAGCATCCTCACGCCGACCACCCACGGCGGTTACTTCCCACATTGGATGGCCGGCCCGCTGGGCGGACTGCTGCCGGGATTCACCACCAACAGCACCGCCCTGAAGAGCCTGTTCTCCGGGGCAATCGTGGTGATGTACGGCTGCTATGCGCTGCTCGTGAGCAGGCACGCCGCACGACTGCCCGCGCGCTGGCTGATCGGCGCGATCGTGGTCGTGTACGCGATCTTCCTGATGTCGCCGCCGCTCGCGTTGACAGACCTGTTCAACTACGTCAACTACGCGCGCATGGAGGTGGAGCACGGGCTGAACCCATATGCCACGATCCCCGTGCTCGAGCCCCATAGCGACCCGAGCTTCATCCTCAGCAACTGGCACCAGTTGCTCAGCCCGTACGGCCCGCTGTTCACGCTGCTCACCTGCGCCGTCGTGCCACTGGGGCTGGCCGCCTCGTTCTGGGCGCTGAAGGCGATCCTCGTGCTGACCGCGCTGGCGACGATCGCGCTGGTGTGGAAGTGCGCGCAGCTGCTCGGCCGCGACCCGCGCGTGGCGATCGCGCTCGTGGGCCTGAACCCGATCGTCCTCGTGTGGGGGGTGGGGGGCGACCACAACGACTGCCTGATGGTGTTCTGCATCATGCTCGGCTTTTACCTGCTGCTTCGAGCGCGCGTCGAGGGGATCGCGCGCGCGCTGGACGGCGCCGGGCGGCCCGTCACTCTCGACGGCGCCGGGCCGGCTGTTCCGGCGGGCGACGCCAATCGCGGCGTCGCCCGTGTGTTCGCCCCCAGGGCACTCGTTGGGAACGTGCGCGTCGCACGGGTCGCGATCCTCAGCGAGGTCCGCTCGATGTCGCTGCGCGAATGGCTGTTGCCGCTGTCGGCGTTGGAGGTGGCCGCGGGCGCGTCGTTCATGACCGGCGCCGCGATCAAGGCGTCCGGTGCGATCCTCTTCCCCGTGGTGCTCGCGGCGCTGCTGCGATCACCCCGCGCGCTCGTGCAGGTGATCCTCGGCATGGTCGCTGCAGCGATCGTGTTCGCAGCCGCCAGCGTGCTCGCGTTCGGCCTGCACGTCCCCGATCTCGCCACGCAGAGCAGCCTCGTAACCAGCGAGAGCGTCCCCAACCTGCTCGGCCTCGCGGTCGGCGCGGGTGGCGAGACCACGAGCATGCGCAGCGCGCTGAGCGTTGTGCTCGTGCTCGTGGTGCTCGCATGCGCGTGGCTCGCGTGGCGGCGCAGGGACGCGATCACGGCGTCGGGATGGGCGAGCGTCGCGCTGCTCGTCACACTTAGCTGGGTGCTGCCCTGGTACGTGCTGTGGGTGCTGCCGCTGGCGGCGCTGTCGCGCTCGCGCAGGTTGAAGACGACCGCGCTGGTACTGGGCGTGTACCTGATTGTCGCGTGGGCGCCCGCATCGGGCATGCTCTGGCGCGCGATTCACTTCTATCCCGAACAGACATCGCTCGGGCGTTTGCACCATCGCTACGTCAAGGAGCTCCTGAACTAGCGGTCAGTGGCGGTGGCGCGTCGCTCGCGTCGAGGTCCGCCGGTGGTCCGGGCCGGCGCGTGAAGCCCGGCAGCCACAGCTCAAAGCGGGCGCCGCCCTCGGGCGAGGCCGCCGCGGTGACGGTGCCGCCGTGGGCGTCTGCGATCGCGCGCACGATCGCAAGCCCCAGGCCGGTTCCACCGGAGGCCCGATCGCGTGCCGCGTCCATGCGGTGGAAGCGGTTGAACACACGCTCGCGCTGGTCCGTCGGGATCCCCGGGCCGTCGTCCTCGACGATGAACGCCACACGCCCCCGCGACATCACGCGTACGCGCAGACGCACGAGGCCGCTGCCGGGAGCGGTGTGGTCGATCGCGTTGCCCACCAGGTTGCGCAGTGCCTGAGCGAGGCGGTCGGGGTCGGCCCGGAGCATGCCCTGCGGGACCGGCTCCAGCTCGAAGCGCCGTTGCGCCAGCAGGCTCATCCCATCCCACAGCTCGCCCACGTATGCGGGCAGGTCGATCTGCTCCACGCGCAGGAACTCGACCTGCTCGGTCTTGGCCAGCAGCAGCAGGTCGTCCACCAGTCGGCTGATCCTCGCGATCTCCGCCTGCGCGAGGCCCTCGACGCGCCGCACCTCCTCGCCCGAGGGCTCGCGCTGGGCGGCCAGGACCTCGAGCTGGCCGCGGATCACAGTCAGCGGGGTCCGCAGCTCGTGCGAGGCGTCAGCGATGAACGCGCGCTGGCCCGCGAACGCCTCGGTCAGGCGGTCGAGCATGCGGTTGAACGTGTCCGCCAGCGCCCTCACCTCGTCGCTCTGGCTGTCCTGCTGCTCGATGCGTGGATTCAAGTCCCCTCCATCTACGCGAGCGGCTACCGCGGCCATCCGCCGCAGCGGCCGCGACAGGCGGGAGCCGACCAGGTAGGACGCCAGCAGCGCTCCCGCCAGCGCAAGCAGCGACGCCAGGATGAACGCGCGCGCGACGCTGCGCTGTGCCGGCGCCACGCTCGCAAGCGCCTCACCCGCCCCGACCGTGGCGGTCACGCCGGCGGTGACGCGGACCCGTCGCTTAAACAAGCGCACGCCGCCCACGTCGGGAAGCGACAGCGTGGCGTAGCCGTCGGCCACCACCAGCAGGCGCGCGGAAAGCCTGTTCTCGCGCTCCTGCTCCGCAAGCCCCTCGCCGTTGTCCGGCGCCGGGTGGCCGAACAGCTCCGGCCGGTTGGTGCTCGTTGCCGCGCCGGGCACGAGGACGAACAGCAGTGTCGAGCTGGCGCTGAATGGCTGGGCGTCGATGTAGCGGCTGGCCGCCGCCGACACTTCGCGCGGCGTATGCGCATGCGCCGCCATCAGGTTGTGCGCGAGCTCCGCCGCGTCGCCCCCGAGGTCGTGGTCGATCTGCCGGCGCAGCTCCGTGCCCGTGCCGCGGTACACCGCGACGAACACGATCGCCGTGCACAGCAGCGTCACAAACACGAACCAGCCGGCGAGCCGCCAGCGCAACCCCCCTGGCGCGAGGCGTCTGAGCCTCTCCCGCACGCGATCAGCCCGAGCTGCCGAGGCGGTAGCCCACCGCGCGCACCGTGTGGATCGGCACCGTCCCCCCCGAACGGCCGAGCTTGCGGCGCAGGTAGCCGATATACACGTCCACCACGTTCGTCGCCGGATCGTGCTCATAGCCCCACACCGAGCTGAGGATCTGCTCGCGGGAGACCACCTGGCCGTGATGGCGCAGGAGGTACACCAACAGCTCGAACTCGGTCGTCGAGAGCGTCACCGTCTCGCCCGCCCGGCGCACGCGACGCGTCAGCAGGTCGACCTCGATCCCCTCCGCTCGCAGCGCGCTCGCCGACGCCTGCGCCATCACACGCAGCTGCGCACGCACGCGGGCCACCAGCTCAGCCATCGAAAACGGCTTCACGAGGTAGTCGACTGCGCCCGCGTCGAGTCCCTCGACTCGATCCTCGATCTCCGTCCGCGCCGTCAGCACGATCACCGGAAGCCCCGGCATCGCGCGACGCAGAGAGCCGAGCACCTCCAGGCCGCCGCGACGCGGCAGCATCAGATCCAGCACGATCGCGTCGAACCTGCCCGTCAGCGCCATGCGTTCGCCCTGCAGCCCGTCGCCGGCCGACTCCACCTCGAACCCCTCCGCTTCCAGGCCGCGTCGCACGAAGTCGACGATTCCGGGCTCGTCCTCGATCAGCAGCACTCGCGAGGCGTCCCTGGGCCTTCTCTCAGCAGCCCCCGCGCTCGCTCCCGCGGCGGGCTCCTGCACGCGCGTCCTGCGTGGGTCGGCAGCCGTTCCCATCACGACAAGCATAGGCGTCGGCGCGGGAGCTCATTTTCCCTCCCAGAGCTTCACATGAGCTTTCTCATCAAGCGGTTACCAGTCCCTTAGCCGGGATTCACACACTGATTCCTGATACGGCATGCGGATCCACACGACCCACACCCGCGACGCTGCCCTGCAGCAGCTGCACCGCATGAACCGCTGGCTCCTCGCCGGAAGCGTGCTGCTGACCGGGGCGTTCACCGAGGTCGCTGCAAACGCGTTTCCCGGCAGGACCGTCAAGAAGTCCGCAGCAACGAGCTCGAAAGGTCGCGCCCACCGCGGCGGCACGAGCCGGCGGTCCTCCACATCGACGGGCTCCGCCGCTCCGCTGAAACCCCCCGCACAGACGCCGCAGGTCCTCGAAACGAGCTCCTCGCCGTCCGCTGCAGAGGCCCAGGAAGCGGCGCCAAACCAGGAAGCTCAGGCCACACAGGAACCCGCGCCCGAACACGAAGCGGCCCCCACGCAGGAAGCGCCCCCTACCGGAGCGTCGAGCCCTCCCGCGGAAGCGCCCCACGAATCCGCGCCCGAACCGGAACCGGAACCCGAACCCGAACCGGTGGTGTCCGGTGGCTCCTGACACGCGCGCATGCGCCTGCGCGCCGCCCGTGAACGTGTCGGGAGGGTTCGTCACAGCCACCTGGGAGGCGCTCGGCACGAGCATCTTGCTGCGCCTCTGTCGCTCGAGCGCATCCGACGGTGCCCCTGAGCTCGAGTCACGTCTGGCCGCCGCCCGCCTCGCCGTCGAGCGCGAGCTGGATGCGATCGACCGCGCCTGCAGCCGTTTCCGCGCCGACTCCGAGCTCTCGCGCGTGAACGCCTCCGGCGGGCGTCCGACCGCTGTCAGCGAGCTGTTGGCGCAGGCGCTCGAGCTCGCGCTGCGGGCGGCCGAGCTCACCGACGGCGACGTCGACCCCACCGTGGGACGCGCGCTCGAGCTGGCTGGATACGACCGCGACTGGGGGCTGTTGGGAGTCGCCCGTGAGGCCCAGCCCGACACGGCCCGGCCGTCACTGGCGCTCAGCGCCCACGTGCGCAGCGGTTGGCGCACGATCGCGCTCGACTGCCGCACCCTGACGGTGCGGGTGCCGCGCGGCATCGGCCTCGACCTCGGCGCCACCGCCAAAGCCTGGGTCGCCGATCGCGCAGCCGCTGCCGCTGCCCGCGCGGCGGAATGTGGGGCGCTGGTGAGCGTCGGGGGCGACATCTCCACAGCCGGGCCAGCTCCCGCCGGCGGCTGGCGGATCCGCGTGACAGACGACCACCGCAGCGACCCCTCCGCCGCGGGTCAGACTGTGTGCATCCGCTCCGGCGGCCTCGCCACCTCCAGCACGTCCGTGCGCCGCTGGCGCCAGGGAGGGCGGGCCATGCACCACATCATCGATCCGCGCACCGGTCAGCCCGCCCGGTCCGGCTGGCGCACCGTGAGCGTCGCCGCCGCCAACTGCGTGGACGCGAACATCGCCGCCACCGCCGCGATCGTGCGCTCCGGGCGGGGGACGCGGTGGCTCTCGGACGCCGGTCTGCCCGCGCGCCTGGTAAGCCGCCGAGGGTACGTCACCGCCGTTGCCGGCTGGCCGCAGGAGGCTGGGCGATGACGCTGCCATTTGCAGCCGCCGGACCGAGCATCTACTGGTATCTAACGCGTTCCACAGGCGCGATGGCGCTGCTGCTGCTGTCGATCGCCGTGGCGCTGGGCGTGATCGACGTCAGCCGTTGGAGCACGCCGCGCCTGCCGCGCTTCATCGTCGATTCGCTGCACCGCAACGTCTCGCTGCTGGCGCTCGCGTTCCTGGTCGCGCACATCCTCACCTCCGTGCTCGACAGCTTCGCGCCGATCGGCTTGATCGACGCATTCATCCCGTTCGTCGGCTCCTACCGCCCGTTCTGGCTGGGGCTTGGAGCGGTGGCTTTCGACCTGATCCTGGCTGTCATTGCCACCAGCCTGCTGCGCACGCGCATGGGCTACTCGACCTGGCGCGCAGTCCACTGGATGACCTATGCCAGCTGGCCGATCGCGCTGCTGCACGGCTTCGGCACCGGCAGCGACGCCAACGGCGCGTGGCTGCAGCTGCTGAGCGTCGTGTGCGTGGCGCTGGTGCTCGCCTCGGTGCTGGCCAGGGTGCTCGCGGGCTGGCGGGAGAACGTTGGCGTCCGCAGCGCAGCGCTCGGCGCTACCGGAGCGTTCGGGCTCTTCCTCGCCCTGTGGCTGCCCAGCGGACCGCTCGGCTCCGAATGGGCGCGGCGCTCGGGCACGCCCGCTGCGCTGCTTCCGCACA
>DATBZG010000105.1:0-6859 GCA_036513335.1 Solirubrobacteraceae bacterium | reverse complement strand
GAAGAAGGCAGCCTCGTGAACAGGGGCACGATCTCTGGGACCGTCGAGGGCACACACGCCAAAAACGTGATCGACGTCGCGCTGACGAACGAACCCGGTGGCACCGTCTCGGCGAGCAGCGGGATCCTGTTCGACAACCGCACGCTCACGAACAACAGCCTCATCCAGGTCGCGGCGGGGGCGACCCTTGAAATCGTCGCGACCACGTTCGTCAACGGCGCGGCCGGCGTGATCGCCCCGCAGATCTCAGGGGCTTCCAGCTTCGGCCTCGTCAAGCTGTACTCCAACGGGACGCTGGAAGCGGGCGGCACGGTCGCACCGACCCTCGTAGGCGGCTTCACACCGAGCATCGGTGAGGAGTTCGACGTCTTCGAAGGCCCAGTCAAAGGCAGCTTCGCCGCCATCTCAGGTGGGTTCTCAGCCGACTACTCCCACCAGACAGCGGAAAACTCCTACGTGGGCGTGGTGTACGGAGCGGCCCCGGCAACCAACACCGGACCACCACCAAGCACCGGACCGGCGCCTACGATCACGCCGCTCGCCAAAGCGAAGCTCGGCAAGGTGACCGTTTCCCCAGGCCACGTAACGATCAAGCTGAGCTGTCCGGCGGGCTCGCCGGCGTGCGGTCCGACGACGGTGAAGGTGACGGTCACGGTGCACGTGAAGAAGCACGGGCACACGGTCGCGAAGAAGGTCGTGGTGGCGAGCGGGACGGTCTCGTTGAAGGCCGGGGAGAAGGCGACGCTGAAGCTGCGCATCGACAGCACCGGCAAGGCGCTGCTACGCAAGCATCACACCCTGAAGGCGCTCGCGACGCTCACCCAGGGCAAGAGCAAGATGGGCAGCGAGAAGGTTACGTTGAAGGCGTAGAGGCGGCGCGACCGGCGGGCGACAGAGCCCGCCGGGTGCGGCTCATGCCGACTCGAATGCCACCAGCTGGGCCGTGGGAGCGTTGACCGCAAGCCCCGCGCGTGATCGCCGCGCATGCCTCTTGTCGGCGTACATGCGCTCGTCGGCGAGCTTCAGGGCGCTGCTCTCAGTGTCCGCTTCTGAGGGGATCCAGACGGCGCCGTGCGAGCAGCTGACGTGCCAGCCCGCGCCACGGTCTTCCAGTGCGGCGACCGTGTCGTGGAGCAGCTTCTGGGCGGCGTGTGGCGCGCAAGAGGCGAGCATGCAGAACTCGTCACCGCCCATGCGGTAGGTGCCGCCTCGCCCGCCGGCGGCCGCGAGCCTGTGGCCCAGCCGGTGCAGCAGGGCGTCGCCCGCGGCGTGGCCGAACGAGTCGTTGTACTGCTTGAATCCGTTGAGGTCGAACATCGCCAGGAGATGTTCCGGTCGCGCGCCTGGGGCTGCGGTCGATGCCGCCAGCGCGCCGATCAGCGCCCGCCGGTTTCCGAGGCCGGTCAGCGCATCTGTTCTCGCCTCGACGCGACTTACGCTGAGAAGGCTCTCGTTCTCCGCGGCCAGGCGCTCGACAGCCTCGTGCGTGATGATCGCGCGAAAGTAGAAGTAGAGAAATGCGAGCAGCAGCAGCAACATCGCCGCGGCCGCTCCCAACTTCGCCTGAGAGCGGGCGCGCTCGGCGCTGGCGCGGTCGCCATTCTCGACCGTGGCGAAGACGGCCGCGAGCTGCTTGGAGCGAGCGGTCAGTCGTTTCTGGAGCACCGAGACACGCCTCCCATTGGCCGACAGCCCTCCCCCGTGCACGGCGATCGCGTAGATCCGCGCGACCACGGGCTCGATCGCGGACAGCTGGGCATGGCCGCTGGCGAGCAGACTGCTCGAAGCCGCGCTCTGCGAGCGCCTCATGAGGCCTGTCGAGATCGAGCGCTCGTCCGCTCGAATCTGAGCCAGGCTCGCTGCCGGGTCACCGCCCGCCCGGGGTTCGGCGTTGAAGGGCGCAGACTGCAGATCGGCCAAGGAGAGCGTCGCAGAGGCAGCACGGAGCTGGTCGCTGCGCCCCGAGTCCGCCCGCGCGATCAGCAGCCATACAGCCGCAATCGCACACACCGTCAGGAAGAGGACGATCAGGGGCGGGACCAGCTTCGGGCGGCGGACGTGCATTGGCGGCATGTTCTGCCTCGGCGGCTGACGCTCGGCCTGCACATACACGCACCGTTCTGGACGAGTGATTCGCGCGCCGCGGCCCGAGTGTGCGTGTTGCCGGCCAAGCGTGCACGGTACGGATGGTCGGAATTGTTTCCAAATGAGCGTATTGTGTTCAGGACACCCACCTGTGCCGTTGCCGTAGAGATTGCCCAGCGTGACACTCCACTCAAAGCCAAGCAGTGCCAGCCGCATGCAGGCCCGAACAGGGGCGGGTTTCGCTCGCATCGGCAGCCTGCAGGCGCTCGAGCTCTCGACGGCGCTGCAGCTCGCGGCGCTCGTGAAGTCCTCCGACGACGCTGTGATCGTGATCTCCCCGGAGGGCCAGATCACGAGCTGGAGCCCCGGAGCGGAGCGACTGTTCGGCTACTCCCAGAGAGAGGCGGTCGGACAGCGGGTGAGCGTGCTCTCGGCCCCCGCTGGTCGCGAGGAGGCGAGCGCCCTCTTTGCCAGGATGCTCTCGGGCGGGCGAGCGGAGCGAACGCACTCCGATCTGCTGAGGAAGGACGGAGAATTGCTGAGCGTCTCGCTGGTGATGTCGCCGATCAACGCACCGTCGGGCGAGCTGCTCGGCATCGCGGAGATCGTTCGCGACATCAGCGCGCAAACCCTCGCCGAGGAGGAACTGCAGGCGGCGCGGCTCGAGGATCTCGCGCACCTGGCGCTGGCGGCGGAGTGCCGCGACGACGGCACGCACCAGCACACCGAACGGGTGGCGACGCTGGCGGAGCTCATCGCCAGAGAGCTGGGCATGAGCGCACAGCTATCGGAGACGCTCCGGCTCGCCGCGCCGCTTCACGACATCGGCAAGCTGGGCATCCCAGACCAGATCCTCCTGAAGGCGGGCGGGCTGAGCGACGACGAGCAGGCGGAGATGAAGACGCACACGACGATCGGCGCACGCATCCTGGGCGCGAGCGAGTACCCGGTGCTCGGCATGGCTCGCGAGATCGCGCTCACCCACCACGAGCGCTGGGACGGCGACGGCTACCCAGCCGGGCTGCGCGCGTCGGCGATTCCGATCGCGGGACGCATCGTTGCCGTTGCGGACGTGTTCGACGCGATCACACACGCACGGCCCTACAAGGAGGCGCTTCCCGTCGAGCACGCGATCGCCGAGATCACGCGTGCCAGCGGAACGCAGTTCGATGCACAGGTGGTCGAGGCTTTCATGGTCCGCGTCGGAGACGCTCGTGGATGACATCGTCGCGCCGCGGTCATTGCCGGCTTGACGTAGCGCCCCGATGCACCCGGGCAGCGCGGGCGCGCGCTGCGAGCCGCGTATGGTGGCCGAGTGGCAAGCGAACGCTTGAGCGTCGTGCTGAGAGCGATGGCGGACGTCGATCGCGACGGATCCGCCTCGATGGTGGACCGCGTGTGTGGAGCGGCTGTCACGCTGCTTTCGCTGAGCGGCGCGGGGCTGTCGTTGATGGCGGATGGTGAGCTGCGTGGCACCGCGGGCGTCAGCGAGCCGGGCATCGAGGCGATGCAGGAGCTCCAGCTCACCCTCGGCGAGGGCCCGTGTGTCGACGCGTGGCGTGACCTGGAGCCCGTGTTGGAGGCAGATCTGGCCGATCCGGCGCAGCCGCGTTGGCCGGCCTTCGCCGAAGCCGGCGTGCAGGCGGGCGTGCGTGCGGTGTTCGCCTTCCCTCTGCAGCTGGGGGCAGTGGGCCTCGGGGTGTTGGCGCTGTACCGCGATCGCCCAGCGCCGCTGAGCGATGAGGAGTTGGCCCTTGGGCTGGTGCTGGCCGAGGTGGCAACCCAGACGATTCTCGGCCTGCAGGCCGGGGCCCCCGCCGAGCAGTTGCATGTGCTGCTGGCGGAGGAGCCGGCGCATTGGGCGGAGATCCATCAGGCAACGGGCATGATCTCCGCTCAACTCGAGGTCTCGCTGGACGAGGCTTTCGTGCGCTTGAGGTCCTTTGCGTTTGCGAACGATCACCCGCTGCGCGAGGTTGCGGAGGACGTCGTCGCGCGTCGCCTGCGCCTTCCCAGCGCAGGATGACGTGCACATGCCGTCGCCGAGACTTGCGGCATAATACGATTCATTCGAGTGGGCGGGACCTGGGGTATCGAGCAATGACTCGAGAAGAGCGGATTGTTGAAACCTTCGTCGAGCTGGCCGACACGATGGTGGATCACTTCGACGTGATCGAGTTCCTGCACCGCCTCGTGGAGCGCAGCCTGGAGCTGATGGACTGCGCTGAGGTAGGCCTGCTGCTCGCAAACGCCACAGGCAGCCTTCAGGTGATGGCATCCTCCAGTGAGCGCTCGGAGGCGCTCGAGCTCCTGCAGTCCCGCAACGAGGAGGGGCCCTGCTTCGACTGCTTTCGAGGCGGGACCTCAGTGTTCAGCGAAGACCTGCACGCGGACGGCGATCGCTGGCCGACTTTCGCCCCCGCCGCGGTGCAGAGGGGGATCAGCTCGGTCCACGCGATTCCGATGCGCGTGCACAGCCGCACAATCGGCGCACTGAACCTGTTTCGTGCCGGCACCGGCCGGCTCGCGGAGCGAGACGTGCCGCTGGGACAGGGGATGGCGGACATCGCGGCGGTGGCCCTGATCCAGGAGCGCGCGATGCGCGAGTCGCGCGGGGTCGTGCAGCAGCTGCAAAGCGCGCTCAACAGTCGCGTTCTGATCGAGCAGGCCAAGGGCGTTCTCGCCGAGCGCGGCAATGTCAGCGTGGATCTGGCGTTCTCGAGCATCCGCAGCTACGCGCGAGCGCACAACAGACGCCTCAGCGACGTGGCACGCGACGTGATCGACGGCCGCCTCGATGCGGCCGCGCTGGCCGAGCTCTCGACCGGCGGTCACTGACAGAGGTCGCTTGGCTCAGTGGCCCCTGCTCGCTGAGGGCGAATCGGACGAATTCCAATCCTCGGGCTTTATCGCCAGGAATGTGCTAGAGTCGAAACTGCGTCGCTCCAGACCTTGGTGACGTGCCCGGAGGTTGAGGCCCACGTCTGGAGCCAATATGCAAGGCGAGCAGGTTGAGGCTGCACTACTTGAGAAGGCGCGCACGTGACGCCGGCGGAGCGCGATGTGGGTCCCGGTGACTCGGAGGAGGCGCTTGCGGCTGTCGAGCAGACCGGTGCTGAGGCCGACCAGAGTCTCTCTGACTCCGACCAGGGCACCTCCGAGCAGGACCAGATCTCCTCAGACCGTGACCAGGCCGCGGCAGACATGGACCAGGCTACAACCGAAGGGAGGGGCTCCGACGGCGAGAACCCAGCGGCGTATGAGCGCACACGCAAGATGCGCGCCGACAGTACGCTGGAACGCCATGCGATCAGCCAGATGCGCAGCGCCGTTGCCACGTTGCGCGACCGCGTATCCGAGCGGCGGGACGGGTTGGCCGCAGCGCGAGACATCGCCAGCGCGGCACGCGATCAGCTCGCGGCCACCCTAGATGAGGAGATGGAGCGTCTCGAGCGCGAGCGCTCGCCGCAGCAGAACGGGCGCTCCAACGGCGGCGGCCATCTACGGGCTGCAGTGGAACGACGGCTGAGCGCCCAATCGCGAGCGCGCGCTGCGCTCCAGCGCCAAGCGGCCGCAGACGATCGTGCGAATGCCGCACGCGATCGTCAGCACGCGGCACTCGACCGAATGGCCTACGCCCACGAACTGGCAACGGCGGCGATCGACGAGATGACGGGCGCGCTGCGGCGCGGCGTGGGCCTCGTCGCTCTGCAGCGGGAGATGGACCGCACGAGGCGCACGCGGGAGCAGCTGATCGTCGCGTTCGTCGACGTCGACGGCCTGAAGACGGTGAACGACCGCGATGGACATGCGGCGGGCGATGCGCTGCTGCGGACGGTCGTGAGCCTCGTCACCGAGGAGTTCCGCTCATATGACCTGATGCTCCGCTTCGGCGGCGACGAGTTCGTGTGCTCGTTCTCAGGCGACGGCCTGGATGAGATCGCCAAGCGCTTCGAACGCGTGAGCGTGAAGCTCGACCAGGCAGCACCCGGCGCCAGTATCAGCGTTGGCGTGAGCCAACGCCAAGCAGAGGACACGATCGAGACGCTGCTCGACCGCGCGGACGCCCAGATGATCGCCACGCGCCGCTGCCACCGGCGGATAGAGCTACCGACCATGAACGGCAAGCTCTCCGCCGCGGACGAAGCCCAACGGTCGAACGACTTCGCCGAATGACGCAACAGCTCCTTCTGATCCTCATCTCTGCCGGCGCGGTGGCCCTGATCCTCCTCGCGAGCGCCCTGTTCCGATCCTCCGCCCGAGCGGACGCGATCACAGAGCGCCTGGAGAGGGCGGCGCTGGCTCGCAGATGCACCAACTACGACGAGCAAGCCTCGTCATCAACCGTCAGACGGCTGTCCCCCCGGCCGTCGACGACCGAGCGGTTCACCTCCACTGGCCGCTCGCGCAGGCACACGTGAAACCGCCCGTCCGGCTCTCCCTGGGCCGGACGGGCGGGCACGTGTACGAGCCTCGCGGCCGATCAGCCCCCGGCGAGCGCGTGGGCGAAGGAGAAGGCATCGACGGTGCCGAGCCCGGTGACGAGGTCGTATCCGGGCTTTGCGCCGTAGCCCTTGATCGTGAGCTCAGGGTTGCCTTCTTCTTCGAGTTCCACGTAGGTGTTGTTGCCTGAGGTGACATCGACGATGCCGGTGTTACCGCCTTCCTTCTCCAGCTGGTACATGCGCGGGTTGATCAGCCCGAGCGAGTGACCGGCGATCTGGTCGGCGATCGCAACCACCCCGGAGAACAGCGGCGTCGCCTCGCTGGTGCC
>DATBZG010000104.1:0-8638 GCA_036513335.1 Solirubrobacteraceae bacterium | reverse complement strand
GCGCGAGCGTCAGGTGGAGCGCATGGAGGCGCAGGTCGAGCGCTTCGCGCCGGGCTTTCGCGACCTGATCCTCGCCCGTCACGTGCTCGGGCCGGCGGACCTCGAGCGCCGCAACGCGAACCTCCAGGGCGGCGACGTGGGCGGGGGCAGCTACACCCTCGACCAGGTGATCTTCCGCCCGGTGCCCTCGCTCGCTCCCTACCGTACCCCCGCCCGTGGCCTCTACATCGGCAGTGCCGCCGCGTTCCCGGGCGGCGCGGTCCATGGCGTCCCCGGACGTGCGGCCGCGCGTGCGGCGCTCGCCGAGGCGCGCGTCAGGAGCCTCGTGCCTAGGATCAAGCGATGAGAGCGGCGGTCCTTCGGGAGTACAGCGTGCCCGTCCCCGGCGAATTCGAGGAGCCCTCAGCCGGTTCGGATCAGGCGATCGTCGAGGTGCTCGCCGCAGGTCTGAACCCTGTCGACGTGGCGATCTGCGCGGGGCGCTTCTACGCGGGCAAGCCGCCACTGCCGTCGGTCGCCGGACGCGAGGGCGTGGGCATGCTCGACGGCGCGCGCGTTTACTTTGACGCGCCCGTGGCGCCGTTCGGCTCGATGGCAGAGCGCGCGCTGGTCGATCCGAGCCACACCTACCCGGTGCCCGACGGCGTCGAGGATGGCGTCGCGGTTGCGCTTGGAATCTCCGGCCTGGCGGCGTGGCTGGCGTTGACCTGGCGCGCGGAGCTGCAGCCGGGCGAGCACGTGCTCGTGCTGGGTGCCAGCGGCGTCCTCGGTCAGATCGCCGTGCAGGCCGCCAAGCTCCTGGGCGCCGCGCGCGTGGTCGCTGCCGCGCGCTCGCAGGAGGGGCTCGAGCGCTGCCTGGAGCTGGGCGCGGATGCCGCCGTGCGCCTGGGCGAGCCCGATGACTTGCCCGCGGCGCTCGCCGATGCCGCGGAGGATCGCATCGACGTGGTCGTCGACCCGCTGTTCGGCGAGCCGTTCGTGGCGGCCGTCAACGCCGCGAGCTTCGGCGCGCGGATCGTGCAGCTTGGGGCGGGGGCCGGCGCCGAGGCGACCGTTCCCTCCGCTGCGATCCGGGGGAAGATGCTCGAGATCATGGGACACACGAACTTCGCCGCCCCGCCGGAGGTCAAGCGCGAGGCATACCGCCGGCTCGCCGAGGCCGCCGCCGCGGGCGCGATCCGGGTGGGCGTCGACCCGCTGGCGCTCGATCAGGTGGGCGAGGCGTGGCGCCGCCTCCAGGCCGGCTCGCACCGCAAGATCGTGCTCGTGCCCTGAGCCGCCGGCGCACTTAGCTGCTGTCGCCTCGAGCGCTACTTGCGCTTGGACTGGTGCGCGAGCACCTTGCCGAAGGCGTCCTCCAGCTGCGCGGTCATGCGCTGCTTGAATAGCGCCAGCAGCGCCTCCGATGCGAGCGGACGCAGCGACCCTACCCCTGCGATCAGCTCGTCCCAGCCCTCGTCGGGCTGGCCGGCACGGTCGAAGGGCTCCCACAGCTCTTTGAGGAACAGCTTCGTGAACGCGCGCGAGATCGACTCGCAGTCGCGGCTGACGCGCTCGACGAGCACGAGCGCCGCGTGCAGCGGGATGCCGAGCTCGACGACCTCCTCGGCCGCATGCATCAGTGCCGGGCTGGGGATTTCGAAGCGTCCGTCGCCGAGCGGCACGAGTAGCTTCAGCCGGCGCACGCGCTCGATGTCCTTCGCGTCGACGTCGCCGAAGCGTGCTGTCAGTTCCTCGGCGGTGATCATCTCGGGCGCCTCCGCCTCGAAGGGCGTGGTGACTGCGATGCGCAGGCCGAGCAGTCGCTCGGCGAGGCCGTTGGAGCCGCTCAGCAGGCGCTCGATCGCGGCGAGGTTGAAGCCGTCGGCCTGCAGGTCGAGGATCAATCGCAGGCGCGCCACGTGCTCGGCGTTGTAGTAGCCCACGCGCGCCCTGACCTCCGGCGGGGGCAGCAGCCCGCGCGTGTGGTGGTTGCGGATGTTGCGCACCGACATGCCGACCTCGGCCGCCAGCTGCTCGATCGTGAGGTCGTATCCCGAGGTGGTTGCGTGCGCGCCGGCGCGGGTACGGACGGTGCGGGCGGGCTTCTCGCCGGTCTCGGTGGAGGCGCTTGGCATCGTCATTCAAGGATACTACGTTTGATGTGCCCTCATTCGAGGTAACATAGACCTACGTCATGATTTTCCGCGCCCGCCAACCCGCCTCAACCCGTCTGCGCGGTGGTCTGCGTGGCTGAACGCGGAGCTGTCCCGCGCGTGTCCGCCGGCCGGCGCCGCGCGCTGAAGCTCGTCGGCTCGTTCACCTCGCCGCTGCTTCCCGACGACTACCTGGAGCTCGTCAACCCGCTGTGGTCCACGCGCGAGCTGCGCGGTCGCATCGAACGCGTCGAGCGCGAGACGCCGGACGCGGTGACGGTGCTGATCAAGCCGGGGTGGGAATGGCCGGGCCACCTTCCCGGGCAGTACGTGCGCCTGGGGATCGAGGTCGACGGCGTGCACCACTGGCGCGCCTACTCGCTCACTTCCGACCCCGATCGCCGCGACGGCTGCATCGCGATCACGCCCAAGCTCGTGGACGGCGGCAAGGTCTCGCCGTTTCTGTTCTCGCGTGTGCGGCCGGGTGCGATCGTGCGCCTGGGCGGCGTGGAAGGGACGTTCGTGCTGCCCGAGGAGCTGCCCGAGCGCCTGCTGTTCGTGAGCGCCGGCAGCGGCGTCACGCCGGTGATGAGCATGCTCCGTGCGCTGGCGGGGCGCGGGCAGTTGCGCGACGTCGTCCACATCCACAGCGCGCGCACGGCGGAGCAGGTGATCTTCTCGCGTGAGCTGCGCGAGCTTCACAGCGGCGAGAACGGCTACAGCCTGCACGAGCAGCTGACGGGCGAGCAGGGGCGCGTCGCGCCGGGGCACCTTGATGAGCTGTGCCCTGACTGGCGCGAACGCGAGACGTTCCTGTGCGGACCCTCGAGCCTGCTCGAGGCGATGCGTGGGCGCTGGGCGCAGGACGGCCACCCGGAGCGACTGCACGTCGAGCACTTCCAGCCGGACGAGCACCTGCTGGATGAGCTCTCACCGGGGCAGCGCGGCGCGGGCGGCACGGTGCGCTTTCGCTCGAGCGGCATCGAGGTGGACAGCGACGGCAGCCAGTCGATCCTCGCCTGTGGCGAGGCCGCAGGTGCCGAGCTGCCGTTCGGCTGTCGCATGGGCATCTGCCACACGTGCGTCGGGCGCCTGCGCTCCGGTCGCGTCCGCGACCTGCGCACCGGCCGTGTCCACGGCCAGCCCGGAGAGATGTTGCAGACGTGCGTCAACGCCCCCGAGGGTGCCATCGAGCTTGATCTCTAGCTCTCCAGAACCTCCAGATCCTCCCCCACGAACAAAGGAACCCCTGACCATGTCCGCCACCAGCACCGCCGCGTCGCCGGCCTCGCGCCTCGATGAGCCTGAGAGCCCGCTGGCGCGCCTGACTGCGGAGCAGATCGAAGAGCTCGGACGTGAGTTCGACGCGATCCACGACGAGGTGTACGCCGACCTCGGCGAGCGCGACGCACGCTACATCCGCGCGACGATCAAGCTGCACCGCCAGCTCGTGCTGGCCGCGCGCGCGCTGCTGCTCGGCTCGAGCTATGAGCCGGCCTGGCTCGCGGGCACCGCCTCGCTGTCGCTGGCGAAGATCCTGGAGAACATGGAGATCGGCCACAACGTGATGCACGGCCAGTGGGACTGGATGAACGACCCGGACATCAACTCGCAGGCGTGGGACTGGGACACCGCCTCGCCGGCTGACGCGTGGCGTCACTCCCACAACTACGAGCACCACACGTTCACCAATATCCGCGGCAAGGATCGCGATCTGGGCTATGAGATCATGCGCGTCGACCCGCACCAGCGCTGGCATCCGGTTTATCTGTTTCAGCCGCTGTACAACCTGCTGCTGATGGGCTTCTTCGAGTGGGGCGTGGCGGTGCACGACCTCAACCGCGGTGCGATCCACTCGGGGGAGAAGTCAAAGGAGCAGGTGCTGGATGAGCTGAAGGCGATCGGCGTGAAGGCGCGCCGGCAGATCGTCAAGGACTACATCGCGTTCCCCGCGCTCGCGGCGGGCGCGGCGTTCGCGTCCAGCCGCGGCTCGGCGGAGTCCGCCAAGCGCTCCTTCAAGACGACGGTCGCTGCCAACTTCACGGCGAACATCGTGCGCAACGTGTGGGCGTACTCGATCATCTTCTGCGGACACTTCCCCGACCAGACGTACACGTTCGCCGAGGCCGAGGTCGCGGATGAGACGCGCGGCGGCTGGTACGTGCGCCAGCTGCTGGGCGCGGCCAACATCGACGGAGGCCCGCTGTTTCACCTGCTTGCGGGCAACCTCAGCTTCCAGGTCGAGCACCACCTTTACCCGGACATGCCCTCCAGCCGCTATGCAGAGATCGCGCCGCGCGTGCGCGACATCTGTCGCCGCTACGGCCTGCCCTACAACACAGGCCCGTTGCACAAGCAGCTGGGGACCGTGCACCGGACGATCCTGCGCCTGGCGTTCCCCGGCGGCAAGGTGCGGCCGAAGCCGGGGGCGTATGAGCCGGAGCGGCTCTGAGTCGAGACTAGCTGGCGCCGGCGGGGCCCGTGGGAGCATCCTCGGCCGCCACGTGACCGACGGGCGCGGAGCTCTCGCCGGGCTCGACGATCGTCCACACGGGCACCGGCTCCACGCGTCCGCGGACCTCGAGCTCACCGACGAGCACGAGGTTCTGTGGCGCGCGACGCATGCGCTGACGCGTGGAGTCGGCGATGAAGAGCATGTGCCCGCTGCCCTTGGTCATGCCCTCCAGGCGCGAGGCGGTGTTGGTCGTGTCACCGAGCGCGGTGTACTCGACGCGCTTCTCCGAGCCGATGTTGCCGGCCATCACAGGGCCGCTGTTGATCCCCACGCCCATCACGAACGCATGGTCGTGCCCGTTCTCGGCGATCCACGCATTGAAGGCATCCAGGCGCGCGCCGATCATCTCGGTGGCGGCGCTCAGCGCCCGGTCGGCGTGATCGGGCTGCTCCAGCGGTGCGCCGAAGACGGCCATGATGCCATCGCCCATGTATGAGATCAACGTGCCGCCGGCGGCCAGGATGGCCTCGGTCATTTCGTTGAGGTAGCAGTTCACCACCTCGATCACGCGGGTGGCGGGGAGCTTCTCGGAGAAGCTGGTGAAGCCGCGCAGATCGGAGAAGAGGACGGTGCAGTCGCGCTCGACCGCGCCGAGGCGCAGGTTCTCGCCGGCGCTGGCGACGACCTGCTCGACGACGTCGGCGGGCACGAAGCGCGAGAACAGATCGTGCACACGCGTGCGTTCGATCGTTTCGCCGACATACAGCACGGCCAGCGTTCCGAGCGTGCCAACGGCGAGCGCGAGCAGTGGGTAGACGAACGTGACGATCGCGCCGCGGTCGAAGATGACCTGCACTGCGACCGTGAACGTCACGGCCAGGGCCAGCGCGTTGAGCATCGAGCGCCACTGGCGCAGGCGCAGGCTGCCGAGGGGAACGGCAATGCCGAGCAACAGGATCACGAGGATGTCCACCGAGCTCGGGGCGAAGCGCAGTGGCACTCGCTGGAGCAGCGTGGCAGCGGCGTTGGCCCAGATTTCTGGACCCGCCATGTCTACGCCGCCGGTGGTGGACGTGGCGTGGATGTCCTGGAGGATCGGGGAGGACGCGCCCACGATCACCAGCGCGCCCTGAAACAGGCCCGCGGGGAAGTCCCCGCGCATGACCTTGGCGTAGGAGATCGACCTGAAGGTTTCCGGCGGTCCGGCGAAGTCGATCGGCAGGCTGCCATCGCCTTCGAAGGTGGATGCGGGGATGCTGTGCCCGAGCATCACTTCGGCTGCCGCGAGCGGGAAGCTCCCGAGGTGGTTGTAGCTGCGGTCGAAGCGCCGCACCACTCCGTCGCTGTCGAGCGTCAGTCGCACCTCAGCGGGCCGCGCGCCGATTTCACGCAGCAGGGAGTTCCCGCCGAAGATTTCCGTTTCGCCGGGCGGCTTGACCGCGACGTTGACCGTTCCGAGCACGATCTTCCCATGCGCCCTACCGACGGCTTCGATCAGCTCGTTGTCTTCGGTGGGGTTGGTTTCCTGTGTGAATTCCATATCCATGGCGATCGCCTTCGCGCCCGCGCGCCGCAGGCGGTCGAGCACCTCAGCGTCGAACCTGCGTGGCAGCGGCGAGCGCGACTCGAGGTGACGTTCTTTGAGTTCACGTTCGGCCTGGACACTGATCGCAACGAACACGATGTTCGACGGAGGCCTACGCGTGCCGCGAATCGTGAAGCGCGCGTCGATCGTCTGCAGTTCGCTGCGGCGAAGCAGATGTGTGGCGTACGCGGCCACGCCGATGCCCCCGGCGAGGATGGCCACCATCACCAGTCCCACCACGTTGCGTCGTTGGCTGTGCGTGCCCCTCATATATCGCCTCGATGTCAACCGGTCGCGCAAGCGCCGAGCGCGTCGATGCTAACGGACGCTCATATTGCGCCGGCACGGGCCCGTCGCGTGATGAATGGCCTCCGGAGCATGTGAGTCGGGGCGGCTGTAAAGTCTCGCCGCAGTCTCAGTACGGCCGTGGCTCTTTCAGTCCTGGTTCGGGGGGTAGTCGAGATTGATCGCGTTGACATGCAGCTCTGATTTCCGCCGCCGCGCGCTCGTGGTCGCGTTCGCGATGCTCGCCGCGGCGATGCTGGCGGGCTATGGGCGGCCATCGGTGGCTGCGGCTGTGGAAAGCGGCTCGCTCTCGCAGCTCCCGAGCCCCCTCAACTGCATCAGCGAACAGGGCTTCGAAGAAGAGCTGATCGAAGAAGGTCATGAAGCCGGTTTGATCGGCTGCGGGGTGCTGCTGCCGAAAGGCACACTCGAAAACTCCTACCAGGCGCAGGTGAGCCCGGACGGCAGGAACGTCTACTCAGTTGCGGTCTCCGGCGATCTCATCGAGTACTCGCGCGATCAGGCCAACGGCACGCTCACAGAGATCGGTTGCGTGACATCGGGGGCGAGCGCATGTGCTCCCGCGAGCTCGACCACGAACGCGATCGCGATGAGTAGCCCCGCGGCTATGGCAATCAGCCCGGAAGGCACCGACGTGTACGTTGTCACTCAGGGGACGAACAGCCTCGTCGAGCTCAGCCGCGAACCGGCAACGGGGCTGCTGACCGAGATCGGGTGTCTCAGTCAGGCCGACTTGGAATGTGCGTCGCACGAAGCGGACGGTCTCGAACTGCCCTACGGGATCGCCATCAGTCCCGACGGCACGAGCGTATACGTGGCGAGCCATAACAGCGATGCGATCGCCGAGTTCTCACGCGACGCCTCGACGGGGGAACTGACGCAGCTCACGAGGCAGAACAACTGCATAACGAGCGGCAGCGGGAACGGCTGTGGAACCGAAGGTGGGGTCGGGCTCGAAAGCGCGATCGGGGTGGCCGTCAGCCCCGACGGCAGGAGTGTCTACGTGGCGGCGGGGGGCACGGAACGCAGCGGTGCGATCGCCTCGTTCGAACGCAACACGAGCACGGGAGCGCTCACTCAGCTTCCGGGCAAGGAAGGCTGCATCAGCACGGCCAATGCGTCCTGCACGCACGGCGTGGGGATCGACGGTCCCGAGGACCTCGTGATCAGCCCGGATGGGCGCAACGTTTACACGAACTCGAGTGAAGACAATGCGGTTCTGGAGCTCCGGCGCGAACCCTCGGGAGCGCTTGCGCAACTGGCGCCCCCGAACGCGTGTCTGATGAAGGCACCTGTTGAAGCGGGGTGCAGTGAAGCCAAGGGACTCGAAAAAGCACTCGGTGTGGCGATCAGCCCTGGGGGTGAAGATGTCTACGCGAGCAGCGCCTTTGAAGACGACGAGGCCGAGTTCGCACGCAATGCGGAAACAGGTGTCCTCGCCGCGCTTCCCGCCCCCTACGAATGCGCCGGCAAAGGCGAAACCGAAGGAGAAGTCGACAACGAATGCGGCACGCAGGGCATTCACGGCATTGCCGGCGCCAGGCGCGTGACGGTGAGCCCAGACGGCATGAACCTGTACGTGGCCGGACAGAACGACCGCTCGGTGGTTGAGCTCGCACGGGCGGTGACGCCCGCGGTCTCCAGCGTCAGCCCGGCGACCGGCCCCTACACGGGTGGGACCACGGTGACGATCGCGGGCTCGGGCTTCGTCGAAGGTGCGGTGGTCGACTTCGGCGCGACGGCTGCGACGAGCGTCACGGTCAACTCGGCGTCCTCCATGACCGCGGTCAGTCCCGCTGGCAGTGGAACCGTGAACGTGACCGTCAGCACCTATGCGGGCACCTCCGCCGCTAACGCCGGCGACGGGTTCACCTACAGCGCGCCGCCGAACACGGGTCCGTTGGTGTCCCTGCCTGGTCCGCTCATCCTCGTCGTCCCACCCCCGATATTGGCCCGCACCGGCAACGTAGCCCCGATCTCCGGGAGGGTGCTCGTCCGCGTGCCGGGCAGCAGGACGTTCGTCCCCCTCTCCTCGCTCCAGCAGATCCCCTTCGGCACCGTCATCGAAGCGACCCACGGACACGTGAGCGTCACGACGGCACAGCCGAACGGCACGACGCAGACGGGCGAATTCTTCGAAGGCGAGTTCATCCTCAA